>NZ_PMZU01000045.1 GCF_003170075.1 Methanoregula sp.
ATTGGGTACCAGGAACTTATCTAATAACCACCGCCGTATTCACGACTGGGTATAGAATCAGGCACCGTACGGGACGTAGTTTTATTAATTTGATATAGTTAACTCATTACCGAAAATAGCGGTAGAAAGCACCGGGACCAGACGCAGTTTTCTTCTCACCTGCCTCTCACGGGAATATACAAGACCTCCCGGTATTACCATCCATAAAAAGCCTGTTACCTCCTGGGATAACACAATACGGATAACAAACAGAGAAAATAAAATGTTTAATGGGATGACCCACCAAGTGATCTTCATGGAAAAAGGACACCATCACCACGATCCCAAGGAGTTTTCTGCCCGCATGAAAGCCTGCGGCGTTCCAGACCGGGTACAGGAATATATGATCCGCTGCACCGAATTTCACACCGCCCCTGCACCCGGAGTACTGATCGGTGCCATCATGGTGGATTATGCCCTCGAACTGCTCGAGGCAAACCCTGAAGAGAAACTTTTTGCCGTCTGCGAAACACCCAAGTGCCTTCCGGACACGCTTCAGGTAATCGCCCACAGTACAACCGGCAACGGGAGACTAACGGTCCTGCCCATCGGGAAATTCGCCATAACCGTCAACCGGGCATCCGACAGCAGCACTGCGGAGGGCGTGAGGGTCTGGGTCGATAGTGAAAAACTCAAAAATTTCCCGGTCATCGATATGTGGTATGCAAACAGCCCGCAATACCAGAAACACACGATGGGCACCAGCCTTCAGGAAGAGATCTTCCGGGCAAAAAGGGAGATCCTCTCTACCGAACGGGTGCGGGTGCCAGTCACCGGCAAGCTGAAGTGGAAACCTGTCATCTGTCCCTCCTGCGGCGAGAGTGTGCCTGACTACCTGATCGTAGACGGGAGATGTGCAGCCTGCAGTTCAAAGAAATATTACGAAAAACTCCTGTAAGGGAAAAACCAGACAACAGTTTCTTAATTTTTTTTTAAGATAGGTGAGTGGGAGGAGTAAGCCTCCTTCTGTTCATGCGGCATTCAGCTCTGCGCCATACCCGGGCGGATACCGAGCGATCCATTGCCCTGTTCTGGCTTGCACCCGCAGGGTTTCGCCGTTTCACCGTATCCTGTTCCGTTAAAACGCTCAGCGGGTTACTCATGCACGAAAAACGTGCACTTCTCGCCGTTTAAGGCTCGGCCGCATCATGACTGGGAACAGGCCGTGTCGTTTCTGTGCCATTGCCGTGACTCTCGCCACCCATACTTGCGTATGGCTGCGTGCCCGGTGGGTGGGGGGACTTTCCTCAGCAGCACAAAGGCTACCGTCAGCCGCTCTCTCCCTCTCACGACTACATATGCGCGAACGAACCTTAATAATGGCACAGATCGCCGGAGCCGGCGGCGCTTTTTGTGGTTTTCCGGAGGGATAACTAATTAAACGGGCCCTGCAGAAAGTCTCACAGAACAGGAGACGTGTGCCATGCAACTACTGACTGCCGATGAAGGATTGCTTGCCGTCCGGCTCGCCCGGGGGGCGATTGAGTATACGATCACAAAAAAGCCAAAACCGATGATCACGCTGACACCGGTCTTTGGGGAGAAACGCGGGGTTTTTGTGACCCTGACCAAAGGTGGCGAGCTCCGGGGCTGCATCGGGTTTCCCTACCCGGTCCTGCCCCTTGGCGATGCCATTGAAAATGCTGCAGTCGCTGCCGCTCTCGAAGACCCCCGGTTCCCGGGAGTAAAAAAGGCAGAAGTCGCCTCCCTTGATTTCGAAGTAACGGTCCTTACCGCCCCTGTCCCCCTCGACTGCGACCCGGCCGACCGCCCGGCCCATGTTGAAGTCGGACGCCACGGTCTTATTACCCGTGGCTACGGCACGAGCGGCCTCTTACTCCCGCAGGTGGCAACGGAGTATAACTGGGATGCAAAAACATTCCTCGACAAGACCTGCGAGAAAGCGGGATTGCCCACCCACTGCTGGCAGCAGCCCGTCATCGAGATCCTTACCTTTGAAGGCCAGATCTTTACCGGCTCGTTTAAGGGATCGGTTTAACAAAAAGCGGAGCATACAGTTAAAGACAAGAGGAGTACCCCCGCGGCATGGCGATTTCATTCGAGAGTCTGGACAGCGATATTGCAGGACGGACCGGTAAACTGGTAGTCGGGAAAAAAGTGATCCGGACACCGGCGCTGCTCCCGGTCATCAACCCCCACCTGATGCTTGTCACCCCAAAGGAACTTAAGGGTATGGGTGTCGAGGCGCTTATAACGAACGCCTACATTTTTTCGCAGAGCAAACAGTACAGCGAAAGAGTAAAAGAGGAAGGCCTCCACAAGCTGCTCGATTTTGACGGCGTTATCATGACCGACTCAGGCTCGTTCCAGCTCTCGGTCTACGGGCAGGTTTCGATCACGAACGAGCAGACCCTCACCTACCAGCGCGATATCGGGAGCGACATCTGGGTGCCGCTCGATATCCCCACCTCCCCGGACGCGGACCGCGAGACCGCGGAACGGGAACTCGGCATCACGATGGAACGGCTCCGGGAGGCAAAGGAACTCTTCGGGAACGATGCACCGATTGCCGGGCCGGTGCAGGGAAGCCTCTACCCCGACCTCCGCGAGCGGGCGGGAAAGGAAGTCGGCGACCTCGGCTTCTCCTTCTGCCCGATCGGTGCGGTCGTGCCGCTCATGGAGTCCTACCGGTACCGGGACCTCGTGGACGTGGTCCTTGCCGCAAAACGCACGCTCCCCCGCTCGGCCTGCATCCACCTCTTCGGTGCCGGCCACCCGGTGATGTTCGCGCTTGCCGCCGCGATGGGCTGCGATCTTTTTGATTCCGCTGCCTACGCACTCTATGCAAAAGAGGGGCGGTATCTCACTACGCACGGGAGTTTCAAGATCGACGAACTCGCCGATCTTCCCTGCTCGTGTGCCGTCTGCCGGAGCCATACGGCTGAACAGCTCCGCACCGCAAAAGACCGGACCCGGCTTCTGGCCCTCCATAACCTAGCCGTCACCCTTGCCGAGATTGCGAGGATCCGGCAGGCGATCACCGACGGCACGCTCTGGGAACTCGTGGACGAGCGGTGCCGGAACCACCCCCAGCTTCTTTCGGGGTACCGGCGGCTCCTCCAGCACAACGCGGAACTCGAACAGTATGACCGGGCCCACAAGCGCCGGTTCTTCTACCGGGGCGACGAGAGCTGCGCCCGTACCGAAGTGCTGCGGTACCAGCGCCAGCTTACCTGGCTGCGCCTCGGGGAAAATGTCCTTGTCGCGTGCGACAACGGCATCCGCGAGGGATACGACACAGTCCTTTACTTCAAGCCGCCGTTCGGACCCTATCCCCCGGACTTAAAGGAGACCTTCCCCATCGGCCAGAGCGAGATCCCTGAATGGGATGCGGCGATGGTCAGGCAGGGATGCAGGGGGATCCGTATGCTTGCAGACAGCCACAAGGAATCCAGGATCCGGGTCTGCGGCCTTCATGCCGAATGGAAAAACATCTTTGCCGAAGAAATCGGCAACGCCGCGGAGCTGATCGAATGATCCGGATCGATATCAGGAAACGCGACGGCCTTGCCCGGTCCGGTATCCTCACCTGCGAGAGCGGGCCCGTCCCGCAGGTGTCGTTTCCCGCGGTGCTCGAAACAGAAACCGTTTTTCCAACGCTCGTGGCACGCGGCGGCACTAATGTCCCGCTTTCTGCACCTGCGGAATTTGTAAAGACCTACATCCCCCGGGGCCCGGACCAGCCGGTCACCATCCACCCGGCGCTTGCGAACCCGGCCCAGAGCGGCAATGTCGTGATGGTCGCCAACTGGCACACGGCCCTCTCAAATCCCCGCAGGTATGCCGGGTGGCTTAAAAATATCCGGGAGAAGACGCCGGCCGACACGCTCTGGTACGCGCCGGGCACTGCCCTCCCGTCAAACGTCCACATCCTCTGCTACACGGGATTTGGCCTCTTTGACTACATTGCCGCCGATCTCAAATCCGCACAGGGCCTGTTCTGCACGCCCGAAGGAGAGTTCCCGGCCGATGCACAGAAAGCCGGCATCTGCGCGTGCGAGGGCTGCCGGAACGGCGACCTGAAACTGCACAACCGGCTCGCCCTTGAAGGCGAGGTTGCGCTCGTCCGGTATTTTATCGGGCAGTCAAAACTCCGGGAGCTTGTCGAAGCCCGGTGCCGGATGAACGCAAACCACGTCGCCATCATGCGCCACCTTGACGCGGACTATGCCGGGACCGAACCGTATGCCCCGGTCGCACGGAGCGGTGTGATGCGGGCAAACTCCGGGGAATCGATGCAGCGGGTCGAGGTCCGCAGGTTTGCCGAACGGCTTCTTTCCCGGTACAAACCCCCGAAGGCAACGGTTGCCGTTCTCCTGCCCTGCTCGGCAAAGAAACCTTACTCGCTCTCTCAGAGCCATCGCCGGTTCCAGATGGCGATTGCCGGCCGGGCCCATGAACTCATCATCACATCGCCGCTCGGCCTTGTCCCCCGGGAACTCGAATGCGTGTACCCCGCGATGCACTACGATGTCCCGGTCACCGGTTACTGGGACGCGGAGGAGTACGCGTACATCTCGGACATTGTCGCCCGCTACCTTGCCCTGCACAAGTACGAGCGGGTGATCGCCCATCTCGAAGGCGGGGCGCTCAGGGTCGCGGAGATGGCGGCAAAGACCTGCGGGATCACGCTCGAATATTCCTGCCGCGAGCACCCGACCAGCGATGAAGCCCTCTCACAACTCAGCCGGGCACTTGACAGCGAACGCCGGGTAAAGGACGACCGGCTCCACGGGATGCTCTCGTACCAGTTCGGCTGCGATGTCGACACGAAAAGCATGCTCTCCCGGGGCCATTTCCCGGAGCTGTTCTATTCCAAGGGCAACATACAGCGCTTTTCCATCGACACCGGGAACGGCCTGCTGCGCCCGACCTTTGAGGGCTGGGAACTGATCCCGCAGGGCTACCGCGTGACGATCAGCGACTTTTTGCCCGAGGGCGACGTGCTCGTGCCGGGCGTGGTCGATGCCGATCCCGCAATCCGGGACGGCGACGAAGTGCTCGTGGTCGGGCCAAAGGCGACCGCGACCGGCCGGGCCGCGATGTCGGCGGCGGAAATGAAAAATTCCAAGCGCGGCGTTGCCGTCCGGGTGCGTAAAATAAAGAAGCTTGCCGTTTAACCTATACGATACATTGCAGATCATCCATGGAGTGAGAATGTTGGTTTGTAGCAAAAAAGCCGAACACCAGGAGTGGGGTTTTTGAGCGCCCCTGTCATTGCACAGGACGTAAAAGGGACAATCCCGGCCGGTTCGAAGGGACCGACTGCTATGCCGGTCGTCATCGCAGTTCCAAAGGAACAGACCCCCGGGGAACAGCGCGTGGCAACAGTACCCGAGGTTGTCCAGAAATTCACAAAATCCGGCTATGTGGTCCGGATTGAGCATGACGCAGGGACGAGCGCATATTACCCCGACGCGCTCTATACGACCGCCGGTGCGAAGATCGTGTCCAGCCGGACCGAACTGTTGAAAGGCGCCCGGATCGTGCTCTGCGTCCAGCCCCCAACCGTTGCCGAAGTCGATCAGCTCGATGAAGGCACTATCGTCATCGGATTCATGAACGCAACGCATAATCTTGAGGCCATCGCCCGGATGCGCGACCGGAAAGTCACAGCCTTCGCCCTCGAGTTTGTCCCGCGGATCTCCCGTGCCCAGAGCATGGATGCCCTCAGTTCCCAGGCAACTGCCGGCGGGTACGTGGCTGCTGTCCTTGGAGCTGATAACTGCCCGAAGTTCCTCCCGATGCTGACGACGGCCGCGGGCACGATACGGCCATCAACGGTGCTCATCCTCGGTGCAGGCATCGCCGGTCTTATGGCGATCGCCACAGCAAAACGGCTTGGCGCCCTTGTCGAGGCCTATGATGTCCGGCGCGCCGCTGGCGAGCAGGTCCGGAGCCTCGGCGCCAAGTTTATCGAGCTCGAGATTAATGCCGAAGGCCAGGGTGGTTATGCCCGCGAGCTCACGCCCGAAGAGAAGGCACAGGAGCAGCAGATGGTCTCTGCCGCGGTCGCACGGGCAGACATCGTCATCACGACGGCTGCAATCCCCGGCCGCAAGGCCCCGGTCCTTGTCACAAAAGAGACCGTCGCAACGATGCGGCCGGGTGCCGTCATCATCGATATGGCAGCCGAATCGGGAGGCAACTGCGAACTGACACAAGTTGGAAAGACCATCCGGGAGCATGGCGTCATGATCATCGGACCGCAGAACCTCCCGGCCCGGGTGCCGTTCCACTCGAGCCAGATGTACGCAAAGAACCTCCAGTCGTTTCTCACGCTTCTTATCGAAAAGAATGGCGCGCTCGTTACGGAATTCACGGACGAGATCCTTACCGCGAGCCTCCTTGTCCATGGAGGCGAGGTGCGTCATAAGCCGACGCGTGACCTCATGAACGGAGTGAAACCATGATAGACACAACCACGCTCTGGACGGCCATTTATATCGTGATGCTGGCCGCGTTCACCGGCTACGTCGTCATCAGCCGGGTCCCCGTTATTCTCCACACGCCGCTGATGAGCGGCTCGAACTTCATCCACGGGATTGTGCTTGTCGGCGCAATGGTTGCCCTCGGCCTCGCGACAACGCCCCTGGAACAGATCATCGGATTTATCGCGGTCGTCCTTGGTGCGGCAAATGTCACCGGCGGCTACGTGGTCACAGAACGGATCCTCCAGATGTTTGACCGCAGCGGGAAGAAGCCCAAAAAGGGTGCCTGAGATGATCGACTTCTCCTGGGCTATCGACCCGGTCTACATTGCGACGATCTTCTTCTTCATCGTCGGCCTGCAACGAATGAGTCACCCGCTCACTGCCCGGAGCGGGATTGTCTGGGCCGGCGCCGCGATGTTGATCGCGACGCTCGTCACGTTTCTTACCCCGAACCTCACCAACTTCACCCTGATGGCAATTGCAATTGTCATTGGAGGGGGCTTCGGCTACATCGCGGCAAAGCGCGTCGGTATGACCGATATGCCCCAGATGGTTGCGTTCTACAATGGCATGGGCGGCGGCGCAGCTGCCGGAATCTCGGCGGTCGCACTCCTCGGCACCACCACTGCCACCTCCGGTTCACTCGCCGTCATCGGCGGCCTCATCGGAGCCGTCTCGTTCTCGGGGAGCCTCATCGCGTTCCTGAAACTCCAGGGCTGGATGCGGCCACGGCCGATCACCTTCAAGGGTCAGCAGGTCGTCAATATGATGATCTTGGCCCTTGCCATCGTGTCCGGTGTGCTCGTCCTCTGGCACCCATCGTGGATCCCGCTCACTGTCGGTATGTATCTCCCGCTGTTCTTTGTCCTCTCGCTTGGGTTCGGGTTCCTAATGACACTCCCTATCGGCGGTGCTGATATGCCGGTCGTTATCTCGATGTACAACGCCTTCACCGGACTTGCTGTCGCACTCGACGGGTTCTCGTTCGCGACCCCCAACTATGCAATGGTCATTGCAGGTATCATTGTAGGCGCCGCGGGTTCGCTGCTCACGCTCCAGATGGCGCGGGCGATGAACCGCTCGATCTCGAATGTCTTTTTCGGTGCATTCGGTGCGACGGAGGAGAAAGAGATGCAGATCCAGGGCAGCATGAAGTCGATTGAGGCTGACGACGTCGCAGTCATGCTCGCCTACGCGAACAAAGTGATCATTGCCCCCGGCTACGGTATGGCGGTCGCCCAGGCCCAGCAGAAGGTCAAGGAGCTAACCGACGTGCTCGAGAGCAAGGACATTCAGGTGAAATTCGCGATCCACCCGGTGGCCGGCCGGATGCCCGGGCACATGAACGTCCTCCTCGC
>NZ_PMZU01000017.1 GCF_003170075.1 Methanoregula sp.
CCGTGAACCAGCCGGTGCATCCGGCTCACCGGACAATCACGAAAAAAACCGGCCAGACCCAGGAAACGAATCTCTCTCCCCCTCAGGAAACATTGTCAACTCTCGTGGCACAACCCCAAAAAATGACGCCCCGTCCCCTTGCAGATTCGAAAAACCCCGTCAACGGGCCTCCGGCATCGATCAGGACAGCAACCGCACCGGTTCAAAAAGAACCGGAGATTCCGGCAAGTGATAACGTTCAGACCGATAGTACCTTACCGGCATCCCTGAAACCCGTGAACCAGCCGGTGCATCCGACTCACCGGGTGGTTGTGAAAAAAACCGGCCAGACCCCGGGAACGAATCTCTCTCCCCCTCAGGAAACATTGTCAACTCTCGTGGCACAACCCCAAAAAATGACGCCCCGTCCCCTTGTAGATTCGAAAAATCCCGTCAACGGGCCTCCGGCATCGATCAGGACAGCAACCGCACCGGTTCAAAAAGAACCGGAGATTCCGGCAAGTGATAACGTTCAGACAGATTTAGATAGCGATTTTGATACGATTGATTCAATGAACCTGAACAAGGTGACAGACAAGATCAGGGAAGAGTGCAAAACGATGGTAAAAAATCTCCATCTGGATCATCTGATGGACCGGGACTAGATGAAGGGGGGGTATGTAGTATGTCCCTCGTCTTTGGTATTGACAGTACCGTCCTCGTCCTTGTTACTGGTATAGCAGTCGTGATCTGCATTGTTGCGTATCTCGTAGTAAAAAAAATACAGGCCACTAAGAAAGCGAAACTGCATAAAATTGCTGCAGACCCGTTCCGGATTCCCCTTCGCGTACAGGAGATCCCCGTTAACACCAAAGGCATTTCTCCCAATCAGGGCGCAATCGTTGCATCCGCTCCGCATCCAACGGAGATTAATTACATTCATGGCATGACAGATATTTCCCAGAGCCTTGTAGCTCTTGCGGAAAAATATTCCCTGGATGAGATCACACTCGCCACTTCAGATGGCCTGCTGCTGGCCTCTTCCCACAGGACACCGGCAGCTGATGATATCGCCCGGTACTGCAGAATCTATACCACCAATCCCCTGGGCCGGTTTCCCGGAATCATGTTGTTTGGCGTGGAACACAAAGGATCGTCCCTTGTTGGAATCGCAAAAACCAAAGGCCGGGTTCTTCAGGAACCAGACCAAGAACTGATATGCGATACAAAAGATATTTTAAACTGGTGGATATAACACGGATATGAAACACATAAATAAAATATTTCCTTATACGTATAATTATAGTAGATTATAGTCAGGACGACTGGTGTTTGATGGTCAAAGTATACACGATTGCATCCGGAAAAGGAGGTACCGGTAAAACCACGGTTTCCATCAATCTGGGAACGATGCTTGCCAAACTGGGAAAAGTTACCTACCTTATGGATGCCGATATCGGCATGGCAAACGTCGGCCTGATTCTGGGGCTTCAGGATGCCCCGGTAACCCTGCATGAGATCCTTGCCGGAAAAAACACTATCGATGAAGGGATCTATGATGGCCCGGCCGGACTCAAGGTTATCCCAAGTGGTATATCCCTGCAGGGCTTTCAGCAGGCAGACCCGGATAAAATCCGCGACGTTATGTCGGAGATTGTAAAAAGGTGCGAGTTTTTACTGATTGACGCACCTGCCGGGATCAGCAAGGATGGCGTGGTTCCGCTGGCCGTTGCAGACGAGGTTATCCTGGTTGTCAATCCAGAACTCTCATCTATCGTAGATGCCCTCAAAACAAAAATCCTGACAGAAGTCGTAGGAGGGCATGTCCTCGGTACGATTATTAACCGCGTAGATAAGGAAAAGAGCGAGATCCTTTCCAGAAAGATGGAAAAAGTGCTCGGGGTAAAAGTCATCGGAATCATCCCGGAGGATGCCAATGTGAGGAGGGCCGCAGCGGCGCGCTCCCCCCTTGTCATTAAATTTCCGGATTCACCTGCATCAAAAGCGATACAGAGGATCGCATCAGATCTCATCGGGGTCGCCTATAAGGAAGACGTGGCAAAAGTCCCAAGGGAAGGGTTTATCGAGCGCTTCTCAAAAGCACTCTTCAAAAAGAAATCCGACAAGTAGCACAGCCGTGCGTACTTACCTTTATCGTTTCCTATTCAGGTGTTTTAACAAACTTGCAATCGGTATGATGCCCGGCACCCGGTGCATTCCCATAAGAATCGCATCTGACCCACAGCGAAGAAGGTGCAGTTGGGTGCAGGTCTTATTAAAAGAGGGTGGGGCAACCGTTATGCACGGAGATGGCCCATACAAAAACCGGCTTATTCAGACTTGTTGGTGATGATAAAGACGCAGTACTCGTCGCCTTTCGAACGGCACTTGATCTCCCGGCCCTGCACTTTGATCCCAAAGGAGCCTTCGATAATCCCAGCGAGGAGGCCGGCAGTACAGTAGCAGACGTTCTTTCCCGTATTCCCGAACGCCTCGGATTCTACCGTGTGTTCGAGCGTAATGGTCTTCTCCTTTTTGGCTTCGTTCCACTCGCTTTTTACCAGATGGAACCAGCCCATCTGGGAATAAAAGGTAAACGCCATATCTGACAGAGTGTTTGGCTGGGTGATACCCATCTTCTTATAGTGTTCGACATTCTCCCTGCCCATGTCCATGTAGGCACGGTAGTTTACACCGCCCGCCGGCATCTCGCCCATGGTCTTTTTAAGGGAGTTCATCATGGACGTGAAGACAAACCTGGGCATTATGACCACCGGATCATCGATCAGCTTGATCGTCCCTTCCACCGGCTTGTGCTCGATGAACTCGGTGATGGCAGAATCACCTTTGACCACAGCCTGTGCCTTGAACTTCCAGCTGGGATCTACCTGGTCGACAACAAATTCGCAGCAGTCGTCACCGTTTGCCACGCACTTGCGTTCAAGACAGTACCAGTTCTTACCGGTAACGGCCATCATTATCCCTTCGATCCACCCCATGTGGACACCGCAGACCGGCATTTTCCATTCTTTTAAGATCTCCGCCTCAAAAGTGTGCTTTGTGCGGAGGATAATCCGCTTTTCGCTCTGCTCCACAAGCTCGAATGGTGCACCCCAGCCCTGCTGGTGCTGGAGTTTGAAGACCAACATGAGGAACTCCGCGGGTTTTAAGTCCATGCCGAATTTTTTTAAGAGGTTATACAGGCCGCTGGAGCCCATCCCCACGGACCGAAACAGTTTGCGTACCGCCTTTACGGCCAGTTTCTTGTTTAAGTTGGCCTCATACATTTCGTAGATGGCCTTGATCAGGTAATTGGGGTTACTTGCCGTTTTCACCCCGAAAACCGAATATGAACCTGCACCCGGGTCAAGTTCAATATAGGGGGTGATATCCTTTTCCCCCTTAATGAGAGCCTCGAAGTCTTCACGTCCAATCTTCATGAGCGATCAGTCTGTTATTGTATAATTAAAGGATTTCGACTTACTCTTATGGGCCTGTTCCGACGGCAAATCAAAAGAAAATACGAGAATTGCCCGGTTATTTCCTTCGAGGCGTTAAAGATCAAGGATATGGGAAGGGTGGGATTCATCAAAGGTGATCTGGAAATGTGTCACGGTCTGGGACCGGTCCTGGACGAGGCAGGTATAGTTCCCGTACATCACACGGAAACTGACCTCTCCGTTCCCGGTAGTGGTGTCGCTTCCCACAATCTTTCCGTCTTTCCTGATAGAGACCCGCATGCCGTTCTGCGGGTTTTTTTCCCGCCGGACTGACAGGGTAACTACCCCGATACCCTGACTTTTTTGACCGATCTCCGGGACGGTGTACGTAATATTTTTCCGGAGATGCCCCTTTTCAAAAATCCGGCATCCCATAACAAGAGCATCAACAATATCCGGTTTCACATCACACAGAACATAGTTCCTGCCTGCCCGGATATGGACGACCGCATTGTCACCAAAAAGCGCCCCGTCGGTATCCACATAGATCGCTCCCTCAGGTTCACCGTTCAATACTGCAAGGTAATACTCACGGTTCCCTTCTTTTGACACAGCGACCGCATCCAGGTGCCGGGAGGCTGCAAATGTGAGCAGTTCAGGGAGCGAAAATGTACCCAGGTACTTCGATCCTTTAAGGATGTTTTCCAGCAGTTCATGTAGATCCATGAAACGATCCTCTCACGTGCACTCCGGGTCGGAATTTTTTAGTTCTCCCGCAGACTGCTCTTTTAATACTCTCAATCACTTATTCGCAACAGGCGTATTATATATTTGCAAAGTTTTCTCCATGCTGGAGACGAATTAGTTAAATATCCTCCCGATTCGATGTGAAAACATCCTCAAACTGAGCGGCGATTCCGTCACGGCCGGCCCGGGAAGCGCCATGCATAAGTTGTAGGAGATATAACGGTACTGTTGTTTATGATATTTTATCCGATGGTGGTCTCCGCTGTTGCGGTTCTTGCGACCCTTGTTTATGCCTCGTACCTGGACATCAAGGACCGCCGGGTACCGTTCAAAACGTGGTACCCCATGCTTGTTGTCGGGATCATTGCAACGATAGTGCTCATCTACCAGCAGACCGGAAATATCAGCCTGATCCTCGGCTACCTCGCTCTGATTGCCAGTTTCTTTTATGCAGACTACCTCGACAACCGTGACCCGGAAATCCCGTTCAGGTTCTCTTACCTTGCAGCCGTCCTTGCCCTTCCCGCCATATCCTGGTTTATTATACCGGCTCTTTCCACGGGAAAACTACCAGAACTCCAGCTCATCCCATGGTATGTAATGTTTGTTGGGCTTTTTGCCTATGTATCCTACCGGGAATACAAAAAGAGACCCGGGCAGAAACTCAAGGCAAAACAGCTCAAGAAAGACGGTCTGATGGACTCAAACGTGGAAAATGTCTTAACCCGCTGGTATTTTGTACTCGTCATCGTCATCCTTGCGATTGCATCCATCTATATGTTCATCAACGAGGGTCCCTTGGGCGCCACTTGGATCTATATTGCCCTTGCCGCCCTATTCTGCGGTGTCTTCTATGTCTTCGGGCAGATGCACCTTTTTGGCGGGGCAGATGCCTGGGCGCTCATTTTTATTGCCTTTTGCATCCCGACATTCCCCATAACCCCCCTCTTAAATACGCCACCGCTCGGGTTCCTGTCGTTCTCGGTGCTGATAAACGCGCTGATCCTCAACCTGGTAGCACCGGTGGGAATATTTATCATTAATATCGTAAAAGGAAACCACGCCCCGTTCCAGTACATGTTCTTCGGGTTCCCGGTCAAGGGAGAGAAGATCCAGCAGTCATGGGGCTTTGTAATGGAAGACTTTGTTGAAAAAAACGGAAAAATCGAGCGGAAATTTATCGGGTTCTGGGACTCCCTCCGCCGGATGCGCTCCGATGAAGGCAGGATCTACACAAAAGATCTCCGGGAACACCCTGAAGAATTCGAAAAGGAACTGGGACTCTACCGGAAAGCAGGGACGGTCTGGATCTCCTACGCAGTTCCCTTTATCCTCCCGATTACGGCAGGATTTATTTCAGCAATCGTTTGCGGAGATTTCCTCTTCTCGCTCATAAGGTTACTCAGCGGTGGTGTGTAAAGTGATCTCACTTAAATTTTCTGAAGGAGGGCTGATCCCGGTGATCGTGCAGGATACAAAAACCAGAAATATCCTCATGATGGCGTACGCAAACGAGGAGGCAGTGCGCCTCACCGACACGACCGGCTATGCCCATTACTACAGCAGGAGCCGGAAAAAACTCTGGAAGAAAGGCGAGGAGAGCGGGCACTTCCAGAGAGTTGTGAAGATCTTTGTGGACTGTGACGAGGACTGCCTTATCTACGAGGTGGAGCAGACCGGTGCTGCCTGCCATACCGGGTACCGCAGTTGCTTTTTCAGGACGCTTGACGGGGAAATTACCGGCGAGAAGGTCTTTGACCCGGAAAAAGTCTATGGAAAGACCGGACACTGATACCGGAGCCGGGCATTTTCCGCAGGACATCCCCTGCGGCAGACATACCATGAGACGACGTGTATGAACGATTCTCCTGATAAACGAGAGGCCATTAACCGGTTAAAAGAGCAGACCGCACACCTGTCGATCATCTCCAATACCGGTCTTGTGGTCATGAAATTTGTCGTGGGTTTTGCCATCGGCTCGGTGAGTATTATCTCCGAGGCCATCCACTCCTCTATGGACCTGCTCGCCGCGGTCATCGCCTTTTTCTCAGTGAAAAAATCCGCAGAGCCCCCCGATGCCGGCCACTCTTTCGGGCATGGGAAATTTGAGGATATCTCCGGGCTCATCGAGGCACTGCTCATCTTTGTTGCGGCAATCGTGATTATCGTTGAAGCGGCACTCAAGCTTCTCGGGGGAAATGAGCGGGTGTTCTCGCCCACCCTCCTCTATGCCGGTATTGCCGTTATGGGCATCTCGGTGCTTGCCAACTGGTATGTCTCAACAAGGCTCATGAAGGTGGCAAAAGAGACAGAGTCTATCGCCCTTGAGAGCGACGCATGGCACCTGCGGACGGATATTTATACGTCGCTCGGGGTCTTTGCCGGGTTGATCCTGATCCATTTCACCGGCCTTACGATTCTCGACCCGATCATTGCCGTCGCGGTTGGCCTCGTGATCCTGAACGCAGCCGTTAATCTCCTGAAGCGATCGTTTGCCGATCTTATCGACCATTCCATCCCCAAACTTGACGAAGACCGGATCAAGGCGATCATCTGCGAACATGTAAGCGAGTACGCCGGGTTCCACGGTCTCAGGACACGCCGGTCCGGCCCGGAGATCTTCATCGAGTTCCACCTCGTCGTGCCCGGGGAGGTCTCCGTTACCCAGTCCCACGATCTCGCCGATCACCTCGAATCAGACCTGCTCGTGGAGTATCCCCGGGCAAATGTCACCATCCATATCGAGCCATGCAATAAAGGGTGCAAACGGTGCGGGCCGTTCTGTACGTATTACGAAAAGCAAGAAAAGCAGAAACAGCACAAAACGTGAGTGCAGGCAGTTCGTATTTTTTTTTTACGAACCTAAAAAAAAAATACAGGATGGTATGTAGGGAGATAATTTTCCTGCGGGCCGACGGTGGAGGGAACGGTTCCCCCCTCGAGAACACAAGGAAAACGCGTGCCGGGTCACTTGTTTACAATAACCGTTCCTTTTATTGCCGCATTATCCATGCAGTGATAGCCGTACGTCCCTGCTACAGTGAACGTGAACTGGTACCGGTGGTTGGTTTCAAGCAGGGGGGAGGTAAACGCGTCGGGAGTCCCTGCGTCAGAAGTAATGATGTGACGCCCCAGATCGTTGTTTAGCCAGGTGACAGTGACACCACGTTTCACCACGAGTATCTGGGGATTGACACCTGCACTTCCAATCAGGATCGTTGTCTGTGGAGTATAGCCCGGTGTCGTGGGTGGAGTCTGTTGTGATGAATTTGTGCAGCCCGCTACAAGAATGAGCGCGGCAAACAGCAGGAGTGTGCCGGCCACGAGTGTCGCAGGACCGGATCGGATATGCATATAGTACGGTTTATTCGATGACATTAAAAGTTCGTGGTCGTCCACCATATATGCACGGTGATCGCACGACGATAGATGGGTAAAACAGGGATGGGGGGCAGATCCCGGCATTACCCTGTCGCAGGCAGTAACTCAAGGGCCTGTAAATCACAGGACGAACGGGACCTCATGCCGACCCGGGCCAGGCACGCATGATTCCGGGAACGTGTTCAGCACCCGTAACTTTCCTGCACCCCGTATACAGGAAACCGCAGAAAATCACTTTTCAAAAATCCGCACGTATTCGCGACTGGCCGGACGATCCCGGATGACTGCGGGAGTTGGACAGATCCCGGAGTGGGAAACGTGTACCCCTCTCCCAGAACCGCTCAAAGTACACCGCCCGACCCCCTCCGGCCCCCATGCCACAATGTTATACATAATTACCATCGTAAAATTACCCAAAAAAGGCCCTGTTTCCTGCAGGGGTCGTGGGGGGTCGGATGGGTACGGGCACTAAAAATGATCAAAAAGATCCCTGCGAACTTTGTGAAACCCATGAGTCTATTGCCGGGAAAATATCGCCGGCGAAATGCGTCAACGGGGAACAAAACTGCATGAGTACCCGAAGCCATTTTTGTGCTTATGGAGGAGGGGGGTCAGATGGGTACAAGCGCTAAAAATGTTTCGAGAAAACTTCGCTCCTACACCCCACAACAATTGCACAACATTCCTCCCGTTTCCCGCCGAACCCCTTATAAACCCCAACGCCTCATATCTTTATCTATCAACGATGGTCTATCGTTGACCAAAATAGTATACAACACCATACTATAGGGGAGAGAATATTTTATGATACTGGTGCCAGATACGAGCGTCCTCATTGACGGGCGCATAACCTCGATGATAAAGGCCGGTGAATACAAAGGAGCAACAATAATCGTCCCGGAAGCGGTGATAGCAGAACTCGAAGCCCAGGCAAATAACGGGCGCGAGATCGGGTTCTCGGGCCTCAACGAGCTGCAGTCGCTGTGCAAAATGGCCGAGGAAAAGACCATAGAACTCAAATTCTCCGGTGTGCGGCCGTCCCTCGAGCAGGTCAAGCTCGCAAGCGGCGGCGAGATCGATGCGATGATTCGAAACATCGCGATTGAGAACTCCGCACGGTTCATCACGAGCGACAACGTCCAGGCCGAAGTGGCGCGGGCAAAAGGGCTCGACGTCATCTACTTAAAACCACAGATTACCGATTTTGTCCCGCTCGGGATCGACCAGTTCTTTGACGAGCACACGCTCGCTGTTTACCTCAAGGAACGGGTTCCCCCTGCCGCAAAAAAGGGCACCATCAACGACATGAAACTCGTGAAGATCCGCGACCAGCCGGTCAGCGAATACGAACTCCGTAACCTCGCACAGGAGATCCTCGAACGGGCCAAGCGCGACCCGGACGGATTTATCGAAGTCGAAAAGCGGGGCATCACGGTCGTTCAGATCGGATCGATGCGCATCGCAATTGCCCGCAGGCCGTTCTCGGACGGCATGGAGATCACTGCTGTGCGCCCCATCGTTGACGTGACGCTCGACAACTACGCGAAAGCGGATGTCATCAAAAAGAGGATCGTCTCCGAGAAGCGGGGCCTTATCATCGCCGGATCTCCCGGCGCAGGAAAGACCACGCTTGCACAGGGAATTGCGATGTACCTTTCCGACAGTGGATTTGTCGTGAAAACCATGGAGGCACCCCGCGAGCTCCAGGTGCCCGACCAGATCACGCAGTACACGATGCTTGACGGCAGCATGTCCAACACAGCCGACGTCCTGCTGCTCGTACGTCCCGACTTTGTCATCTTTGACGAGCTGCGGAAGAGCGAGGACTTCGAGGTATTCTCCGACATGCGGCTTGCCGGCCTCGGCATGGTCGGTGTCATCCACGCAAACAGCGTGCAGGATGCGATCCAGCGCTTCTCAGACCGGGTGGACTTCTCCGTCCTCTCGCAAGTAGTGAACACTATCGTGTTCCTGGAAAAAGGCGTCGTGACGAAGATTTTCGACGTCGGATTTACCATCAAGGTGCCCGAGGGCATGGGAAGCGAGATGCACATCCGGCCCGTGACCACCGTCACCGACTCCGAGACCGGCAGGCTCGTGCTTGATATCTTCCGGTACGACGGTCAGACCATTGTAATGCCGGTGTTTGAGAGTACCTCTGCCACACCTGCCTCACGGATCCCGCAGGTGCCACAGATCCAGAGCATCGGCCAGCCGGTTTCCCATGTCAACAAGCCGGGCAGTTCTCTTTCAGCCATCCCGGATGCGACCCCACGGGCCCCGACTGATGAACGCCCCGGCTGGAAGCTCACCGAAAAAGAGATCCAGCGCGAGATCGGGAGATACACGGATGGTGCCGTCGAAGTCGAGATGATCAGCGACACGAAAGCTGTCGTATACATCGATGACAAGGACGTTCCGGCTGCAATCGGCAAAGGCGGCAAGAACGTCTCGGCCATCGTGAACAAGATCGGGATCGGCATCGACATCAAGCCCCGGTCCGACCTCGACCGGCAGCAGGCGCAGCCGCAGAAACCCGAGGGGGAGTTCTCGATCGGGAGCGGGATTAAGATCCAGACCGACAAGAAGCAGCTCGTCATCATCGCCCCGGAGCAGTCCGGGAAGATAGTTGATGTCTTTGCCGGTAAGGAGTACCTCTTCACGGCGACGGTTAACGACGCCGGGGAGATCAGCCTTGCGAAGAACTCGAGTATCGCACAGGAAATGATCCGGCGCTACCAGAACAACGAGAACATCAAGCTGAGGCCGGTATAACAACCCCTGTTTTTTACAAGAATACTTTCACATACTATAAGGAGAGGTGAAGGGATTTTGAGCGAATTTGATCTGGGCAGATTTGAAGAAGAAGCGCACGAACGGTGGCTCCACGCGTTTGAGTCCAACCCTTCGAACCGCGAAAAATATTACATAACCGTCGCGTTCCCGTACCCGAGCGGCGCCATGCACGTCGGCCACGGCCGGACGTACATCGTCCCCGACGTGATCGCACGGTTCTGGCGGATGCGGCAGAAACAGGTACTCTTCCCGATGGCGTTTCACGTCACGGGTGCACCGGTCGTCGGTATCTCAAAGAGGATCGCACGGAATGACCCGAAGACGATCCACCTGTACCGCGACCTCTACAAGGTCCCGCAGAATGTTCTCGAGGAATTCACGAACCCGCTGACGATTGTCAGGCACTTTGCTGCCGAGTACCAGCGCGTGATGACTTCATGCGGTCTGTCGATTGACTGGAGACGGCGCTTTATCACGGTCGACCCGACCTACAGCAAATTTGTCGAGTGGCAGTGGAAGCACCTGTACGAAGCCGGGCATGTCATCAAGGGCGTCCACCCGGTCCGGTACTGCACGGTCGACGACAACCCGGTCGGCGATCACGACCTTCTCGAAGGAGACAAAGCGGAAGTGATCAAGTTCACCCTCGTCATGTTCCGGTTCGGTGATGCGTTCATCCCTACCGCCACGCTCCGGCCCGAGACTATCCACGGTGTCACCAACCTCTGGGCAAACCCGAATGTCACGTACGTGAAAGCGCTCGTGGATGGCAACGCCTGGATCATATCGAAGGAAGCCGCCGAAAAACTCGTGCTGCAGGACCACACGGTCGAGGTAAAAGAAGAGATCCCGGGTAAAGACCTCGTTGATAAGAACGTCAGCCACCCACTCTGCGGCACTGTCCCGATCCTCCCGGCCGACTTTGTCGACCCCGACATGGCGACCGGCATGGTCATGAGCGTGCCCGCCCATGCACCCTTCGATTACATCGCCCTCCGCGACCTCCAGCAGCAGGGGAAGTATACGCAGATCAAACCTGTTCCCCTGATCAAGGTCGATGGTTACGGTGAAGTTCCCGCACAGGACGCGGTAGAACGGGCCGGCATCCACCACCAGATGGACAGCCGGATGGATGCGCTCACGCAGGAGATCTACTCTGCGGAGTTTTCGAAAGGAAAACTGTTCGTGAAGTTCGGCGGAAAGCCGGTCCGGGTCGCCCGCGAAGAGATGGCGCAGGAGATGCTCAACAAGTACGACTCGGTCGTCATGTACGAGTTCGATTCCCGCCCCGTTATCTGCCGGTGCGGAAACAAGGTCAAGGTCAAGATCCTCCACGACCAGTGGTTCCTGAAATACAGCGACCCCGCATGGAAACAACAGGTCAGCGACCACTTAAAGGACATGGCGCTCGTGCCCCCCGAAGTCCGTACCGAGTTCGATCGGACGGTCGGCTGGCTCAAGGACTGGGCCTGCACCCGGCGTGTCGGTCTCGGCACGAAGTTCCCGTGGGACCCGGTCCAGCTCATCGAGCCGCTCTCCGACTCGACCGTCTACATGGCCTATTACACGATCGCACATAAGATCCGGGAGATCGACCCGAAACTCCTCACCCCTGAAGTCTTCGACTATATCTTCCTCGGGAAAAAGTCCCCGGACCTGCCCGAGAAGAGGAAACTCGACGCGATGCGGGAAGAGTTCCTGTACTGGTACCCGTACGACTTCCGGTTCTCGGCAAAGGATCTCATTTCTAACCACCTCACCTTCCAGATCTTCCACCACGTCACAATCTTCCCGAAGGACAAACTCCCGAAGGGCATGGTCGTCTTCGGGATGGGCCTCTTGAACGGCGCGAAGATGTCGTCCTCGAAGGGGAACGTCTTCCTCTTGGAAGATGCGGTGAGCGAGTTCGGTGCCGATACGGTCAGGATGTTTTTAACCGGCAGCGCGGAGCCCTGGCAGGACTTTGACTGGAGAAACGAGCTCGTCCTCTCCACGAAAAAGCAGATCGAGCGGTTCTATGCGACCATCACGGAGCTCAAAGGCGCACAGGGAGAACCGCAGGACATCGACCGCTGGCTGATCAGCCGGCTCCAGGAGCATATCGTTAAGATGACCGCGGCTCTCGAGAACTTCCAGACCCGGCAGGCACTTCAGGAAGCATCGTTCGGGATCGAGACCGACCTTAAGTGGTACCGCCGCCGGCTGCCCGAAGGCTGCGACGGCAGCAGGGAACTTGCAACGCTCTGTTCTGTCTGGACACGCCTGCTGGCGCCGTTCATCCCGTTCACCGCAGAACACCTCTGGAGGGAACTGGGCAACAAGGATCTCATCTCGTTTGCCGAGTGGCCGGTTGCAGATGAGAAACTGATCAACTCGAAGATCGAACTCTCCGAAGAACTCCTTGCCCGCACTGTCGAGGATATCGAGTCGATCAAGAAGCTGATCCAGATCACCCCGAAGTCGCTCACCATCGTGCTCGCCCCCGCGTGGAAGCATGAGGTCTTCCGGACGATTGCACAATCGACCGACCGGAACACGGTGATAAAAGAGATCATGAAGAACGACACGATGAAGAAGCGGGGCAAAGAGGCGACTGACGCGGCAAAGCAGTGCACCACCCTCATTCACCGCCTGCCCCCGCATGTCGTGGAGCCGCTCGCAAAAGAGCCCTTGAACGAGCGTGCGGTCTTTGAGGAAGCACAGGCCTTCCTCGAACATGAGTTCGGGGTGCCGGTCCACATTGTCGATGCGGAATCAAGCGGTCATGCAAAAGGGGCAACCGCCCTGCCGTTCAAGCCGGCGATTGTTATTGAATAATTTTCCTTTTTTTCACGATTATATCGTCGGGGTTGCTACCCTTGAAAGTCGTGAATCCGGGGGTGTACTCCGGGAGAGTATCACGTCACTGGTTCGCCACGGTACCCGTGAGACGCCAGGATCGCGGATACTTTTTGCATCCACACGGGATCGCTGCAGGGTGAGGTTATCAGGCCGGGAGACCGGTCTGCCGGCTTTCTGGATGCAACCGCCACAGCGAGCGGTTTAACCTCGCCACTCCAGATCCGGGCAAGGTCGGGATCATCGGTCTGGATATCGTTACGCCCCACCATCCGGCCCGCGACCATACCCCTGTCATCACAGATCAGCATATGGTAACACCGGAACTCCCGGCAGACCTGTGGCCGGGTCGCGTAGATCGCACATACCATACCCGCTCCTTCCGGGTTTTTGCGCATGAAAATACATCCCTTGGGAGAACCCGGGGCATCCCCTTGGCCTGATGTGAATTCCTCATCGATCTCATCGGCATATTCTGGCTGCACGTGCACCGGGAAAACTTCGCCCGTTATACCGTTACGGCAATAGTAATTCCCGCTTGTCAGCTGCCGCTCGATCCTGATATATGCGCCAAGACTTGTGCAGCATTTACCGCAACCGTTGCAGACAAAATTTACCATGCCCGTATCACAATTCAGTGTGCAGTAGTGATGGAAAAATGAAGATTGAGAGCGAGGAGTTATTCCTCAGCCACGCTCTTTGCCCGCTTTACCCGCTCTTTCGTAGAGAAACCCGTCGCAGCGTCCAAAAATTTCCTGAACCGCTTGTTGGTATCGATGATCACCTCATCGCTTGCCGAGATATCGGATTCGGTGTTTACCCGGAGTGTTTTTCCATCGGCACCGCAGATCGCTTCCAGTTTTTTAAGGGCCCCGAACCGGATCCGGTATGCATTCCCGTTCTTTTCCGGCTCAACGCCGAAACAGTTTTTGAGTTCTGCCACGATCCTTGGTTCGAGGTCCTTTGTCAGCCCTTTTTTTATGGGGTACTCCTGCATACTCTTTTTTAGGTAGTGCGTGTATGTTAATTTAATGACGACCGATTCCTCGCATGATCTCCAGATCTTTTCTAAGCCGCTCCCGAGTGAAAGCACGTCGGTGCTGATGGGATTCCCCGGCAGCGGACTGGTCGGTACTATCGCCCTCCAGTATATGGTCGACCAGCTCGAGTTTGAGCTGGCCGGCACCATGACTTCCCGGTATTTTCCCCCCCTTGCCATGATGAACAAGGGCGTGATCAACGATCCGGTCCGGCTGTACATGAAAAACGATATTGCCGCAATTGTGGCCGACATCCCCATCCACCCGATGATCTGCTACGAGATCTCAAACGGCATCCTTGACTGGCTCGCGCCGTTCAAGCCAAAGGAGGTGCTCACCATCGCCGGGATCGTAACAAACGAACCGGAGAAGCGCGTGTTCGGCGTTGCAACGACCCCCGAGGCACTCAAGCGTATCGAGGACCACACTGAAATCCTGCCCATCGGGAGTATCTCGGGAATCGCGTCAAGTATCCTGACAGGATGCAAGATCCGGGGCATCCCGGCCTACGGGTTGCTGGGGGAGACCGTCAACGCCCCCGATCCGCGCTCGTCTGCGGCGACCATCGAGGTGCTCAACAAGATGTACAACCTCGGTCTCGATGTCAAACCGCTTTTAGAGCAGGCAGAGGAGATCGAACAGAGCATGCACAAGCTTTCCGAAGAAGTTCAGCAGTCAGCAGATACGACACCGAAAAAAGATCTGCCGATGTACGGGTGATTCACGATGAAATGCGCTGCGTTAACCGGTATATCGCCTGAAGTGATCCGGGATCTCCGGACGGGAAAGCCCCGTACCATCGAACTTCAGAGTGCCCATAACATTGTGACCATTTCCGGTGTCGAGCCCGGGCCCGATGTCCACATCTTCATGACTTCGATCGATATCGAAGATTTAGGCCCGGGAGATGTGGGAATCTGCGTGTACCTTCTCTCATCGGTAATCTCAATGAAACGGATCGTGGAATACTCCCAGGGGTTGTATTACGAGGAACGGGAACGGATGTCAGCCCGGGTTCAGGTGAAATACTGCTCTTCGTCCATAGTAAAGGAAGTCTTCCATGAAAGTCTCTGTGCCCCGACCCAGGTGGAAGTGCTCAAGTCATCGTGTTATCATGCGGGATGAGGAAAAATCTGTATTTTGCTGATAAATCCCATTTTATTTTTCGCATGGAGCATTCCCATGACACAGATTAATTAGCCCGGAACACGAACCTAATAGGCGTCACGAGGGCTTGTGGCTTAGCCTGGACATAGCGCCGGGCTTCTAACCCGGATGTCGGGGGTTCAAATCCCCCCAAGCCCGTGTTGTTTTTTTTTATTTGTTGAAACCTACCAGCACGTGGGGAAATTTGCATAAAAAAACGCCAGTTTTACCCGAAAGGAAATATGGGCACACAAAAGAGTGAAAAAAGAATTACGATAGTTACTGTTCTGCAGTCGGAACAGCATCTTCCACAGGCTGCTGAAGGATCTGCACGTCCACGATGTTATGCTGCCTTTGAGCCAGTTTTTTTGCCTTGAAAATATTTTTGCCGTTTTTACCGATTGCAATACCCCGGTCCTCGTCACTGACATCAACCGTGGCCGACAGCTCACCGGGTTCACCGGTAAAGACAATGCTCGTCACCTTCGCCGGTAAGAAACAGTTCCTCAAAAACTGTTCCGGGTTGCTGTTATATTCAACAACCTCGATCTTCTTACCCATCACTTCAGAGGCCTTCTTGATGGATGCCCCTTTCTTCCCGATTGCAAGCCCCATGTCCCCGGGGTTCACGACAAAGATCAATCTTTCGTTGCGTTCGTCGATGACGCAGTCGCGGCTTCCTGCGCCGGTCAGTGATTCGAACTGAGAGATCAGGCGCATGTCGTCTTCAGTCAGTTTGACTTCAACCATATCATGCCGTCCTCTTGAGGGAGAGAATATCTGACTCGCCAGGGCTTACGATGGCGAGTGCGCTCACCATGAAGGGTTTACCACACGCTTTGCCAAGTGCAACGCTCGACCCCTCAAACGTGTGGATGAAGATCTTTTCATACCCTGCGAGCTGGTTTTTAAAGTTCTCCGGGCAGTTTGCCGCGATGACGACCATCTGCGCCTTACCCTCTTTTACGCATTTTTCCGTGTTGTTCTGACCGAGAATAACATTTCCGGTCTTGATCGCTCTTCTCAATGAAGCGTTAAAATCCATCTGCAATTCTCCTTGGTATTTTTGGTTTGTCTGGTTTAGTCTTTAGTTGTCGAGTTGTTTGACCGCCACCAGTTTGACATCCCCGGTACCGAGCTGGATCGGCTGGCCGACGATGACATTCTCTGTGACGCCGCTCAATTCATCGGTCTCGTTTGCGACCGCAGCATCGAGCAAGTGGTTGACGGTCACTTCGAACGCGGCCCGGGAGAGGACACTTTCCTTCTCACCGGCAATGCCGTGCCGGCCGATCTGCTTGACCTCACCTTCCATACACATCATGTCAGAGACGAGCATGATATGCCGGACATCCACAAGGATACCCTGTTCATTCAAGGTTGACTGGGCCTCGTGGATGATCGCGTTTCTCGCCGCTTCGATACCGAGCACCTGGGCGATCTCACTGATGTTGTTGGTGCGGGTCCGTGTGGTATCCACACCCACGACATCAAATACATCTTTTAGGTTGGAGCCTTCAGTATAAAGTATATACTCCCCGGTCTCTTTCCTGACGACGACCCGCAGGATGTCGTCAATACCCTGAACAATTACGTTTCTCACATGTTCGGCGAGCTGGAAGAGGTTCTGGTAGCTCTCCCGGTTTTTCGGGGTAAATATGATGGTCGCGGTGGCCTCGTTGATATCATGCTCGAAGTCGCGGTAGTGCCGTCTGTCGCGGATCTTCTTGGGCGCAACTTCCATGACCTCTACCGGTGAGATCATGCGTTTCTCACAGACCTTGGTATTAAGGTGGACGACCACCTGCATGTTCTCCATGTCGGTGGTGATATCCCCGAATTCGTGAAGCGGGGCCGCCTCAATCTGCCAGCTGACCTCACGCGCCTTGTCCCGGTCGACGCCGTACTCACGTTCGAGGTAGACTGTCATGGTCGGGGTACTTGGCTCTTTTCGTGCATCCATAATTTCGATAAGCCGGGGCAGACCCAGTGTAACGTTAATTTCCGCAACACCGGCGTAGTGGAAGGTACGCATCGTCATCTGGGTACCCGGTTCACCGATCGACTGCGCAGCGATCACGCCGACCGCCTCGCAGGGCTCGATACGGGTCGAAAGGTACTCCTTTATGACACGATCCAGGATTTCCTTGAACTGCGCATCGGTGATCTCTTTTCCGTCAAGGAATTTACGCAGCTGGTCTTTTGTCTTCGGCAGGAGATCTGCAGCCTCGATCTTCTTTTCGTACTTGTCCGGTATCATGCTTTTCAGACCTCCTCTTTTAACACAGATTCTACGATACCTTTAACGTCGACCGGGTCCCCGAATGCGCTCTTCGTGGGGTCGGTGTTATCCTCGCCGTACTGGAACTGGATGATCCGCCCGCCGGTTGTCCGCACGGTGCCATCGTATGCAACTTTGAGGTCCTGCAACGCGTTGATCATACGGCGCTGGAGGTAACCACTCTGGGACGTTCGGACTGCCGTATCGACCAGCCCTTCACGGCCACCAATGGCGTGGAAGAAGAACTCGGTCGGGTTCAAACCCCCCTTGTAACTGTGCGCGATGAACCCATGGGCATCGGCGCCCCGGTCGCCCTTCTTGAAGTGCGGGAGCGTGCGGTCATCGTAACCTCTGACGATACGCTCACCACGGACAGACTGCTGGCCGATACAACCGGCCATCTGGGTCAAGTTCAGCATCGACCCACGGGCACCGGAGACTGCCATCAGGACAGCGCTGTTCCCAAGACCGAGGCGGCGGCCGGCAATCTGACCGGTCTGGTCACGGGCTTTCCCAAGCACCTGCATGATTTGCATTTCAAGCGTCTCTTCAATAGTACGCCCGGGCATCGGTTCGAGCTGGCCATCCTCGTAGATCTTAATCCTTCGGGAGACATCGAGCGCGGCAGTCTTTAACACATCGTCGATCTGGCCGTACTCGGTCTTGGTGAGGTCCTCATCGTCGATACCGAACGAGAATCCATCAATCATAATACCGCGGATGGAGAGTTTGGTGACCTGATCGATGAACTCCGCTGCACGTTTCATGCCGTACAGCCGGATGATACGGTTGACAATCTGACCTTCGAATGCTCCGATCGCTTTCTTGTCGATGGTACCCGACTCAAGTTTTCCATCAATGATCCGGACGTAGGCGTCACGTTCGCAGTCTTTCTTCTTGCATTCGTCGCAGTTCTGGCAGGAACTGGCCTTAAAGACCATGTTGAGTGCGTCAGGAAGGATCTGCGAGAAGACCTGCTTGTTGCTCCAGTACTCGACACCGTTCTCAGTCTTGCCTGCCGCGGGTATATGCTCGATCTTTACCGGCTTTAAGAGATAGAGTGTCTCTTCCTTGTTGAACCAGCGCATATCGTGGGTCAACATGAAGATACCCGAGATATGGTCGTGGATACCGCCGATAATAGGACCGCCGAAACGGGGCGAGAGAATGTTTTCCTGAACTGAGCAGAGAATGAATGCTTCTGCCCGGGCCTCTTCGGTCTGGGGCACATGCAGGTTCATTTCATCCCCATCAAAGTCGGCGTTATACGGTGGGCAGACGGCAGGGTTGAGCCGGAAGGTCCGGCCTTCCATGACCTTGACCCGGTGCGACATGATACTCATCCGGTGCAGGGACGGCTGCCGGTTGAAGAGCACGATATCGCCGTCGCGCAACTGGCGTTCGACTGTCCAGCCGGGTTCAATCATATCGGCAACCGTGTCAAGGTTATCCGCACCCAGCCGGAGCCGGCGGTTATCCGGCCGGATCACGTAGTTTGCACCACAGGGTGCATTGACATCCGGGCGGACGGGGCCGGTTCGTGCGATCTGCTTGAGGTCTTCAATATTGTACGGGGTGACCCGTACGGGAATCGTCATCTCGTTTGCAACAGCAAGGGGAATTCCCACTTCCGTAACCGAGAGGTTCGGGTCGGGAGAAATTACGGTACGCGATGAGAAGTTCACACGCTTACCGGACAGTGAGCCACGGAACCGCCCGTCCTTACCCTTAAGCCGCTGCGAGAGCGTCTTGAGCGGCCTGCCGCTGCGGTGGCGTGCCGGTGGGCACCCGGCAACTTCGTTGTCAAGATAGGTCGTCACATGGTACTGCAGTAATTCCCAGAGATCTTCGATGATCAGCTGGGGTGCCCCTGCATCCTGGTTCTCCTTGAACCGCTGGTTGATACGGATGATATCCACGAGCTTGTGGGTGAGGTCGTCTTCCGACCGCTGTCCGTTCTCAAGGATAATCGACGGCCGCATGGTGACCGGCGGCACCGGGAGCACGGTAAGGATTGTCCACTCTGGACGAGCGACTTTCGGGTTGATCCCGAGCGAAACCAGGTCCTCGTCCGGGATCTTTTCGAGGCGCGCACGGATATCGGCGGGTGTGAGCTTGTGCTCAACCTTCTTGCCTTCCTCGACCATCACTTCGGAGAACGTGGTCGGTTTCTCGAAGTTGATCTTGAGCTGCTGTTCGCCGCAGTGCGGGCAAATGCGCTCCTTTTTCACATCCTTTTCAGAAATCTGGTCGCCGGTCTGGTCCTCATCGGTCCCGACAACCTTCTCTACTTCATCAGGTGACAGGAGCACCCGGCCGCATGACCGGCATGTGACACGCAGGAGTTTCCTGATAAGCCGCGTATAACCGACATGGATGACGGGCTTTGCAAGCTCGATGTGCCCGAAATGCCCCGGGCAGTCACTTGCTTTCTGGTCGCAGGTCTTGCACCGCAGCCCGGGGTCGATGACCCCGAGGTTTAAGTCCATGAGCCCCTGCGGGTATGGAAAGCCGTCATCATCGTAGGTGTCCGCCCAGATGATCTTCCTGACACTCATCTCCCGGATCTCTTTAGGAGACAGCAATCCGAATTCAATTTTTCCGATTCTCTTTGGGCTTGGCATGACGCACCTCCTATACGACGTCCTCTAATCTCAGGCGGGGTGCTATCCCCATGCTCTTCATCTCATCCAGCAGGAGCTTGAACGCGTAACTCATCTCGACCGGGTAGATATCGGTCTCGTTACCGCAGGCAAGACACCGGGTCATGTTGCGCTTGCGGTCGAGCATCGCCACCATCCCGCACCGGGCGCAGACATATTCCGTTACCTTATCCGATTCATCGAGCAGACGTTCCTTTAATGCCATAGCGGCACCGTGTCCGATCATGACATCACGCTCCATCTCACCGAACCGGAGACCCCCTTCACGAGCACGGCCTTCAGTCGGCTGGCGGGTGAGCACCTGCACTGGCCCGCGGGAGCGGGCGTGCATCTTCGAGGATACCATGTGGTACAGTTTCTGGTAGTAGATCACACCGATGTAGACATCGGCCTTGAACGCCTTGCCGGTAATACCGTCGTACATCACTTCGCGGCCGGTATGGGAGTAACCGAGTTTTTTAAGCGATGCACGGAGATCTGCTTCTCTTTCGCCGCTAAATGCGGTAGCATTGATCCGCTTGCCTTCCAGTGACCCGACTTTACCACCAATCATCTCGAGCATATGCCCAACGGTCATACGGCTGGGGATTGCATGCGGATTGATGACGAGGTCGGGCGTGAGTCCGTTCTCGGTAAAGGGCATATCTTCCTGGCTTGCAATCAGGCCGATGACTCCTTTCTGACCGTGCCGGGACGCAAACTTGTCGCCGATCTCGGGCACACGCAGGTCACGGGTCCGCACCTTGACGAGGCGCGAACTGTTCTCACCTTCGGTGATGATGACCGTATCGACAATACCATGCTCGTTGCTGCGCATGGTGACTGATGTGTCGCGGCGCTTCTCCACTGCTATGAGTTCCCCTGTTGGTTCCTCAAGGAACCGGGGGGGGGAGGTCTTTCCGATCAGGACATCCTTTTCCGCCACAATCGTCTCGGGATTGATAACACCGTCCTCATCGAGGTTCTTGTAGGATTCAGCGCCATGAGCCCCGCTGACATCCTCATCCGGCACTTCGATCCGGTCGATCTGGCCGCCAGGGTACCGGCGTTCTTCGCCTTCGTAGGTCCTGAAGAAATGCGAACGGCCGAGACCCCGGTCGATCGAGGCCTTGTTGAAGATGAGCGCATCTTCAATATTGTAGCCTTCATAAGACAGGATGGCAACCACAAAGTTCTGCCCGGCAGGCCGGTCGTCCGATCCGATCAGTTCGGATGTCTGGGTGTGGACGAGAGGTTTCTGTACATAGTGGAGCTGATGGCCACGGGTATCGGGGCGGAGCTTCATGTTAGCCGCGGCAAACCCGAGCGCCTGCTTGACCATCCCGGCGCCCATCGTAACACGCGGACTTGCATTATGTTCAGGGAACGGGACATGTGCCGCACCGATACCGAGGATAAGCGAAGGATCGATCTCCAGATGCGTGTGCTCTGGCGTGATATCCGCGGGGTTCATCGCAATATAGAGGTCTTCTTCTTCCTCGGCATCGAGAAACTCAATCATTCCGTGCTTCACGAAGTAGGAGAAATCGATCTCCTTTTTTGCGAGCTTTTTGATGTCCTCTTCGTTGATGAGGGTCTTGCCATCCTTTAAGACAATCAGCGGACGACGGGCGCGGCCGCGATCGGTAAGCAGGATGACATCACCGTTGAATTCTTTGTACGAGACATTTACTTCGGTGGAGATAGCACCCTGCCGACGCATGGTCCGGATATTCTCCACAAGGGTCTTTGGATCATCGACAAGACCGATCAATGCCCCGTCAACAAACACGCGTGACTTCTTCATCGGACCTCACCCCTGATCTGCTCGACATCAAGCGTATGCAGGATGCGCATGATCTCCTCTTCGTCGCCAACACCCTTGCTGATCTCGACCATCTGTGCAAAGTTTTTCACCAGGCCACAATTTGGCCCTTCTGGAGTCTCGCTCGGGCAGATCCGGCCCCACTGGGTCGGGTGAAGGTCACGGGCCTCGAAATGAGGCTGTGAACGCGAGAGCGGGGAAATGACACGGCGCAAGTGGGAGAGTACGGCCATGTGGTCGACGCGGTCGAGGAGCTGGGACACACCTGTCCTTCCGCCCACCCAGTTACCGGTGGCGAGCGGGTGGAGCAGCCTCTCGGTGAGCACATCTGCCCTGACTGCCGTTGCAATCGACAGGTCACGGTGCCGCATGCTTGCCCGTTCGAGCTGGTACTTGATATCACGGGTCAGCCGGTTGAGCGAGATACGGAAGAGATCCTCCATGAGATCACCGGCCAGTTTGAGCCGTTTGTTTGAGTAGTGATCCTTATCATCGATCCGGCGCTTGTTTAAAACGAGATCAAAACAGGCCTCGGCCATGCGGCCAAGGAAGTGCGCTTTTGCAAGCCGGATTGAAGCCACCGCTTCGGCATAACCCTCGTCACCTTCCTTAAGCGTGGTAGGCAGCGCATAGTTGAGATGCGGGAGCAGATAGTTGTCCAGCACGAACTCGGCGCGCTTCTTCTGGTAGTCCTTGGTCTGATTGGGTGCAAGCTTTTTACCCACGTACATGACGCCGCCTTCGACCGAGTCGCACTCGCTCTCTTCGAGATTCTGCATCATGAAAGTGAGGATATCCTCATCAGGTGAGACCGCGTTGACGACTTCCTGATCGTTTGTCATGCCAAGCGCACGCATCAGGTCGACGAATTTCAGATGTCCTGCGACGGATGGGAACGAGACCTCCAAGAGGTTCTTCTTGTTGCGCTCGACAACCACGAGCGCACGGTATCCCCGGAACTGCGAGAATACTTTTGCCACGTAGATCCGCTCGTTGTACCGCTCGGTGAACTCGGTCATGATCTTGTTGGACGCAAGATCCTCTAACGTCATGAGCACACGCTCGGTACCGTTAACAATAAAATAAGCGCCCGGATCGAATGGATCCTCCCCATGGGAGACACGCTCGTCGTCACTCATTCCGTACAGGTTACATGCGACAGAACCGACCATAATGGGCAGCTGCCCGATAGTCGTGACGATGGGATCCTGCCGATCCTCACCATGCACGAGTGTCAATCCGAGCTGGATCGGTGCCGCATACGTGAGGTTGCGCAGGCGCGCTTCGCACGGGTACAATTCCCCCTGCGATCCGTCAGCCTCGCGCACGAGCGGCTTTTTTACCTCGATATTGCCGAGCTCGACCCAGACCGGTTCATTGTTCTTGCCCCGGTTCTCGATGTCGGTCTCGATAATCTTCTGTTCATTGACCACTTTCTGGAGATTCTCTGTCAAGAAATAGTTAAAGGAGTCAAGCTGGTGGCGCGCAACATGCTCCCGTGCAAAGTATGCCCTAGATAAAACGCTTCTATCAATCAGATAGACCACCCCCGGCCATTATTTTTTAGGTCTCCTGATAACAAGTCGATACGCTTCGGCCCTGCCAGCTGTATGACTCTTCCGGATAATCCGAATCACATCATCGACTTTTGCGTCGATCTCTTTCACAGCAGGGTCGTCATGGTAAATTTTTGGTAATTGTTCCGTAGTAATATGGTAGCGGGAGAGGAGCGCTGAAACCTCCTCCTCACTCATGAGCTGGTGATCCGGCACCATTGCGTGCTTCAACACATTCAGTTTGGTGCTCAAAGAAAAACCCCCTTAAAGATGAAACGATTGCCTCTCAGATGCATCACCGCAAAAAATCCACGATTGGATCGTGGTAACGGGCCCGGAGGGATTTGAAC
>NZ_PMZU01000026.1 GCF_003170075.1 Methanoregula sp.
TCCGGGCCCCTTCGGGGCACGGCAGGGCAAGGTAGTTTTTCATGTCTGTTTTAGTCACTGACCCGCCGCGGGGGCGCCCCTTCGGGGGCGGCGGAACTCATCGTTATATGATAGGAATAACCTCATTCTCATATTTTCTGAACGATTTTTTTTGATAAACCATTGTTAGAAGATCCGGGTATAAGGGGAAAACCGAATCTTTTAGGGTAAATCGCAAGGGACAAAACAGAGACGGGGATTATTAACTGCGATCCTGCAAAAAAATCCGCCGGTGGATGATCCGCCACGAGAGGATGAGCTGGACAAGATCGGTCGCGGTGACCGTGGTGCGGTTTTCGAAGATCGCAATCGGGTGGACACTGGTCTGCTGCTCGATGCTTTTTTCCAGTTTCCGTACGGTTTCGTAGTTCATCTCGCCGTCAAAGGTGAGCGCCCGCATCCGGGCACAGGCCACGTTCTCTGTCGAGAACTCGATCATAAAGTCGTGGTCGTGGAATGAGAGGAGCGAGTACAGGTCGATATTGAGATCGACGTCTGCTACCACCTGGTTCATCCGGTGTTGGAGGAGGGAGATCCGGTAAACATTTTCAGATTCTCCCTTCTCTTTCCCGTACCGGGAATACCCGATGCGGATGACCGCATCCGCGAGGCACCGCTGCGGGGCGATAAACGTCTCGTAGTCCTTCTCGCGCCGGGCGATCTCCCCGGTGACTTCGGCTGATGAATATCCGCGCCGCCCGGTATCCCGCTGCCGCTTCCACGCGTACTTGACTTCAGGATCCGGGTCGACAAAGACGGAGAAGTCAAGGAGTTCCCGGAGCTTTGGCGTATAGAGGGTGTGGAGCCCTTCGAGAATTATAATCTTCTTCGATGCAAACGGCACCGGAGGATCGAACGTACCGGTCGCGTGGTTGTAAACCGGTTTTTGGATCGCGTAACCACCTTTGAGCCGCTCCACGTCCGTTTCAAGCTGCGCGAGGTTGTTCGCATCCGGGTGGAGCGGGGTAATATCGAGGCGCTTTCGCTCCTCCCGGTCGTACCGGTGGTAATCGTCGAGCGTGATGGTGGCGACAAGGTCAGGACCGAAGATCTGACGGATGGCGTTCGTGAATGTCGTCTTCCCGGACCCGCTGTCACCGGCGACGCCGATCACAAAGACGAGCGGCGACCGGGCGATGATCTCCTTGAAATGGGGAATACGCGGCATGCGTAACGGTACCTGCGACGCCATCTGTCTTTAAGATCGCGTGCAGGATATACCCCGGTTCTGGTATTGGGCCACTTCTTTTATGTTAGAAATAAGTAACATTAATACAGGGTTAATGTTAGAAATAGATAACATACGTGGAGCGTGAACCTGTATGCAGACAGAGATCAAAGAATACCGGGCCCGCTATTCCCTGACGCAGGACGACCTCGCAAAAAAAGTGGGCGTGCGGCGCGAGACGATCGTCTTTCTCGAACAGGGAAAGTATAACCCTTCGCTCCGGCTCGCCCACGACATTGCAAAGGCCCTGCACGCAACGATCGGCGACCTGTTCATCTTCGGGGACGATGAGCCGGAACCGGAGAGACGGGTCGTGCTCGTGGACTAAGCCGGTACGGTGTTACGGGGCGGCAGGTTCCGGCCCGGCCATGCTCCCGATACTATCGCATTTTTCCGGCACCCGGGACAGTTCGCAGAGAATTTTTATGGTCGCTTCCTTGTCGAGCGGGACGTTGTCGTTGCCGCACTTCGGGGAATAGATGCAGGACGGGCAGCCTTTTTTGCATGGGCAGTCGCGCACCAGTTCGTACGCGCTCAAAAAGAGTGCGGGAAGAAGTCCGAACGCCTTCTCCGCAAGGCCGATACCCCCTTCGTACCCGTCGTACACGAAAATTGTCGGTTCGCCATTTTCACCAAATGCCGGCGTGGAGAGTCCTCCGATATCCCACCGGTCGCACATGACATGGAGGGGCATGAGCGCGATAAGCGCATGCTCAGCGCCGTGCAGCCCGCCGGCAAGATCGAGACCGGCAGCGGAGACAGCTGCTGCGACAGGGTCCGGCAGGATGAGCCAGAAGGCTTTTGTCCGGAAGGTAAGCGGCGGGAGCGAGAGCGGTTCGACACCGAGGATCGTATCGCCCTTCTTGATCTTGTAACCGGTAAACTGCTCGGTCACTTCGACATCCCCAAACGCGCATTTCACGCGGTTTACGTCCCGGATCTCCAGCGTTTCGATGACGCGGAGGTCCACCTCTTTTAACGGCTGCGTGTAATAATCAACGTCCGTCTCGGTCACACGGACCGTGTGAGTTTCAAGGTCCATCTCGTTTACCACGTACGTCTCACCCTGGTGGAGCATGATCGCCCCCTTGTGCGCCTCGCGGTAGGCCTGCGCCCGATCCATCGTCTCAAGCAACCGGCCGTGGCACATGATCCGGAAACTCTCGGCCGCCATGCCATCGAGCCTCACCGCATCGGCAGCCCGGCCCCGTCCGGCGTACACCCACCCACGCGGCGTCTTTGTAATCAGGTTGCTTGCGGCCAGCTCCGCAAGCAGGGGCGCAAACGATTCGCCGAAAAACCCGGCATCGGCCTCTTCGCGTATTGGCAGCTCCGCCGCGGCGCAGAGCAGGTGCCCCGAGACGATGTAGGGGTTTTCGGTATCGATGATCGCGTGCTCGTGCGAGCGGGAGAAGAACGCATCCGGGTGGTGCATGAAGTACTGGTCAAGGGGGTTTGCCTGCGCCACGAGCACCGCGAGTGACTCCCCGCCTTTCCGCCCGGCACGCCCGGCCTGCTGCCGGGTCGACATCATCGTGCCCGGATAACCATCGATGATCACCGCATCGAGCGAGCCGATATCGATCCCAAGTTCGAGCGCGTTTGTCGAGACCACGCCCCGGATCTCCCCGTTTTTGAGCTGCCGCTCGATCGTGCGCCGCTCCTCGGGCAGGTAGCCGGCCCGGTACGCGGAGATGCTCTCTGCAAGCCGTGAGGAACTGCGCCGGGCATCCTCCCGGGTCCAGATGGTGACAAGCTCTGCCATCTTCCGCGAGCCGGTAAAGCACAGCGTCTGGAGGTCCCCTTTCACGCAGGAGAGCAGGAGATCTTTTGTCTCCTGGTGGGCGGAGCGTTCACCGATCCCGTCGTAGAAGGGATTGTAGAGGACAAAGTGCCGGGTCCCGTGCGGGGAGCCATCGGTGTCGACCAGAATAAAGGGACGACCCACAAGCCGCCCGGCAAATTCCTCCGGGTTTGCAAGGGTCGCAGTCGAGAGGACGAACTGCGGGTCGGAGCCATAGGAGTGTGCGACCCGCAGGAGACGCCGGATCAACAGCGCGATCTGGGAGCCGAAGACCCCCCGGTACCGGTGGGCCTCGTCAATCACGATAAATTTCAGGTGTGAAAAAAACGGGCTCCACTTCGCGTGCCACGAGAGGACCTGGTGGAGCTCGTGGGGGTTGGAGATGACGATCCGGGCGTTCTCCCGAATGGCTGCCCGTTTCGACTGCGGCGTGTCGCCATCGTAGATCGCCGGTTTTGCCGGGATGCCGGTGAACTTTTCCATCGCCTTGAGGGTGGCGAACTGGTCGTTTGAAAGGGCTTTTGTGGGATACAGGTAGAGCGCCCGGGCGTCGGGGACCGCAGCGAGGCCGGCAAACACGGGGATGTTGAACGCGAGGGTCTTGCCGCTTGCCGTGGGCGTGGTGATGATCACGTTTTTTCCGGAACGGAGAGCATTGATCGCCTCGCACTGGTGGGAGTACAGCCGGATGCCGCTGTGAGTGAGATATGCGTCAAGAGCCCCGGGAAGCGGCTTGTCCAGCGTGCCGTACCGGGCCGGCTCCGGGTCCGAGACCTGGTGGCAGGTGACCCGGCTGCGGTATACCGGGTTTGTCTCCAGAAGCCGGACCACGTCAGCGACAGCCACAGGTCTCCCCCAGCAGGTAGAAGAAGAGAAGCGCAAGCGAGACCACGTCCTGCCGGTTGTGGTCGACGATCGGGACAAGGGGGCCGCAGTTCTTTGTTTTCAGGTAGGTCTCGTAGAACTCCGGCACCATCTGGCCGGGGACATCATCGGTCCGGGCGACCCCAAGGACCTCTGATTCAAGCGCGGAGAGCCGGCATGAGGGAACCTGCCCTTTCCACCGGCGCCTCGAGAAGTGCAGCACATCGAAATGCGGGATCCGGGAGATCGTGCCAAGACCGTAGTAGGCCAGCCGGTCCTGCACATAGGGGAGATCGAATGCCTTCCCGTTGAAGGTCACGAGTGCCGGGCTGCGGCCTGAGAACTGCTCCACGGTTGCGGTGAGGGCAGCCGCCTCCTCGCAGATATCGCGCAACAGGTACTGGCGGACGACAAGATGTCCCACTTCTATGGTGCCGACGCCAAAGAGGATGATCGGCCGGGAAAAGAGCCCGAGCGTCTCGATATCGAGAAATACGTAATCTTCCGGCTCAAACGAACCGGCCGTCCCGAGGGCAAACGGATGGGACTTTGCATGCCGGCTGCCGACAAGGTCCATGACATCGTTTGGATCCGCACGGGTCAGCCGTTCGAGCACCTGCCGGGCCGCAGACCGGAACTTCGGGTGCTCTGCAAGATCCGCAATCGTCCGGTAGCCCCGGGCTTTAAGGCGCCGCTCCGACAGATCGCCCACCCCGTGCACGAGCGTGAGATCACAAAACATTTCCTGTGCAAGACGTGCCGTATCGATGGTGGTTGCGGGCAGGGTGTGGCGGCTCTCAAGCGCGACGCAGGAACCGCCTCCATTCAGGATTTCCTTTCCGGGGAAAAGGGTATCAAATTCAACACCGTCGTACCGGGAGACAAGCTCGCCAAGCAGGGCACGGGCCCTGTCGTATTCCGATGAGAAGACGCAGCTGCCGGCAAGACCCGCTCCAAAGACGTTCCCGTCGCGGACAACGTCGTACTCCCGCAGGGCGTCCATCCGCTGCTGCCAGAGCGCCCCGATCCTGCTTTCTGCCTGCATGGCGGCCATCTGTAATAAGGAAATCCGGGGACCGGACGGTTAAAGGCCGGCCGTGGAGGGTGAAAGTAATGCGAACCCTCATCATGCTGCCACGCGCACCATTTTTTAATGATCACGATCCCCCGGCACGGGGAACACGAACCGGCGGAGAACCGGCAGCGCTGCAGCGCGATGATGAACGCGTTCTGCACCGGCTGGAAGATCTAAACGGAGGAAACCGGATGGACATGAGGGACGTAAAAGGATTTCTTATTGACCTTGACGGCGTGCTCTACACCGGCGACATCCCCCTTCCCGGAGCCCGGAAAGCAATGGAATTCCTCACAGAGCGAGGCTACCCGTTCCGGTGCGTATCCAACTCGACGCGGAAGTGCCGGGCGACCATCGCAGCGAGGCTCAAAAAACTGGGGTTCGGCATTCCCAAACGCGCGATCTTCACCCCGACGCTTGCGGCAGTCCGGTACATGCAGGAGACCGGGAAACACCGGGCATACCTCCTTACGACCGGGGATGTGGACCGGGACTTTGCCGGAACCTGCACCGATGACGGTTCGACAAACGTGGACTACGTAATTGTGGGGGACGCAGGTGACAAGATGACCTACGCCAGTATGAACCACGCCTTCCGCTGCCTGATGGAAGGGGCTGACCTCATCGCACTCGAAAAAGACCGGTACTGGATGGCCCCCGATGGCATCTCGCTCTCGGCAGGGCCGTTTGTTGCGGCACTGGAGTCTGCAACCGGCAAGACCGCAACGGTCGTGGGAAAACCCTCAAAGGCATTCTTCGATCTCGCCCTCCGGGATATGGGGCTTGCCGCTGACGGGGTTGTGATGATCGGGGACGACATCCTGGCTGACATCGGAGGGGCACAGGCCGCCGGGATGCGGGGCATCCTCGTCCGGACCGGTAAATTCCGGGAGGAAGCGCTGGAAGCAGCCTTGATAAAACCCGCCGCAGTTATAAACTCTGTTGGAGATATCGGCACTATCCTGTAACAGGAAAGGACCATGTACCGCGCCGTAAAACCCCTTGCCGTCATTATTATCGTGCTGCTGGCCGTAGCCCTCGCAACCGGTTACCTGTACACCAGACAATCGATGGTTGTTCCGCATATTGTCCCTGGAGCGGAGCAGTCTGCCCCGATCATGGCCACCCATACGTTCTCCTTTGAGAAGAGCCGGATCACTATCTCGGTGCCGGTCGATGCCGCGGTATACAACGGTGCAAAATCGACCGATAAGTCGGTCTCGATCTATGGGAATGTCTCGGAGAGCATATGGGTTGCAGCGAGTTACCTCGAGATGGTCAACGATTCCGCACAGGATCCGATGTACGCAGACCTTACCGCCCAGTTTCGGAAGATCCGGGACGACCAGGGGCTTACGAGCGACGAATACCTTGAACTGATGGCGGCATACACTCAGTCACTCACCTACGAGACCACGCCCGACAACCCGGCGAAATACCCGGTCGAGACCGTGGTTGACGGGGCCGGTGATTGCGATGACAAGAGCCTGCTCCTTGCCGGGCTCCTCTCCCGCGAGGGATACAAGGTCGCGCTTCTCTTATTTTCCCCGGAGGCGCACATGGCGCTTGGCATCGGTTCTGTCGATTCGCTGTACAGGGACACCGGGTATGCCTTCCTTGAGACGACCAATCTCTCCTACGTGGGTGTACCGCCCGATGAATTTGAAGGAGGAAAGGTTCTCACATCAGAACCGCTGATCATCCCGGTCGGGAGCGGCACCACCATATACAGCAGCGGCGCGGAGACCTCGTACATCCACGATATTTCCATCCTGTCAGAGCAGGAGGCGCTGGGGATGGAAACGCAGATCAAACCGCTCGCTGCCGATCTGACCACAAAGGAAGATCAGATCGCCCTGCTTGAATCGCAGATGCAGGCCCTGCGGAGTTCAGGAAACATCGGAGCCTACAACGCGCAGGTCTCGTCCCACAACACACTCGTCGCGACCTATAACGCCGAACTTGCCACATACCGGCAGCATGTCGCCCACTACGACACTTATGCAAATGTCCACAATTATATCATCTCGCACGCGTACGACCGGAAAGGCACGTATGACTGGGTGAAAGCAAATGCGCCAGCGTGAATGGGATTTGCCGGCATCTTAAAAATCAGACTTCACTCGTCCCGTTCAGGAAGAGAGCGCGGGCGATAATCCCCCACTGCCTGCAACCGCCGGGTCGCCGTATCGCAGTACTGCCGGGAGATATCAATCCCGATAAACCGGCGCCCGAGTTTTGCGGCGACAAGCGTGGTCGTTCCCGCACCGTTGAACGGGTCGAGCACGATATCGTTTTTGTACGAGAAAAGTTTCATGAGCCGGCGGGGCAGTTCCTCGGGAAACATCGCGGGGTGATCGAACTCTTTCATGTGATGCTCGGGAGGGATCTTCCAGCGACCGATCACCCATTCCTTGAACTCGTCTGAGGTGATGTCGATGTCCTCGCGACGGCCAGTCTTCTTGTGGGTTTCCTTGTCAAAGACCTCGACAAACTCCCACGTGTACTTGATGTAGGGCATGGACGGCGATTTCCAGCTCCCCCACGAGGTGTACTTCGCATTGTAGTTGTTCTTCTCCCACAGGAACTCCGCCTTCCAGAGCAGGCCAAGGCCGGCCAGCTGCCGGGAGATGATATGGTGGGTCGGGACGTAGTCGGAGAAGAGCGGCTGGACATTGACGGCTATCCTGCCCCCGGGTCTGAGCACCCGGAAACACTCCCTCCAGACGGCGTTGAGAGTGGCGAAATATTCGTTCCACTCGTGGGTGTCGTCGTGCGGGTCCTGTGCGTATGCGTGGCCGAAGTTGTACGGTGGCGAGGTGATGACAAGGTCGACACTTTCTGAGGAAAGTCCGGCAAGGACCTTTACCGCGTCACCGCAGATGATTTGGTTGACGTACGGTTCGATCTCCGGGGTTTCCCGGGAATCCAATGACGCTTTTGCATCCTTTGAGCCCTTCCGGATACGGGCCTTTCCCGCCTTATCCCTGACTTTTTCCTGCCGCACCAGACCACGCTGCCTCAGGATACCGGTGTGCCGGCTAAGATAAAGAACACGTACGTCGTTTATCCGGGTCTCCTGCCGCGTCAGTTCATCCGTTCCTTCCAGACCCGGATGACAAGGGGGTAATCCCACACCTCCCCCCTTATTCATGGTACGGTGAAAAGCGTTTAATGCAGACATCGACATACACTGATGCGGTTAATCGTATGCTGGACATCGAAGACCTTCATGTGAATATCGGTGATAAGGAGGTGCTGCACGACATCAACCTCCACATCGATGCCGGGGAGACCCACGTGCTCATGGGCCCCAACGGCTCCGGAAAGACCACGCTCTTAATGACGCTGATGGGATTTTCAAACTATACGATCACCAGAGGGAAGATCACCTACAACGGAGTGGACGTGACCGCGATGCATGCCGATGAACGGTCCAAGCGCGGGATGGGGATGCTCTTCCAGCGCCCGCCCACCATATCGGGGCTCAAACTGGGCAAGCTCCTTACCGCTATTTCGCACGATAAGACCGTGGATATCCCGGAACTGGCCAAATCGGTGCATATGGGCGGATTCCTTGAACGGGATATCAACAAGGGATTCTCGGGCGGGGAGATCAAAAGGAGCGAAGTGCTCCAGCTGATGATCCAGAACCCGGACTTCGTGATGCTCGATGAACCGGAGAGCGGGGTCGATCTCGAGAACATCTCGCTCATCGGAACCGTCATCGGATCACTGCTCGAAAAGGAGAAACGGATCGGAAAGAGATCAAAAAGTGGCCTTGTGATCACCCACACGGGGTTCATCCTTGATTATATCGACGCGGACAAAGGGCACGTGATGTGCGACGGTATGATCAAGTGCCACGGGAATCCCCGCGAGATCTTAAAGGACATCAAGCAACGCGGCTATAAGGAGTGTCTGGAATGTCGCCAGAGCTGAGTGCGCCGGGCATATCAAAGGAGGACCAGGAACGACTCGTCCAGTCGGGGATCAACCTCTCCATGGAGAACCGCTGCGGCAGTTACCTCCAGATGAACCAGGATGTCGTCCATGCCGAGTGCCATCAGGAAGGCATCGAGGTCCTCTCATACAAGAAAGCGATGGAAAAATATAACTGGCTCAAGGAATACAACTGGAAGGCCGTCGACAAGGATAAAGACGAGATTACGAAGTACGTGGCGGCCCAAAACGATCCCAAAGGTTATGTAATTATCGCCCACAAAGGCTCGAACAATATCCTCCCGATCCAGGCCTGCCTCTATCTCGGGCGGGAGACGATCCAGCATGTCCACAATATTATCATCGCCGAGGAGGGCGCTGAGCTCCATATTATTTCGGGATGCACAAGTGGCGGACATGTTGGCCAAGGCGCGGCACATTACGGTGTTTCAGAGTTTTACATCAAGAAAAACGCGAAGATCAGTTTCACTATGATCCACACGTGGACAGAGAATATCGAGGTCTTCCCACGCAGTGCGTCTATCGTGGAGGAGAACGGGGTGTTCCTGTCAAACTATGTCTGTATGCAGCCAGTCAAGAAGGTCCAGATGTACCCCACGGCAACCCTGAAAGGCGAGAACTCGGTCGCACGGTTCTCCACGATCACTATCGCGTCCCCTACGTCATACATCGATACCGGGTCGAGGGCGATCCTTGAGGGGAAAGGCTCAAGTGCGGAACTTATCACCCGTGCGATCACAAAAGGCGGGACCATCATCTCGCGGGGCCAGATCATCGGGAAAACCGCTGGGACGCGGGGACATCTCGAATGTAAAGGGCTGATCCTCAAAGACGGAATCATCTACGCGATCCCCGAAATTGACGGAAGGGTGGTCGGTACCGAGCTCTCCCATGAAGCAGCCGTGGGCAAGCTTGCGCAGGAAGAGATCGAGTACCTGATGGCCCGTGGGCTCTCCGAGGACGAAGCGACCGCGACGATCATCCGGGGGTTCCTTGACATCAAGATCGCCGGTCTACCCGACGCACTCCAGAAACAGATCGATGCCACTATCGATGTTGCAGAAAAAGCAGGGTTCTAGATTTAAGAATAACCCATGACTCCGCCGTACCAGAGATCGGACGAGCGCCGCAGGATGGTGGATCAGCAGATCGAGGCCCGGGGCCTCCGTGACCCCTTCGTCCTTGCCGCGATGCGGGATGTGCCCCGACACCTTTTTGTCCCCCAACCCTATGACCGGGATGCGTACGCGGATGCCCCCCTGCCCATCGGCAACGGGCAGACCATCTCCCAGCCGTATATCGTGGCACTCATGACCGTCCTGATCCGCCCGGCGTCCACGGACACCGTGCTCGAAATCGGGGCGGGGAGCGGGTACCAGGCGGCGATACTCTCGGAGCTTGTACGAAAGGTGATAACGATCGAACGTATCGAAGAGGTGGCGGCGCTTGCACGGGCCAACCTTGCGGCAGTCCGTGCAGACAACGTGGAGATCGTTCTCGGGGACGGGACACTCGGGTATCCTCCGGGCGCACCGTACAACGGCATTATTATCACTGCCGCAACACCGGAAATACCCGGCCCTCTCAAGGAGCAGCTCGCAGAAGGGGGCAGGCTGGTCGCCCCGGTAGGAGATCGCATCCTCCAGGAACTGGTCGCGCTCGAACGGCACGGGAACCGGTTCACAGAGGAGCACCATGGCGGCGTCCGGTTTGTACCGCTCATCGGCAGACACGGTTGGGAGGATTGATTATGCCATGAAAATTATCGACATCACACGCACGCTTTCGGATAAAACCGTCTCGTACCCCGGCGATACACCCCCGCAGTTTTCCCAGAGGGATGCGGGGATGTACCTGATCAGCGACCTGCATATGAACAGCCATTCCGGGACCCACATTGATGCTCCGGTCCATTACTTAAAAACCGGGGATACCGTCGACACCATCCCGCTCGATCACCTGATCGGCCCGTGCCGGGTGCTGGATGTGAGCCGTGCCGGCAGTACGATCACGGCAGCAGACCTCATCGGCAGGCTCGGTAGCTCGAAGCGTATCCTCTTAAAAACGATGTTTTCTGGGGAAGACCGGTTCCGGGAGAATTACCCGCACCTGTCCCTTGATGCGGCAGAGCTGCTCAGCACAAACGGCATTCTCTCTATCGGGATCGACTCGTTCTCGATCGAGGCGTTTGTCTGCGACGGATCGGTACACCGGGAATTGCTCGGCAACGGGTGTATTATCATCGAACTCCTTGACCTTTCCGGGGTAAACGAAGGGGAGTACGAGATGGCGGCGTTGCCGCTGCGACTGGCCGGACTTGACGGTGCACCCGCCCGGGTCGTGCTCATGCAAAAGGAGGAGATAGCATAATGGATATCATCACGGATTCGGTAACCAGGCTCGAAGAGATCATCCACCACAGCGGCTGCGAGGAGACGGGGGTCCATCTCGATGTCGATCCCACTGCAAAAACCTGCGAGTACGAGCGGGGCGCCTGCATGGTCGCCTCGTTCGGGGGGCGCAGCGCGGAATTTGTCACGGACGATCCGATCCGGGCAATGACAAAGATCTCCTTTATGTTCGGGGCGTCACTTGAAACTCCGAGAGTCCGCAGTGCCGCGTGCGCCATCATCAATGTCGCCACCGGGTTTTTCTGCCTCTCCCGGGTGCTGCATGCCTGTCCGAAGGCCTCACACGCTCCCTGCCTGCGTGAACTGACGGAAAAACTCGAACGGCACCGTGTATTTTGTATCGGAAAGATACCGGTACTGGAACGGGCACAGGGTTTGGAAGTGACCACGAATATTGATAAAGCGGATATCATCCTTGTCAACAACGAAGGAATTATTGCACCGGAGACCGGGGACTTGGTGGCAGCATGGGGCAAGAGAAAACAGATTATCTTCCTCGGGCCATCCACCGCCGGGGTCTCCCGCATCCAGCAGCAGGAACACTGGTGCCCGTACGGGAAGCAGACGCCGGATTTCATCCCGGCTCCGTCACAGTAAAAAAAGGCTATAACTCTTTTTATACAAAACGCCCACCATGATTCATGCTTTTTGGATCATCGGGCATCCGTCAGCGGTTTGACCGGTCGCTGGTGGAGACCGCGCTTGCGGTCGGTGCTGTCATGGGGGAACGGTTCCCTGATTGCATTGTAGGAACCGACACACGGACCACAAGCCCGGTGCTTGCCCGGACCATACTTGCAGGAATACTCGGGGCTGGAGGACACGCACGCTTCACCGGGATCGCCCCCACACCCTCCGTCGCATACAGCGCCCGCACCGTGACGGCCGGGTGCATGATCACCGCCTCCCACAACCCCGAGGAGTACAACGGGATCAAACTGTTCAACCCGGATGGCTCCTCGTTCACGCAGGCCCAGCAGAAAGAGATAGAGGAATCCTTGAAAGAACCGCACTGGGCAGACTGGCGCCACCAGGGGAAAGAATGTTCCTTTGACGCGCTCACGCCCCATAAAAAAGCGATCCTGGACGCAGTCTCCATCGATCCCGGCCTTTCGGTCGTCGTTGACTGCGGGAACGGCGCCGGTTCCGTGCTGACGCCCGGCCTTTTAACAGATGCCGGGGTAAAACCGGTCTGCCTCAACTGCAATCCAGCCGGGCATTTTGCCCGTCCCTCGGAGCCTCTCAAAGAATATATGGGATACGTGGGAGAGATGGTAAAAAAGACGGGAGCAGGCTGTGCTGTCGTCCACGATGGCGATGCCGACCGCATGATGGCGTTTGACAATAAGGGCCGGTATATTGACGGCGATCACCTGCTCATGCTCTTTGCCGAACATCTTAGCGCAAAAAAGGTGGTCACAACCAGTGACGCCTCTATGATCATCGAGGAGATTGCAGAGGTTCACCGCACTCCCGTGGGAGACGCATTTGTGTCCGAAGAACTGCTTTCGTGGGGAGATTTCGGGGGAGAGCCGAGCGGTGCCTGGATATTCCCGCACCACTCGTACTGCCCCGACGGTCCCTTTGCCGCAGCCCTGTTCTGCGAGATCGCGTCGGGCTGTGATGTCGCTCGCAGGCTGGATGCCATGCCGGCCTACCCGATCCTCCGCGAATCGATCCAGAACGAGAGGGCACGCGAGGTAGTCACCGGTCTTGGCGCAGCAAACCCGACCGACGGCATCCGCGTTGCACGGGAAAACGGGTGGTATCTCATACGGGCGAGCGGGACCGAACCCAAGATCCGGATTACCGCTGAAGGCACCACGCTCCCGGGAGCAAAGGAGATGCTGGAACAGGCAAAAACCCTCATACGGCAGGGGAAAACTGCTTAAATATTGCAGGATGAGCTGTATCTATGGAATGCGTTGTGCTGGCGGCCGGTGAGGGAAAACGCATGCGTCCCCTCACCGCCCGGCGCCCGAAAGTGATGCTCCCGGTTGCAAACCGCCCGATGATGGAGCATCTCGTGCTGGCGGCCCGGGATGCCGGCATAACGGAATTTGTCTTTGTGGTCGGGTACGGGGAGCGTGAAGTCCGGGGTCACTTCGGGAACGGGTCGCGCTTCGGGATCCATATCTCGTATGCCCCGCAGCGCCAGCAGATAGGCACTGCCGATGCGCTCCGTTCCGCACAGGATCTCGTTACCGGGCCGTTCCTTGCCATGAACGGGGACATGATCCTCACGGGTGCCGATATTGCCCGTATGATCCGGACCCCGGCACCCTGCATGAGCACGAGTACGACTGATCATCCGGGGGATTTCGGCGTTGTCCTCGTGGAGAACGGTCTGGTCATGGCCCTTGAGGAGAAGTCAAAACAGCTCAAATCCAACATCATAAACGCCGGTGCGTACCTGTTTACCCAGGAGATTTTTGACCTGCTGGCACGGGTCGGACTCTCGTCACGCGGTGAACTCGAACTGACTGATGCCCTCAATATCCTTATTGGCGAACACCGGCTTCGGGCCGTTCCTCTCTCGACATGGATGGACCTTGGCTATCCCTGGGATTTACTCGATGCTAACGCGGCCCTCATGACATCGCTTGTATCGGAAAATCACGGAACCGTGGAGGAGGGGGTGCACCTTTCCGGTCCGGTAGTTATCGGCAAGGATACGGTGGTAAAATCGGGAACCTGCATCGAGGGTCCCTGCATCATCGGGAACAACTGCCGGATCGGTCCCCACGCGTACATCCGGGGAGCAACCAGCATCGGCGACGATTGCCATATAGGACACTGCACGGAACTCAAAAATTCCATCGTGATGGCAGGGACAAAGATCCCCCACTTCAACTATGTAGGGGATTCGGTCATCGGGAGCGGGTGCAACTTCGGTGCCGGGACAAAGATTGCAAACCTCCGGCACGACCATGCCCCGGTCAGGGTCAGCGGAAAGGATACCCGGCACACCAAATTTGGTGCTGTTATCGGGGACGACGTGAAGTTTGGGATCAACTGTTCGGTCAACGTCGGTTCGGTGATCGGCAGTAATGCGGCTTTCGCGCCCGGTTCGTACATTAAAGGGAATTTTGGAGAGAACTCAACTATCCAGTAGGGAGAGAAATCATGCAGGCAGTCATTCTGGCAGCAGGAGAGGGAAAACGGGTCCGCCCGCTCACGTGGAGCCGGCCAAAAGCAATGATCCCGGTGGCAAACCGCCCCATCATCGCGTATACGATCGATGCGCTCGTAAAAAACGGCATCCGCAACATTATCGTTGTTGTCGGGTACCGTAAGGAGCAGGTGACACGGTTCTTAAACCAGCTCGACCTGCCCATTGAGGTCGTCGTCCAGGAAAAGCAACTCGGGACAGCCCATGCACTCCAGCAGGCAGAATCCCGTATCTCCGGGGATTTCCTGCTCCTGCCCGGAGACAATTATATCGACGCACAATCGGTGGCAAAGATCAAGGATGTCAAAAATGCCATTCTCATAAAAGAACACCCCAGCCCCTCCAATTTCGGCGTAGTGACCATTCGGGATGGACTGGTGGACAGTATCGTGGAAAAACCAGACCATGCGCCCAGTTTCCTCGTAAGTACCGGGATATACTCGTTAAACAAAGACTTTTTCCGGTACGTCCGGGGGGATAAGATCACAGATGCCATTTCGTGCATGATAAAAGCCGGTATCAGCATCAACGCCGTCACCGCTGACGACTGGCAGAACGCGATCTACCCGTGGGATCTGCTCATGATGAACCAGCGTCTTCTCAAACATCTCCCTGCGGCTCGGGAAGGTACCTCCAGCCGCCATGCCACGATCCACGGGCCGGTCCACATCGGGACAGGCACGACCATTGGTCCGAATACGGTGATCTCAGGCCCGGTCATCATCGGGAGCGACTGCATGATCGGGCCGAACTGCTGTATCCAGCCCAACACAAGTATCGGGTCCCGGGTAAGTATAGAACCGCTGAGCCTGATCGGGAACGCGATCGTTATGGATGACTCAACAATATCCTCGCACTCCCGCATTGTGGACTCCGTTATTGGAGAACGCTGCACGCTTGCCGATCATACCTCAACAGGTACGGCAGGTGGTATTCTGGAGATTGAGGGGGTTCCGACCCGCGCTGAGTTCGGCGCTATTCTGGGAGACAATGTAAAAAGCGGTTCGTTTGCCCGGTTCCGGAACTGCATCATCGGGAACAATGTCACCCTGGAAGGAAACCGGGATGTGTGCTCCCGGATCATCCCGGACAGTTCCCTGGTGATATGACGTGTGCGGGATTATCGGTTACATTGGCAGGCGGCAGGCGGAACCCCTGATCCTCGAAGGGTTAAAAAAACTCGAATACCGGGGGTATGACTCGTTCGGGATTGCGACACTGGGAAGCCACATCGAGATCGAAAAGCACAAAGGCCGGATCTCCGAATACGCCGGTGGGATCCAGCTGCACGGCACCACCGGCATCGGTCACACCCGGTGGGCAACGCATGGTATTCCAAATGACGTAAATGCACATCCGCACACGGACTGCAACAACCAGATCGCTATAGTCCACAACGGGATCATTGAAAATTATGCAGAACTAAAAAAAGAGCTGGCTGCAAAGGGACACATCTTCCGGTCAGAGACCGATACGGAAGTCGTGGTTCATCTTATCGAGGAACAGTACGCAAAAACACCGGATCTGCTGTCTGCAGTCCGGGGCGCACTCCCATATCTTGTAGGTTCGTACGCCCTCCTGGTTATTGCATCCGGGGCAGACTGCCTGATCGCGGCACGGAACGGCAGTCCGCTGGTGCTGGGGATTGGCGATAAAGAATATTTCGCCGCATCGGATATGACACCCGTATTGGAGTACACGGAGCGTGCCATCTTCCTCGAAGACGGGGATATTGCCTGCATGACCAGGAACAGTGTGGACATTTATCAGGGTGCCAGACCGGTGAGCCGCCCGGTGGAACTGATCGACTGGTCACCCGAAGAAGTCAAGAAAGGCGGGTTTGCCCACTACATGCTCAAGGAGATCTATGAACAACCTCAGGCATTCTTCAACACCCTGCGGGCAATCGACAAAAGTTCCCTCCCGGAATTTGTCTGTCAGTCTCCTTTTGTAACCATTGTTGCCTGTGGTTCATCGTACCATGCTGGCCTTATCTTCAAGTACCTGCTCGAACAGTCCTGCGGGGTACCTGCACGCGTGGATTTTGCCTCGGAATTCAGGTATTTCCTACCGCCCGCGGACGGTCTCGTGATCGGGATTACCCAGTCGGGAGAGACCGCGGATACGCTGACTGCACTCAGGAAGGCACGGATACATAACTGCCGGACCCTTGCCATAACTAATGTGCTCGGCAGTTCTGCAAGCAGGGTTGCTGACGCTACGCTCTTTATGCGTGCAGGCCCTGAGATCAGCGTCGCCGCCACCAAATCGTTTGTCGCCCAGCTGGCAGTTCTCATGCAGATCATTGATGCACGCTCGGAGGGCATGTACGAGGATATTCTCCTGCATGCGCACCAGGCAATCGAAGAGATCCTCCTGATGGATCTCTCGGCTGCTGTTGAGAACTGCAAAGGTGCACAGAGTATCTTTTACATAGGGCGGGGGCCATTTTATCCCGTCGCGCTGGAAGGTGCCCTCAAGATGAAGGAGATCTCCTACATCCATGCAGAAGGGTATGCGGCAGGGGAGTTAAAACACGGACCCTTTGCTCTCCTTTCACCGGAAACACCGGTCATTGCCATCTGCATGCCCGGAGAGACGTACGGGGTGATGGTCTCCAATATCAAGGAGATAAAGGCCCGGGGGGCGCCGGTCATCGCGCTTGGGAGCGAAGGAGATCAGGAACTGCCAGATATCGTCGACCGGTTCATCCCCCTGCCAAAGACACACCCCTTCGTCGAGGTGCTCACGAGCCTCGTGGTACTCCAGATTCTTGCATACCGGACCGCAGTGGCGCTGGAGAGGGACATTGACAAACCAAGAAATCTTGCAAAGAGCGTGACGGTAGAATGATCGAATACGGGATCAACAAAACGGGAGAAGGCCTGCAGGTATTTGAACCGGGACGCTGCACTTTAGATCTTCCGGTCACGTACTCTTCTCTAAAAAATTGGATTTCCATACCACAAAATATTAGATTTTTAGAAAAAAATTCGCTCAGGTCGGGCTGTTCGAGGCAAGAATAATGAAGGATACCTGCAGATCGAAACAGGGCTTAACCCAGGCTAACGTATAAATTCATACCGAAAAAAACTCTATGAGAATGTTCTTAATAGTCGGATTCATACTTCTTATCGTCGCACTTATCCCCTATATCATTTATTTATCCGGTATCTCGTTTGGTAAAAAACCCACCGACGCTGGTTTTCCCAAAGAATACCCCCATATCAGTATGATAATGTCAGCTTACAACGAAGAACGGGTAATCGGGGATCGGGTTGTGAATCTGATGCAGTGCCACTACCCTCGGGATTCCTATGAAATTCTATTTATTGATGACTGTTCGAGCGATAACACTCTTTCCCGCGCAAAAACCTGTTTGGAAGAATCAGGACTAGAGTTCAGGATCATTGCAAATACCCAGCGATTAGGAACCAACCGCTCATATAACCATGCGATAAAACTTGCGCAATACCCGATTATTATTACAACAGATGCTGATGTTTTTTTTGAGCCGGATGCGCTCAATTATCTCATAGGAAGACTTGTAAGTGATCCAAACATTGCCGCAGTTACCGGTGAACTCCGCCCATTCTTAAACGAGGATAATACCACAAAACTTGAATGTGCTTACCGATCTTATTATGGCCGCATGTGTGACTGGGAAAGTGCTGTAGATTCAACCTATAATTTCAATGGTGCTCTCGTGGCATTTCGCACGAATCTGATCCGGAGAATTGATGATAAACGGGGATCTGATGATGCCAACACAGCATTCGAAGCAATCCGGAAAGGGTATCGGGCGGTTTATGAAAGGCGGGCGGTGGTTTTTGAGGATATACCTCATAGTTTCGGGATACAGTACCGTCAGAAAATCCGACGGGCCAAACGATTGATCGAAGCCACTCAGGCAAACCTGGACCTCCTGGGCATGAACCGGCCATTCACTCGGTTTTTCTATCCGTTGCGCCTTTTCATGTATCTTTTCACCCCGATTCTCTTTTTTATATCCCTTTTCCTGATAACTATGGGGCTCTATTATGCAAGTCCGGTTATCCTGCTCGGATTGATTAGTCTTACTTTGATAATAGGAGGGGTCTGGAGGCAAAATCTTTTTAATGCGTTTATAGTGAACCAGTTTTATCTTGTAGTTGGCCTGTTGAATATGGGGAAAGATACACGGATATGGGATAGTACTTCAAAAAAAGGGAATTAATCTGCGGTTCTCTTTCTTGAAATAGTATCTCGATCCTTCATCTATGGACGAAATGGGATCGACCCTCATTTATCCGGGGTCGGTCTTGTCCGCAAGGGAATCGACCCATTGCGACAAAAACGGACGTGCAATTGTGGTGGAACATTCACAATTTCCGTCTGATAGGATGAAGGATGATTATGTACTGCCCGGTACCCGATGTCTCCCGCATCGGGGGCCCGAACCTCTTTGTCTACAGGACACGGGACGAGTTTATCGCACAGGTCAAAACCCTGATGGATAACCCTGCAACATTCCATATCACCCTTGAAAATTACGTTGGAAAGAGAATCCCGTCAGTTCGCGAATACTCTCGGGAATCTGCGGTAGTTTTTTTGCACATCCAAATTTATTAATGCTCCCGAAAACGACCTAATAATCAAGGAAAGATTGGTTATATGGTACATCTGGATTTTATGAATCGCCGGAACCTATTCATTGCCGGCATAGTTGCATTCTTTGTCATTGTTTCCCTGTGGATTCGACTGCTTCCCATGCTTCTTTCGGGGGGTCATACCGACATCCTCCTGATGGTGGGCAGCGACGACCCGCTCTACAACCTGCGCCAGGTCGAGCAGCTTCTTGCCAATCATTTCACGTACACCTGGTTTGACCCGATGACCCTGTATCCTGTTGGAAGTACGGTCTACTGGGGCCCGCTCTTTATCTATATCTCCGGGTTTGCCTGCCTGATCGCAGGTGCAGTAACCCGCCCCGAGATCATCGGTATCTGTCTTCTTGTACCGCCGATCATGGCAGCCGTAACAGTCGTTCTGATGTATTATGTCGGCAAAATCTGCGGGGACTGGAAGACCGGCCTTCTGGCATCCGGTTTTACCGCGGTGGTATCAGGTCAGTTTTTTTACCGGTCGCTGTACGGCTATTTCGATCATCATATCGGAGAAGTACTTTTTTCAACACTCTTCTGCCTGATCTATATATATATCCTGTTTTCAGAAAGAGAGGCTAAAATCGATCTGAAAAACTTCTCAACCTGGAAAAAGACCGCACTTTTGTCGGGTCTTGCCGGCATTGCATACCTCCTCGGCCTGTTTCTGATGCCGACGATAATCGTGTTTGCCCTTATTGTTGTAATTTTTACCGTCATCCAGTTTATCATCAGCGTGTACCGCAACGCTTCGGGAGAATACCTGCTTGTGGCAAATACTATTATTTTTGCCATCGCGATCATCGGGCTCCTCATCTTCGGGTTCAAAAGCCCGACCATTGATCTCTCCACGTATTCCATCGGCCATGTTTACGCTTACATCGCTCTAATAGCAGGAACCGCAGTTCTGTACCTGCTCGCCCGGTACCTCAAGGGAAAAGAAAAATATTACTACCCGTTGTCGCTGGTCGGACTCGCGGTAATTTTTGCCGGGGTTCTGTTTGTGGTAAGCCCACAGTTCTTCAACCAGCTTATCAGCGCAGCCTTCCAGTTTTTCGGGCAGGCGCCGGTGACCGATACTGTTCAGGAAGCCCGCGGCTGGTCCATGGCAAGCGCATGGTCAGCCTTCAACTATGGGCTCATTCTCATGCTCGGGGGGATACTGGTTATCCTGTATAACGCTTTCCGTGAAGACCGCCCCCACGAAATCTTTGCGCTGGTCTGGTCAGCAGTCATACTTTACTCAACCTGGCAGCACGTCCGGTACGAGTATTATCTGGCAATCAATATCGCGCTGCTCTCAGCGATATGTATAAGTTTTGTCATCGGGCTGGGATGGCGCGACATTTCCCGTCTTGCTCGTAATATCAAACCTGAGTCAAAAGCAGAGGGCTCAAAGGAGGGTGCGGACGACAGGGCATCAAAAGGCAGGAAACAGAGAAAAGCGCAGAAGAAAAGTACTGCTTCAGCCACCACCAGTTATCTCGTTCTCGCACTGCTTGTTATTACTGCCGGTCTTGGCATCCTGTTTGTGTATACGTCCGTATCATACAGTTATGTCAATGCATCCGGCAATGCCATCTCCATGAACCCGGACTGGAGGGATTCCCTGGTGTGGATGGAAAACAATACACCAGCGACAGGGGTCAACTATTACACGATCTATGATAAAAATAGTTTTACCTACCCCAATTCATCCTATGGGGTCATGTCCTGGTGGGACTATGGCCATATGATCACCTACATCGCACAACGAATCCCGAACGCCAACCCGTTCCAGGCAGGAGTTTCTGGTCCCGATGGCTCTGCGGCCTACTTCATGGCAACAAATGAGTCGACTGCCAACACGATTCTCGATCATGACGGCACAAGGTATGTGATCACCGATATCGAGATGGACACCGGAAAATTCTGGGCAATGGCAACCTGGTTCAATACCACGGCAGCGGCTGCACCGTACCAGATGACCATTCTCGTCCCCGGCCAGACGGATTCCAGCAGTTATCAATCCGCGCTCTTGAACGAAAATGCGTACTATGACACGATGATCTCACGGCTCCATAACTTCGACGGGTCCATGGCAACAGCTACTGCGGCATACTATGTTGAGTATTCAGACCAGAGTGTCACGCATGTCTCATATCCGGTTCTCACCAATGCCGTGGCGATGAACGTATCTGCCGCCGCAGCCCGGGCAGCACAGTACAACCAGAATGCCCCGGCCGGCTACCATGCGGACGTACTCAGTTCCTCCATCGTGCTGCCAATTACGGATGTTCCTGCCCTGCAGCATTACCGTCTTGTCCACGAATCCTCGACCAGCGTACTCACCTCGAACAAGACCGATGTGAAGTACGTGAAGATCTTTGAATACGTCAAAGGTGCCCATATAAAGGGATCCGGTATCATCGAAGTCCCGCTGGTCACAAACACCGGCAGGAACTTCATCTACCGCCAGCAGAGCACCAACGGGGAATTTGTCGTACCCTATTCCACGACCGGCAATCCCTACGATGTGAAGGCCACCGGGAAATACCAGATTGAGGGAGCCGGGACGACGTTTGACGTGCCCGAATCTGCCGTCATGCAGGGCCTGACCATCAATTAATCCTTTTTTTTAGTGCGGTTCCGTGGGCTCTGTTGAAATCCTCAAAATATTTCTCTTAACGCTCCTTGGGGCTGCGGCATTTTTATGGCCCCGCACGCTAGAGGCATCCCCCATAGAGCGATAACCCCGGGGAAGGTAATACAACATCATCGCAAAAGCAGGGGTGGTTCGGGAGGACAGGCACAACTGCCCACATCGTGCCATCACGGACATAATCTTTCTATACTAGGAATGAACTCATTTTCATGTATGCTCGCTGAAGAGATCGCACTTGGCATGCGGGTGAGGTATCCCCGTACCGGAACCACCGGTGCCGTGGTCCGGCTTGAGCAGGTGGCGGGAAACCAGTTTGCCGAACTGGACAGCACGCACCTTCTCTATCGTACCGACCAGTTGATCCAGGCAGAACACGCAAAACGTTCAGCCACCACCATTGAGGAGGATGCAAAAGAGGTGATCCGGCGTGAACGGGAATTCGCTGCAGGAAGTGAACTCCAGGATGCCTTGAAAAATATCGACCAGAGCTGCGAAGGTGGGGGATAACCAATCCCGGGATTTCATTATCCCCACCCGGGAACTTTTTTCTTTTGCATAATCAGATTCAAGTAAAAAACCGTGGAACCGGTAAAAACCGGCCGTTACAGGTTATGTATAAGTATTCCTATTAGATATACGATAAGGAGGTTCGATTTCATTTGCATGATGTGACAATACCCAGTGTTAATATCGGGGTGGTGGGCCATGTGGACCATGGGAAAACCACGCTCGTTAATGCGCTCACCGGTACCTGGACGGACCGGCACAGTGAAGAGGTGCGGCGTGGTATTTCCATCCGGCTGGGCTACGCGGATGCAACTTTCTATAAGTGCGGACATTGCGAAGGCCCGGACGCATACTCGACAAAGCCGGTCTGCCCGGTCTGCGGCGGGACCGGAACACCGTTCCGGTCCGTCTCTTTTGTGGATGCACCCGGGCACGAGACCCTGATGGCGACGATGCTCTCCGGCTCGGCACTGATGGACGGGGCGATGCTTGTCATCTCCACCACAGAGAAATGCCCACAACCGCAAACAAAGGAGCACCTCATGGCACTGGGGCTTGTCGGCATCAGGAAGATCGTGATCGTCCAGAACAAGATTGATGTTGTCTCCCAGAAAGAGGCAATGGACAATTACCAGCAGATCAAAGCCTTCGTAAAAGGAACCATAGCAGAGAATGCACCCATCATTCCGGTCTCAGCCCAGAAAGGCATCAATATGGGAGCGCTGGTGCAGGCACTGGACCAGACTATCCCCGAGCCGGTCCGCGATCCTGCCGCCGAACCGGTGATGCTTGTTGCCCGTTCTTTTGACATTAACAAACCCGGCTGCAACTGGAAAGAGGTAAAAGGCGGCGTGGTCGGAGGGTCTCTTATCCGGGGCATCCTCCGCGAAGGCGACGCTATTGAGATCCGGCCCGGCAGGCAGACGCAGGTCGAGAACCGGATCAAGTGGATACCGATCACCACAGAGATTACCTCTATCAACGCCGGCACAGATACCGTAAAAGAGGCGACACCGGGCGGGCTTCTCGGTGTCGGTACGAAACTTGACCCGGCGCTCACCAAAAGCGACGCGTTGGCCGGTCAGGTCGTCGGCCATGTCGGTAAACTACCCCCGGTATGGGATAAGATCAAGTGTCAGGTCACCCTGATGGAGCGGGTCGTAGGAGCAACAAGCGAACTTATCATCGAACCCTTAAAATACAACGAACCGCTCATGCTTTCTGTCGGCACCGCGGTCACGGTGGGTGTGGTCACAAGCACCAAGAAAGAAGCAGTCGAAGTGCAGCTGAAACGTCCGGTCTGCGCAGAGCAGGGTGCCCGGATCGCTATCAGCCGGCAGGTGGGAGCACGCTGGCGGTTAATCGGGATGGGTGTTCTCAGCGAGTAAGAGTCCTGCTGGACGCTAACGCGCTCATGATGCCGGCACAGTTTAAGATCGATCTCTTCAGTGAGATCTCTGAACTGCTCGGCAGTTTTGAACCGGTAGTGCTTCCCGGCGTGGTGCAGGAACTGGCCGGGCTGTCCCGGGCAAAAGGTAATGATGGCGCCGCGGCCCGGCTTGGCCTTGCGCTAGCGGGGCAGTGCACGGTTGCGGAAAGCACTGGTTCATCCATTCCGGTGGATGATCAGGTTATCGCCTGGGCCACAGAAAACGATGGCCTGGTGGTGACCAACGATCGCCGGGTCAGGGATGCGTTGCTCGAACAGGGTATCGGGGTTATATCCATGAGAAAACAGAAAAAACTTGAGATATTGCGTAGGTAGGCGGGTTATGTATTACAAGATGATGCTGGAAGACAAAGTCAGGGTGCCCCCCACCCGGCTTGGCGAAAAACTGGAAAAAGTCCTTCTGGATGTCCTTCAGGAGCAGCTCGAAGGGAGTATAGATAAGGAACTCGGGATCTTTATTGCTGTCACAAAAGTTGAAGACGTCGGTGAGGGCGAGATCGTACCCGGTGACGGCGGCGTGTATTACGATGTGAAATTTGAGGGGCTCGTACTCCGGCTCTCCCTGCAGGAAGTTATTGAGGGGCTCGTTGTGGAGACCACGAGTTTCGGGGCATTTATCAGCCTTGGGCCCATCGATGCCATGCTGCACGTGAGCCAGATCTCGGACGAGTACATCAACTTCGATGAGAAGAACGCCCGGCTCATCTGCCAGGAATCCAAACGCTTCATCGGAGTCGGCGATATTGTCAGGGTCCGCGTGGTAACGCTCTCCTTAAACGAACGCGAGCCGCGGGACAGCAAAATAGGGCTCACCATGCGGCAGGCCGGCCTTGGCACAGCGCTCTGGCTCGAAGAGGAGATCGAAAAGGAGAAAGAGAAAGCAGCCGCCGGTGTTACGAGCACCCCAAAGGAGAAGCCCGTGAAGGCCAAAGGCAAGAGGAAAGAACATGCCGCCGATGAATAAGAAAAAACAGGGCAAAGTCTGCCGGGAATGCCACCGGGTGGTTGAAGGCGAGAACTGCGTGATCTGCGGAACGGCAAATTTAAGCGATGACTGGTCGGGCTATCTTGTCATCATCGACCCGGAAAATTCCGACGTGGCAAAACGGATGAATATCAAGCTTCCCGGACGTTATGCGTTAAAGGTCCGCTAAAATGCTCGTGCTTCCCAAAGAGTCGCGCAAACTCTTCAAGGGCCCCTTCGGAATACTCCACCGGGATATCAGCACGGTGCTCCCGGAACTTGCCGGGCGTACGGTCTATACGGTGGGGGATGTTGTTACCCACACCCTGCAGAAAAACGGGATCACCCCCTCAATCGCCGTTGTTGACGGCCAGACAATGCGTTCACCGTGCAGCCGTATGCCGGAATTCTCCGGTGAATGTATCCGTGTAGAAAACCCGGCCGGCACCATCACCGATGATCTGGTCAAAGCGCTTACCTACGCGATTAACCATACTCCTGTTACCATCATGGTCAATGGAGAGGAAGACCTTGCCGTGATCCCACTGGTGATCGCCGCACCGGAAGCAGCAGTCGTGCTCTATGGCCAGCCGCACAAAGGGATCGTGCTCCGCACAATCGATGCCGGAGCAAAAGCCGCTGCACAAGAACTTCTCGGGCTGTTTGTCCAAGTCGGCGCATAATCTTAAAAAAACAGGATATTTTCCCCTTTTTTGATTTTTGAGACGGATTCTGTTCTTTTCTAAAAGCAGGGTTCTGGTTTTAAATAACACGGTTTCCAATAATTACAGGATATCGATGGACTTTAAAATCGAGAGCGATAAAAGGAATGAACTTTTATCACGGAGAGAGATTCAGTTTACTCTCACATACGATGGTGCTACACCTTCCCGCATGCAGATCATCGGCAAACTGTGCGCATTGCTCAATACAAAAGAGCCACAGGTTGTTCTTGACAGTCTGAAAAGCAATTTTGGCAAGACGGTAGTCACCGGAAAGGCACGCGTGTACGATACTGAAGATGCAAAGAAGAAGACCGAGCGCCCGTACCTGTCAGCACGCGGCATGCCCAAACCCAAAGAGGAAGGAGCGGCATAAGCATGGCAGCGGCAAAGAAAGCAGCAGCAAAAGGGCCGTCACGCAGTGCGTTCTTCAAGGTTGAGGGTGAAAAGGTCACCACCACCAAGAAGTACTGCCCCCGCTGTGGCCCCGGCGTCATGATGGCCGACCACAAGGATCGTGTTGCCTGCGGAAAGTGCGGATACACCGAATTCAAGAAATAAACGCTGATGCCTGCATTTGGGCAGATACTTGGCATTGAGGGGACAGCCTGGAACCTCAGTGCTGCTCTTTTTGACCGTAATCTTCTTGCGTTGTGCTCCCGCCCGTATTCCCCCGCCCACGGTGGCATTCACCCGCGCGAGGCGGCACAGCACCACGCGTCGGTGATGAAAGAAGTCATCTCCTCGGTTCTCGAAGATCCGGAGAAAGTTACCGGGATTGCCTTCTCGCAGGGGCCGGGGCTTGGACCCTGCCTGCGGACCGTGGCGACGGCAGCGCGATCGCTTGCGCTGGCCCTTGACGTCCCTCTTGTCGGAGTAAACCACTGCGTTGCCCACGTGGAGATCGGGTGCTGGGCAACCGGTTGCCGGGACCCGGTCGTGCTGTACGCAAGCGGGGCAAATACACAGGTGATCGGGTATCTCAACGGGCGATACCGCATCTTTGGCGAGACGCTGGACATCGGCATAGGAAACGCGCTTGACAAGCTTGCCCGTGCAAAGGATTTCCCGCACCCCGGGGGACCCCTGATCGAGGCGCAGGCAAAAACCGGGAATTATTTTGAACTTCCCTACACGGTCAAGGGAATGGACCTTGCATTCTCGGGACTGGTCTCTGCGGCAAAGGATGCAAAAGAACCGCTGCCCGATGTCTGTTGCAGCCTGCAGGAGACGGCGTTTGCGATGTGCGTGGAGGTGACAGAACGGGCGCTCTCTCTCACCGGCAAAGATGAGGTGCTCCTTGTCGGCGGCGTGGGGGCAAACGCCCGGCTGCAGGAGATGCTCCGGATCATGTGCGATGAACGCGGGGCACGGTTCTTTGTCCCCGAGCGAAAGTATCTCGGGGACAACGGTGCGATGATTGCCTATACGGGAAAACTGATGCTCGAGAGCGGCCAGTCGCTTGCCATCGAAAGTTCGCAGGTCAACCCGTCTTTCCGTTCAGATGAGGTTGCGGTCACCTGGAAACACGAAGTCACGCACGCGCCGGACCGAGGGCAGTATGACAGTACCGGCCAGAAACGGGGGGCGGAGGCTGTTGTCAGTTTCAGGGACGGGAACGCGATCAAGCAGCGGGTATCCAAACGGTACAGGGCACCGGCGCTTGACAAAAAGCTCATCACGGAACGGACCCGGGCAGAGGCCCGGCTCATCCACACGGCACGCAAAGGAGGCGTCCCCACACCCGTCATGAGCGATATCACCCATGACTCCATCGTGATGGAAGAGGTAAAGGGTACGCTTCTCACCGGGTCACTCACGGCAGCGCACTGCGGAGAGGCAGGACGGATGGTCGGCCGGCTGCACACGGCCGGCATCATGCACGGGGATCTCACAACGAGTAATATGATCCTGCGCGAAAGTGATGGCAAATGCGTGCTGATCGATTTCGGCCTGGCGCAGGTCACCTCGGAGATCGAGCAGAGGGGCGTTGACATTCACGTCATGTTCCAGACGCTCAAAAGTACCAATCCGGAAGAGGCCGGCGTGTTCAGCGCGGCATTTGCCCGGGGGTACGCAGAGACGTTTGCCGGTGCAGAAGAGGTGCTCGCCCGGGAGCAGGAGATTGAACTCCGGGGGAGGTACCTGTGAGCCGGAACCTGACCATCGTCACCAGCAATACTAACAAGGCCAAGGAGGTTGCTGCTTTTTTTGGCGGAACTCTCGAGGTCAGGCATGTGGCGCTCGATATCCCGGAACTCCGCTCGGATGACGTAACGGAGATCGCGCGGGAGAAAGCGCGGTACGCGTACCATCACCTGCATGTGCCGCTTATCGTTGACGATACAGCCTTCTCCATCGATGCGCTCAACGGTTTTCCGGGGCCGTACGCGGCGTACGTACTCAAATCGATCGGAAACACCGGCATTCTCAGACTGATGGACGGCGTCAAGGATCGCAACGCCCGGTTCACCACCGCGATCGCGTTTGCCGATGAAACCGGCATTGAGATCTTCACCGGCACAATTGAAGGCAGGATCATAACGGCACCCCGGGGCACCGGTGGATTCGGGTATGATCCGATCTTCGAGGTCCAAGGGCAGACTCTTGCCGAGATCCCGCTTGAGGAGAAGAGCGCCATCTCCCACCGTGCACGCGCACTCACGGCGTTCCGTGACTGGTTTGTTAAAAAGGCAGGCCTGAAACGATCACCGGCTGACGCGAAACGGTTAAAAGATCAAAGAACATTGTTATAAGGGCATACAGGAGTGTATATCCATGGCAAAGTTCCCTGAAGCCGAAGCCCGTTTACTCAACGTGAAGATATGTATGCATTGCAATGCACGCAATGCCATCCACGCAACCGCATGCCGCAAGTGCGGGTACAAGAACCTGCGGCCGAAAAACAAGGAACGAAAAGCGTAATTGAATTTTTCAATACTGTTTTTCTTTTTTTGGTTTTTTGTAATTGAGAGATCAGGATGAATAGTACGTGACACGTTTGCCTTTCTGTGCGTATTCACCGGCAAACGTCTCGAGATTGCGCTTGTACCCGATCCGGTCAACAAACCCTAAGGCGCGGAGGTTCTCGCGCACCCGCATCACATCCGGCTCGTCTGCCCAGTCCTTTGTATAGACATAAATGACCCTGCGGCTGTCCCGGGAGTCAGGATTAGGCTTTGCCGTACTGACCTTGGCCGAGATCCCCAGATCGAGCGCCACCGTTGCGTCCCGCACCTTCTTCCATGCGGCATCAGCCGCTTCGGGGTCCTGGAAGAGCAGCCACTTGCCGGCATGCTCGTCCTCGATTGCCTCGGGTGCGCTGCCCGGTGCATCCTGCACGATCCAGTACATCTGCGTCGTCTTTGAGGGAAGAACCCCTTCCCCCCCGCAGAGCATCCGGTAGATCGTATCAACCGAGCTGAACCGTGCAAGGAGCGATTCGGCAAGCTGGGGGTATTCCTCGGTGAGCTTCCCGAAGGTCTCAGTCAGGTCTGCGGTGAAGTCAATGCCTCCTTCAACGAGCGCGGAAAGATATTTGCCCTGCGTCTGGAGTCTTCTGGTAAGAAGGTGATCGAAGATGCCGTATGCCACATCAGCCAGAGCCTCGGAATCGACTTCGTCCATAGTGTACCAGTCCGGTGTTCTGCCGAAAAATAGTTTCTGATTTGGTGAAGAGACTCTTGCGGGCACTTCCTGCCACGCATTGAGAAACGCCCCGGGTCATTCGGAACGCGAAACAGGCTCGGTTTATGCGCAGACCCCTGCCATTTTCGAATGATTTAAGTGAGACAGCAACAAAAAGGTACTAATTATGGAATGGAAAAGAGACTGGGGTCTGACCAGCCGAGTGTTGCTGACAGGATTTTTGCTGTTTATCCTCTACCTTGTGTTCATGACTGTACTGGTGGTCTTTTTCCCGGGGGCCAGTATCGTGCTGATCATCGGTTTGGCAGTGGTAATGGCTTTTATCCAGTACTTCTTCTCGGACAAGCTGGTGCTCTGGAGCACGCATGCACGAATTATTTCCGAAGACGAAGAACCGGCTCTTCACCGCACTGTCGAAAAACTATGCCATGAGGCCGATCTGCCGATGCCGAAGATCGCGATCATGCAGAGCCCGGTACCCAATGCATTCGCTACGGGAAGAAGCCCCAAGCATGCGGTGGTTTGCTGCACCGATTCAATCATGCGCCTTCTGACTAAAGACGAACTCGAAGCCGTGCTTGCACACGAACTCTCTCATGTAAAGAACCGGGATATCCTCACGATGACCATGGCAAGCTTCGTTGCAATGATCGCCTCGATGATCATGCAGAGCGTCTTCTTCTCGGCACTTTTCGGCGGCAACAACCGGGAAAACGGGGCTGCATGGATCGTTGTCTGGATTGTCTCGATCATTGTCTATGCGCTAAGCACGCTGCTGATGCTCGCGCTCTCCCGGTACCGCGAATTTGCCGCCGACCGGGGCAGTGCGCTCATCACAAGAAACCCGCAGGCGCTTATTTCTGCCTTAAGCAAGATCAGCGGCAGGATGGAGGTCGTCCCGCCTCAGGCAAAAGCCAAGGTTGAAGCCGGAAATGCGTTCTTTATTATTCCGGCACTCTCGGGAAACACTATCATGGAACTCTTCTCCACCCACCCGCCCCTGGAGAAACGGATCGCAGCGCTTGAAAAAATTGAGAACGAACTTCGCGGATACTAATCCCCGGTTTCCTTTTTTTTTACGAAGACTGTCCCGGTTCTCTCAAATACGGGATCAGCGCGGGATAAGTAAGCATTAATACACCTCCCCGCCAAAATTGTAGAGCGCAGTGCATCGATGGTCTAGTGGTATGACTTAGGCCTTCCAAGCCTATAGCCCGGGTTCAATTCCCGGTCGATGCATGAGGGCTCGTGGTCTAGCTGGCTATGACGTCGCCTTCACACGGCGAAGATCTCGTGTTCGAATCACGACGGGCCCATCAGAATTCTCTTTTTTTTGCATACCCGTTCTCTGCTCTTTTTTGTTTTTTTGGCTTCTGTTGAAACCGACATGAATCGATAAACTTCACATCAGAACCATGAAAATTAATAAAAAATGTGCGAGAGTTCCCCGCATCAGGGCCTCTCCGAGGCAGGGCGGGGCAAGTGAGATTTTATTGATATTATGGTATTAATCCGCCGCGGGGGCGTCCCTTCGGGGGCGGCGACGTTCATCGCACCGTACAGGGTCGGTTTGGGGGGACTGGTACTGTCCCCTCCGTCACTATGTGCTTTCGCAATTTGTACAAAAAATCAGGGTTTTTTCAGAGCCTGTTTTTTATGATCTTATCCAGGGTCACGAGAGAAAAATGCGGATATGAGCCTCACCGGGTCAAGCGAAGGGCGCTATTTCCTGTTCCCACTCCTGCATATCATCAGATCAGACGCAGGTGTCCTGTGAGCCCGCGAAATTTTTCCCGAAATTTTATCCGGATCTGCTCCAATCATCCTGAATTCTGTGGCTTTCCAGTGGAAACAAGGGGGTATAAATATAGACCTCGGATTTCACAATAGATTGCACGGGCATTGCACAAGTAGAAATGTACACTGTGAGGAAAGACCCCGGGGTAAATGAAAATAAAGCGGTGACCTAGGAATGTCTGGCACATAGTTGTCCGCACTATAGCCACAACCAGATCTTGCGGATACTCTTTTCCCACATAATGCCCCCCTCACAGGTTCAGATGATCGGCTATCGTGAGAGAAACGATCCCGTCAGGAGAGAAAACTATGTGCAGTCAGGCAGTACCGGATTGCTCCGGTACCGCAGCGGACTGCAATGAACAAAAAGATTTTTGGATTATGCGTTTTTCATCTTGGCTTTTGCGACGAACCCGTCTTTGCCAATGTAATACATGTAGCCCTTTTCCTTGGCAATCTTTTCAGTACCGACTTTCTTCTTCTTGCCGGTCTTGTTGTGCTTCATCGGGGCTGCCCAGACATACCCGTCCTTCCCAATGAAGTACAGGAATCCCTTTTCGCGCTGGATTTTTTCCTTTCCAATTTTCTGTCCCATTTAAACACCTCAAAACCCCGTTTGGGTTTTGATAATGAGAGTTGACGCCTGATAATATAAAAGGTTTCCGTCGAAAGCACGTCGAAATAACAAATTTGGCCATATTTTCACTGGTATTTTCGGTATTGTGCCACACAATTACCCCCGATTAAAAACGAGATATTATTGCCCAGTTTGCGCGAATCTGCCCGAATACGGGCGCATTAACCATTACACCATCGGAGGTTCTGCCTGGCGAAAAAACATGCCAGCGCACCGCCCTGCCTGCCCAAAATCACCGGCGGTACATGAGGCTGGATGTCAGTACTTAAAATCCCCAATACCGGGACCGCGGGCGGTGGGTTCACCCGTATAATCTTCCCGAAGATAATGGGGTGGCTCGGCAGGTCCTCCTGCGTCCGGATCTCTTCGGGATGGATGTTGTTCTTTTTGAACCACTGCCGGTAAAACGCCGGGTGTTTTGCTGCATATGATAAAGTGTAACAAACGCGCTCATCGATCAGGGCGTCGAGGTCGTCGCGTTCCAGGGTTCCGGCATCCGGTGTAAAATACTCCCCCGCGGCAATAAGAAAGAATTACAGGAAGACTGCTTACACGTTGCGACATCTACCGTGCAACGATCAGTGTTTTTTCGCCTCGACTTCGAGCCGCATCATCTTCACATGAACGGCGCCATCCGGGCCAAGGGGGCATACAGCAAGGAGCCGATCGGCAAGGGCATCGACAAATTCTCCCCGCCGGGCCTCCGGTACCCGTTCCAGGTACGGGAGCCAGGTAGTACGGAGCCAGCCGCAGAACCCGTCGCGGGCCGGATACACCATCTCTTTTGGGATCAGCTCGACCCGGACCGGAAGAAGGCCGGCCGTTTCGAGCCAGGGTTGATACTCTGATGGTGAGAAGAACCCGTAGCGAAAGGAAAAGCCACAAAAGTACTGGCCCCAGCCAGGATCCGCAAGCAGGGCATCAAGAGCGATAAAGACCTGTGCTGCGTTGCCTTTTCCGCCCATCTGGACAATCATCCGCCCGCCGCCACGGAGTGCCCGGGCGATCCCGGTAAGAACCGGGCCCTGATCGTACACCCAGTGGAGTGCGGCATTTGAAAAGACGATATCAAATTCCCCGGAAAACCCGAGATTTTGAGCGTCCCCTTCTGCAAACGACAGGTTGGGATACGCATCATGCGGGAACTGTTCACGTGCAAACCGGATCATCCCCGGAGAACGATCGATACCAATGACGGATCCTTCCGGCACGCACTCCGCGATTGCGGCAGTCACCGTACCATCGCCGCACCCGATATCAAGCACCCTCTCGTGGCCGGACAGGTTAATCTTTTGGATCAGCTCCCGCGCCCACTGTTTCTGTGCCGGGGAACTTTTGGCATAATCCGCGGCATCCCACCGGAATCCTGGTACTATATCACGCGCCGGCATCCGGCATCGCCACCATGATCTGATCTATTGGATACAGGAATGATTAATGAAGACGCTGCAATCAAAACAAGTTCCCGCACAGGAGTGCCCGCAAATTTATCGTCTGTCGCTTCCCATGATAACAGGACTTTACCCATGTACTTCCACCTCATCCTCACTGACGACTGCAACCTCTGCTGCCGGTACTGCCGGGCAAAGGCATTTGAGGAGGAGGAGGCGGAGGGCCCTGATGCGGTGCCGGTGGAGATCGATGAGGATCTCGCACCAGACCTGAACTACGATCCGGAACTGCTCTACCGTTTCCTTGCACGGGACCCCTCGCCCACCGTGACATTCTATGGTGGCGAACCGCTTATGCGGCCGGACCTTGTGGAGCGGATCGTCCGCGAGGCACCGGTGCAACGGTTCATGATCCAGACAAACGGCCTCCTGCTCGACCGGCTCGCCCCTGATATCGTCAACCGTTTCTCCACGATCCTTGTCTCGCTGGACGGGCGCGAAGCCCTCACCGATGAAAACCGGGGGGCCGGTGTTTTTTCCCGGGTGATGGCAAACGTGAAAAAGATCCGGGCAAATGGCTATCGCGGCGAACTGATTGCGCGGATGACCGTGACCGAGCGCACCGATATTGTTGATGCAGTCCGGTACCTCGCGGAGAACCCGGATTACTCGTTTACTTCCATCCACTGGCAGATGGATGCAAACTTCTCACGCGATCTCTCCCACCGCCAGTTTGCAGAATGGGTAGACAAAAGGTATAATCCCGGCATCCGTGCACTTGTGAAGGCATGGGTCGATGACATGGAACAGAACGGGAAGATCCGCCGCTGGTACCCCTTTGTCGATCCCATGGAAGATCTCCTGTACGGGAGGGCGAGTCTCCTGCGGTGTGGGGCAGGGCACGCGAACTACGCGATCATGACCGACGGTCACATCGCACCCTGCCCGGTTATGATCGGCATGAAGCAGTACTATCTTGGCCACATCGCGGATGCGGACCCGCAGTACCTGCCCCGGATCCCGGTCGGGGGCGAGTGTCCGGCGTGCCGCATCCGTACATTCTGCGGAGGCCGGTGCCTGTACTCAAGCATCATGCAGCCCTGGAACCAGACCGGCCGGCAGCTCGTGTGCGGTACCGTGGAAAACCTGCGCGACGCCCTCATGGACGAACTCCCCCGCGTCCGGGCCCTGATTGCTTCCGGGCGTATCCATCTTCCGGACTTTGCCCACGAGAAGTTCAACGGGTGCGAGATCATTCCCTGACCCCGTGGGAGAGATTGGCCGACGGGCCCGGTCTTATGCAGATGTATTTATACCCGATGGTAAGATGAATATATGCAGATCTAAAACTGCATGAGTAATACAATGGAAAGAAAAGGATTTGGTGGCCCGAGAAACTTCGGTCCCAGAGAAATGACAAAGACAGTCTGTTCAGACTGCGGAAAAGAGTGCGAAGTACCGTTCAAGCCAACTGAGTCAAGGCCCGTCTATTGCCGGGACTGCCTCCCGAAACACCGGAAACCCCGGTTCTGATTTAATCATTTTTTCCTTTTTTAATAAACTCTGCCACAGAGTGAATTCTTTGGCGAAAGGTTTTCCCTGAGAGGAAGTATTTTTTAAATTTGATCTACACTTGCTTTATGGCAATATCATGGAAAGCGGCAAAGGACTGTGCAGCACGCGAAGGTCTTCCCCATGTCTGTCATGACTGCGATGCTGATGTTTACGGGGCTTGCAGACCTGGAGATAAACAGGGGTCGTTTAAAAATGGTGTCTTTATAGAGCACCGGTGTATCTGTATGCCTGCACACCTGACACCTGAAGAACTCGAAGCAAAAGAAAAGACGTTCCTCCGGGAAAACCCGGAATGGTGATTGTTCCCACGTTTATCGTTTTTATTCCTTTTTTCGTATCTCTTCGCGGAACCGGTGGATGATATCAAAGAGCATCAGCCTGAATTCACTCCCAATTTCCTCCCATGATTTCGCATCAGAGGTCGTTTTTGATGACTGAACGGGAGGTTCTTCATGGAAAACAAGAGTGTTACTTCCCGTTTCATGTTCCAGCTTTGGTTGCCACCAGAGCTGCCGCATGATTTCGTAATAACCACTCGCGAGTACAATAAGAAAAACAAGCGGACCAAGAAGGAATGAGATCAACCAGAAGAAATGGTAGAGTGTCATGCCAGTAATCCCATCCACCCATTGAAAGATGATCAGCATCACTGCAATGCAAAACACGCTGCCAAATGCCCTGATGATTGGTGCTGGCAGGTTGAGGGGAAACGGGAACGCCCCGAACAGATCGGCAACCAGAAAAATGATGGCGATGAGAATGAACAGCCAGAAATTTTCATTTAAGAACACGACGCCAGACTGGTAGACCGGGCTTGACACATAAAATTTCAGGATGTTTGCAAGGACGACGGCTATTAAAAAACAGATGATCCCGATCATCCGCGAGACAAAAATCCACCCGAGCGAGGGCTGCTTGTTTGGCCACATAGATACTCACGTCAAGTGTACTTTCTAGTATTTGTCCGGCAGGGTATAAAGGCCTCATGCATGCAATGCATCGCCCGGGCAGAAATCCCTTTAACGTTCTTGCACGATGATCAGGCATGCGGATCAATTTCAAGCGGTACGCACTTTACCTGCTCCGGTGGCAGGCAAGCACCCCGATCCTGGCCGGGGTCGGTATCCTCCTTGCCGCAATGGGACAGATCGTGGCTGCCATTGTTGCAAACCTGATCGGTGGGCTGATCTTCTTCTGGGTCGACCAGTACATCTTCACCGCCCAGTCGCTTGCGGCACAGTGGGAGGTCAAAGAGAACATCAGCTGCGTGGACTGCGGTAAAGTTGCGAGGGGATACCGGCTTGTCCGGTCCGGGGACTACGACAAGAGCGAGGATGCAGCGCCCGAGTTCCGGTGCGAAGAGTGTTCGAAGAATAAGACGGAAGCACTCCGCAACAGGGGCATAAAAGTGGAGTGAACGGGGCACGGGGGCAATCCGGGTACACCCGGTTCACCGCATAGTCTGCACCGGTTTCGAACCTTCAGGTACCACGGTATCTTTTTTATCGCCTTCGCCTTTCCCGGAGCATCAGACTCTTTTGTCAATGCCAGGTACCGGGATATTGTTTTTATATATACACCGGTTTACACAAAATAACAGTAATGTATAAATATGTACAATAACAACCAAAACTAAGCATTGCAGCGGGAAGTCAACGGGATCCTCCCGGATCCTCGCGAAAGTTTCCCGTACCGATGCTGCTCGCCGGGGCAGGAACCTTCACACACCTCGTTCCTGCCCGGGACACATTTTACAAAATCCGGTAGCTGGTGATGCCGATGGGATGGAGACAGATATTATTCAAAACGCACTGAACCTGAATCTTGGACCCGATGAATTCCTTACTGCAGTAAGCGACCAGCCAAAACCGCTGGTGATCCCGCTCTGCACCGAACTTCCGCTCCCGCGCTGCTCCCCACTGGACGTGTTCTTGAACACCCGGAAGGGAAACGGGTTCCTCTTAGAATCCATGGAAGGAAGTGAGAAGATCGCACGGTACTCGTACGTCGGGATCGATCCCGCGTGCGTGATCACGCTCGGCCGTGACGTGACCGTGACGGGCAGCGATGCCTTTGTCGCCATCGCTTGCGAACCTGAAGGGGAGAACCCGGTCGACCGGATCCGTTCTATTCTTTCACGGTTCAACTACGTGAACCTCAGGGCCCCGCGGTTTTTCGGCGGAATGGTCGGGTACTTTGCCTATGATATTGTCCATTCGCTTTTTTGCCAGGTGGACAACAACAGGAACGGCACGGCCGTTGAGACACCCGATGCACGCTTCATGCTTACAAAAGACTGCATTGTCTTCGATCACCGGGACAGGAAGTTCTTCATCTTCTCAAGCCCGTTCCTGACCTACGAGTCGGACCCGGCTGCCGAGTACCGGCGCTGTGTCGCACATATCGCGGCATTGGAGAAGCAGATCACAGCAATCGCAGAAAAACCACCGGCATCACCTATCCCCCGGGGGATGCGACCCGGAAAGCCGCTGGAAATTTCGGACAACACCGGCAAGGAGGCGTTCTCGCACGCGGTCGAAGGGATAAAAGAGCATATCGTGGCCGGGGATATCTTCCAGGCCGTGCTCTCCCGGAGAATGGAATGTGCGGTGGGCGCCGACCCCTTCCCGATCTACGCTGCACTGCGGGCGATCAACCCGAGCCCGTACATGTACTTCCTCGATTTCGGGGACGAACAGGTAATCGGGGCAAGCCCCGAGATGCTTGTCCGGGTGGAGAAACGGCGCGTGACGACCATCCCGATCGCCGGCACCCGGCCCCGGGGCCAGGACAAGGGCGAGGACAAACGGCTCGCACAGGAACTCCTGCTCGACAAAAAAGAGCGGGCCGAGCACACGATGTTGGTCGATCTCGCACGAAACGATGTCGGGAGAGTCTGCAAGTTCGGGTCGGTCGATGTCACCGAGTTCATGGGTATCGAGAAGTTCTCCCACGTCCAGCACATGGTCTCGACTGTCACCGGGACGCTCATGGACCATCTCGACTGCTATGATGCACTCAAGTCCTGTTTCCCGGCCGGGACGGTCTCGGGTGCTCCGAAGATCCGGGCGATGCAGATCATCAGCGAGACCGAGTCGGACGCACGCGGGCTCTACGCGGGTGCTGTCGGGTATATCGGCTTTGACCGGAACCTTGAGTTTGCGATTGCGATCCGCACCGTGAGCGTGAAGAATGGCAGGGCGAGCATCCAGGTCGGGGCGGGTATCGTCGCGGACTCGGTGCCCGAAAACGAATGGACCGAGACGGAAAATAAGGCGGCAGCAATGATGCGTGCGATCGAACGGGCGGGGGTCTCGCCATGAGCGCTCCGAGCGTCCTTATCGTGGACTGTTACGACAGTTTCACCTTCAACCTGTACCAGCAGGTGGGAAAACTCGGGGCAAAACCCGTGGTCTTCACCTGCGACACTCCGCTCTCGCAGCTCGAAAAAACCGGCTGCGACCGGATTATCCTCTCGCCCGGTCCCGGCACACCGGAGGATTCCGGTGTCTGCCTTGAGGTTTTGGAGACCATGAGCAAAACAATCCCGACACTCGGCGTCTGTCTCGGCCACCAGGCCATCTGCACCGCGTTTGGCGGCCGGGTCGTACGCTCCGGCCATCTCATGCACGGCAAGACCTCGGAGATCATGAGCGACGGAAAAGGCATTTATGCTGGTCTGCCTTCGCCATTTACGGCCACCCGCTACCATTCGCTCGTGGCACAACGGGACACGCTGCCACCGGAACTGTCGGTTGTGGCCGAGAGCCTTGATGACGGTTTTGTGATGGGTGTCCGGCACGCAGAATATCCCATTGAAGGTGTGCAGTTCCACCCGGAGAGCATCCTCTCGCATGACGGTGACGCCCTCATGAAAAACTTCCTCTTCGATCCGCGGCGGGTGGGTGCATGACTATGAAAGAGGCCATCGCACATGTGGTGGAGGGGCGTAATCTCGCGCCAACGGAAGCAGTTGCGGTTATGAATACAATCATGGACGGTCAGGCGACACCGGCGCAGATCGGCGGTTTTCTGACCGCGCTGCGCATAAAAGGCGAGACCCCGGAGGAGATCGCGGCATTTGCCCGGGTGATGCGGGACCATGCGGTCAACATAAAACCAGAGGTCACAGGGACACTGGTCGATACCTGCGGTACCGGGGGCGATGGCGCACAGACCTTCAACATCAGTACCACCGCCGCGTTTGTTGCCGCAGGAGCCGGCGTCCCGGTTGTCAAGCACGGCAACCGGGGCGTGAGCAGCCGGTGCGGATCGGCCGATGTGCTCGCGGCACTTGGTGTCACTATCGCAGTAGATCCGGCGGTGCAGGCAAAAATCGTACAGGAAATCGGGATTGCATTTCTCTTTGCACCGAGCCATCACCCGGCGATGAAGTATGTGATGGCAACACGGCAGGACCTCGGGTGCCGGACGGTCTTCAACCTCCTTGGCCCGCTTGCAAACCCGGCAGGGGCGGAGGCACAGGTGCTCGGGGTCTACGCTGAAAATCTCACCGGGACAGTTGCCGAAGTGCTGCGCCTGCTCGGTGTTTCCCGTGCGATGGTAGTACATGGCAGCGGACTTGACGAGATCACGACCACCGGGGAGACGATCGTAACTGAACTTGCCGGAAACCGGATACGGAAATACACCATTTCGCCGGAGATGTTCGGGTTTGCCCGGGCTGCACCGGCCGATCTTTCCGGCGGAAGCCCGAAGAAGAACGCACGCATCCTCCGTGACATCCTTGCCGGGAAAAAAGGGGCCGGACGCGATATCGTTCTCATGAATGCGGGAGCCGCAATCTGCATGGGAGGCCGGGCCGGAACACTCGCAGAGGGGATCCGGCTCGCCGCTGCATCCATCGATTCCGGGAAAGCACAGGAAAAACTGGATGCACTCATCTGTGCGACGCAGGGTGCGGCATGATCCTTGATGAGATCATCCGGCGCACCCAAAAGAGGGTTGAGAGACTGCCCGCGACGTTCCCGGAGCAGATGGGCTGCACGCATGCAAGCCTCGCGGATGCGATCTGTTCGGCGCGGCAAAAGAACCCCGTGATCGCCGAGATCAAATGCGCATCCCCGTCAGGAGGCATCATACGGCGCAACGTGGACATGGCGATGATGGCCGGTGTTCTCGTCGATGGCGGCTGCGTCGGGCTCTCTGTGCTCACCGAGCCGTACTTCTTTGGCGGCTCGGGTGCGGATATTGCGCGGGTCAAGGCCGCCGTCAGCGTGCCGGTCCTGCGAAAGGATTTTGTCGTTGACATGCGCCAGATCGATGAAACCCGGGCGCTCGGGGCGGACGCGGTGCTCCTCATCGCGGCTGTCCTTGGCGACCGGCTCCCCGAGTTTGTCGATGCCGCCTACGGGGCCGGCCTCGAGCCGCTCGTGGAAGTCCATAACACGGGTGAAGTCGACTGCGCCCTTGCCACCCGGGCGCACCTGATCGGGATCAACAACCGCAACCTTGCAACGATGAGTGTCGACCGGTCAACCACCCGGATCCTCTCGGAAAAGGTACGGGCAGACCACCGGATCATCGTCTCGGAGAGCGGGATGCGATCCGCAGATGATGTAAGAGAGATGCGCCCGTATTGCGATGCGTTCCTGATCGGATCGTCCCTCATGGCCCATCAGGCGCCAGGGAAAAAACTGGAGGAATTCGTATGCGCGTGAAGATCTGCGGGATCACCCGTGTGGAGGATGCGCGGTTTGCTGAAAAAGCCGGGGCCGATGCAATTGGCGTTGTTGTCTATTCCGGGGGCGTATCGCGCCGGGTCGTACCTCTGGAACAGGCACGGGAAATCTTTGACGCGGTCGGGCCATTTACGGCGACTGTTGCAGTAAGCCATACCAAATCCGAAGAGGAACTTGCACAGATAATTGCCCTTCATCCCACAGCCATCCAGATATCGCACCCGTTCAAATTCGAAAAAGATCCGGGTGTGAAGGTAATCCGGGTGATCGGAAGGAGCGACCCGCTGCCGGAAGACTGTGATGCGGTTATTGTCGATGACAGCCATGGAAAGGGAAAGGCATATAATCCATCGTATGCCCTCGCTGCGGTGAAGCACTCAACCATCCCGGTCATCCTTGCCGGGGGACTGACCCCGGGGAATGTCGGGGACGCGATCCGTAGGATCCATCCCTATGCAGTCGACGTTGCAAGCGGCGTTGAAGAACGTCCCGGAATAAAAGATCACAAAAAAATAGCGGCATTTATCACCGCAGCACAGGAGGCATAACATGGGAAATAAAGGACGGTTCGGGAAGTACGGGGGACAGTACGTGCCCGAAACCCTGATGAACGCATTGATCGAACTCGAAGACGCTTACCAGCACACGGCACACGACCCGGCATTCGAACGGGAACTTGCCGCGTACCAGTCTGAATATGCAGGACGCCCGACACCGCTCACGTTCTGCGCGAATATGTCACGGGATCTCGGATTTAAGGTGTACCTGAAGCGCGAGGATCTCGTGCACGGCGGTTCGCACAAGCTCAACAATACGCTCGGGCAGGCACTCCTGGCAAAACGCATGGGCAAAAAACGGCTGATCGCCGAGACCGGTGCCGGCCAGCACGGGGTCGCGACCGCAATTGTCGGGGCGGCACTCGGCTTTAAGGTCGAGGTCTTCATGGGCGAAGTCGATATACAGCGCCAGGCGCTCAATGTGTTCCGCATGGAACTGATGGGTGCAACCGTGCATCCGGTACCATCCGGGACACGGACACTCAAGGACGCCACCAACGAAGCGCTCCGCGACTGGGTGGCAAACGTGCACGACACGCACTACCTGATCGGGTCGGTTGTCGGCCCGCACCCGTTCCCCACCATCGTGCGCGATTTCCAGTCCGTGATCGGGCGCGAGGCGCGGGAACAGATCTTAAGAAAAGAGGGGAAGACACCTGACGCCATCGTTGCCTGTGTCGGTGGCGGATCGAATGCGATCGGTATCTTCCACCCGTTCCTTGCCGATAACGTGGACCTGATCGGAGTCGAAGCGGGGGGAAACGGTGTTGAAACGGGCGAGCACTCCGCAACACTCTGTGCCGGGGACCCCGGCGTGCTGCACGGCACGCTCTCGTACCTGTTGCAGGATAAAGACGGGCAGGTGCTCCCCACGCACAGCGTTGCGGCAGGTCTCGATTACCCGGGCGTTGGCCCCGAACACGCGATGCTCAAGGATTCGCACCGGGTTTCCTACCATGCGGTACAGGACCCTGACGTGCTGGACGCGTTCCGCTATCTCTCAAAGAAGGAGGGGATCATCCCGGCGCTTGAATCCGCCCATGCGGTCGCCTACGTCCTCAAAAACGCCGACCGGTTCGACAGGGGAGATGTTGTGATTATCAATCTCTCCGGCCGGGGCGACAAGGATGTTGCCGAAATCGCGGCGGAACAGGAGGCGAAATAATGGGACGGATCGATGCCGTGTTCAGGAAAAAAGGCATAACCGCATTCATCGGCTTTGCAGTAGCCGGAGATCCGGACCAGAAAACGTCCGTCCGCATCGCACGGGCGCTCATTGACGGCGGGGCGGACATCCTCGAACTGGGAGTTCCGTTCTCGGACCCGGTCGCGGACGGACCGACTATCCAGCGTGCAGACGACCGGGCGCTTGCTGCCGGTACCACGCCCGATACGATCTTTGCAATTGTCCGGGAAGTCCGTGCCCATTCCACCGTGCCGATCGTCTTACTCTCGTATTATAATACGATCTACCGGAGGGGGATCGAACGGTTTTACCGCGAAGCACACGAAGCCGGCGTTGACGGTATCCTCGTGGCCGATATGCCGGTCGAGGAATCAAAGGAAGTGGTTGAGATCGCCGGAAAATACAAGATCGACCCGATCTTCCTTATCACGCAGACCACGTCCGATGAACGCATGGACGCAATCGTGCGCCAAGCACGCGGGTACCTCTACCTTGTCTCGGTACTCGGTGTCACGGGCGCACGAAAGACCGTATCGCCCGAGGCTCTCGCTCTCCTGAACCGGGTCCGCACGCACACGACGCTCCCGCTTGCCCTCGGGTTTGGGATCTCGACACCGGCCCACGTAACGACATGCACGAAAGCAGGCGCCGATGGCGTGATAGTTGGAAGTGCCATTGTGGATATCGTGGAAAAACATCTCGGTGACCTGAATGCGATGGAATCTGCGCTCAGGCAGTACGTCGCCCGCATGAAAATGGCGGCAGGGACCTGACCGGCGGCATGTTCGCGGATGGAACCGGGATAACTAATCCGATCTTTTTTTAACACGTGCCGGTAAACGTCTATCCGGTCAGGATTATGGCTAGAACCTATGTATTTCTTATTCTGGGCCTCTGCCTCGTCGCCGGCATCATCAGTGCCGGCTGTACCCAGCAGTCCACACAGGCATCGGCAACAACCACAACACCAACATCGCAGGTAACCGTATCTGGACAGGCCGGTCTGGCAAACCCGGCCTCGGTCAACTGCGGAAGTATCGGCGGCACCACTGAGATCAAAAAGAACGCTGACGGCAGCGAGTACGGTATGTGTACCTTTACCAACGGTACAACCTGCGAGGAGTGGGCGCTCTTCCGGGGTGAGGGATGCAAGGCCGGTGCTAAAGTAAACACGACACCAACCGGCGCCCCGTCCAACCAGACCGGCATCGCGAACCCGGCATCTGTCAACTGCGTGAACCTCGGCGGCACCCTTGAGATCAAGGACAGCGCAGCCGGCCAGTACGGCATGTGCACCTTTAAGAACGGTACAACCTGCGAGGAGTGGGCGCTTTTCCGCGGGGAAGGCTGCAAGGCCGCGAACGTGACCGCATAAGCAGGATCAAATTCTTTTTTTTTCTGCACTCTGTTGTACAAGATGCATCCTGCCTCTGCCACTATCCCTGTTTTTATTCTGGTGTGTCGTAAGATTCCAATAAAAATCCAACTTAGCAAATTTTATTTACTTTTGTAAAGTATACTTGAGGAGTGATGTAATGCATATCATGGAAGGATTCTTACCCTGGCAATGGTGCCTCGTGTGGTGGCTTATCGCTATCCCGTTCCTTGTTATGGGAGTTATCGAACTCAAATCTCTGTTGCGCAAAGACCGGGAATATCTCCCGCTGCTTGGCGTGTGCGGGGCGTTCATCTTCATACTGTCCGCACTCAAACTCCCTTCAGTAACCGGTAGTTGTTCCCACCCGACCGGTACCGGGCTTTCGGTCATGTGTTTCAAGCCCTATATCACCGCGGTAATTGGTTTTATTGTGCTGCTGTTCCAGGCGCTCCTGCTCGCTCACGGCGGGTTGTCCACGCTGGGAGCCAACATGGTTTCAATGGCAATCGGCGGCCCCCTTGTCGGCTATGCTGTGTACAAACTCCTGAAAAATACCTCGGTTAATATCTACGTCACCGTGTTCTGCGTAGCGGCAGTGGCGGATATTGTCACGTACATCATCACATCCTTCGAACTTGCCCTCGCGTACCCGGCTGAGGTCGGGGGAGTTATGGCTTCGTTTACCGCATTCTTTGCGATATTTGCGATTACCCAGGTCCCGCTCTCAATTATCGAAGGACTCGTTCTTGCGCTGGTCTTCAAGTATATCATCCAGCTCAAACCGGATCTCATTGAGAAACTGGGCGTATTCTCGAAAGAGCAGATTGAATCCGCGCTCGGGACAAAGACAAATGATCCCCCAGAAAAGGTGTAATTATGTTCGAGAACAGAAAACTTGAGATACTCACGTTGATTGGCCTTTTCACGTTTGTGGTACTCTTTATGATAGTCAGCGGCCAGTCGGGCCATGCATTTTCCGGGTCGGATGATGTCGGATCGGAAAAGATTGCAGAGCTGACCGGCAAACCGGTCGAATCCTTTACACCCCTTATTCCCCAGTATGTGCCGCCAAGCGGCGAGATTGAATCGACCCTCTTTGCGCTCCAGGCAACCTTTGGGGGAGTTGTGGTCGGACTGGTGATCGGGTACTGGTACGGACAGAAAAGACGTCCCCTCAATTCCTGATAACTCATGTTTGAAACGCTGCTGGACAATATCGCACAAAATAGTACATTCCGGCACATCCACCCGGGAACCAAAATCCTCCTTGGTCTTGGTTCCCTTCTTATCTGTCTTGTATCCCCTACACCGGTTGTTCCGCTGATTTCGGGGATTATACTCAGTCTGGTCCTTTTAATTCCTGCACGTATATCCCCGCTCGTGTACGGGGAGCTCCTTATTGCACCGGCCATATTTACAGCCTGTAGTATCATCGTCCTTTTATTCATGCTTGGCGGTGGCGATGTTATCTGGCGTTTTTCCCCGGTTTCGTGGATCAATCTCACGATCACGGACAACGCTGTCAGGCACGCCATCCTCATACTTTTCCGGGTATTCGGGTGTACGATCTCGCTCTTCTTTATTGCGCTGACCACCCCTATGACGGATCTCTTCAATATCATGAAACGGTGCAGGATTCCTGTCGAACTGATCGATCTGATGATGATCATGTACCGGTATATCTTTATCACCTACGAACAGGCCCGCGAGATCTGGCAGGCACAAATCATGCGTCTTGGGTACAGCAGGGTAAAAGAGTCAATCCGTTCATTCTCCATGCTCTGCGGGATGCTCTTCATCTCCAGCTGGATCGCCGGAGAGGGGCTTATTCACGCGATGGACTGCCGGTGCTATGATGGGATCATGCCTTCGCTGGATCCGGCGGAACCTGTGCAGATGCAGTCACTTTTCCCGGCCCTTCTCTACCTTGCCGGGCTGATCGCTGTTCTGCTGATGATAACAACAGGAGTTGTGGTAATACCATGAAAATCATACTTGAAGCACGGGATGTCAGGTACCGGTACCCGGGAAGCCCGGATGCAATCAAAGGGATCAGTTTCCATATCCGCCCCGGAGAGAAAATTGCGCTTGTCGGTCCGAATGGAGCCGGCAAGTCCACGCTCCTGCAGATGTTCAACGGCATGATCCGGCCGGACTCCGGGATCATGCTCATTGACAGCCAGCCGATCCGGTACGACAGATCATCACTACGCCAGCTCCGGAAACGTGTAGGGTACGTGCTACAGAATTCGGATCGCCAGATCATTGCCCCGACCGTATACCAGGATGTTGCGTTTGGCCCGGCAAACCTTGGGTATGATGACCAGGCCATCCGGAACGCGGTTGCGCTTGCACTCCGCCAGGTTGGCCTTGAGGGATTTGAACGGCGCCCGCCCCACCATCTCTCCGGTGGGGAGAAGAAACGGGTTGCAATCGCCGGCGTGCTGGCAATGGATCCGGATGTACTGGTATTCGACGAGCCGACCAGCGGTCTTGATCCTTCCGGTTCGGAAGATCTCATGGAACTGCTTGACGAACTGAACCATGACGGTAAGACCATAATAATCTCCACCCATGATGTCGAACTTGCGTACCCGTGGGCTGAACGGGCAATCCTCCTCTTAAACGGGAGGATCCTTGAGGAGGATGTGCCGGACGTGGCATTCGGGAATCTTGACCATGTCCGTATGGCGCACCTCTCTGTCCCTACTCTCCTCGAACTCTCGCAGGAACTCGGGCGGCGCGGGTTTGCGCAGCCGGAACGAAAACCACGCAGTGTCCTCGACATGATCAACATTATTGAGAGTCTGCTCCATCGTTCCGGCAATAACACCCGGATGGGCACCATCTCGGTCTGCAATGTTGACGAGCAGGAGACGGCACCGCTCTCCGCATGGGTTAAAATCCGCCCGGGCCTCTCTGTCGGGGCGATGGGTACACGTGCGAAGCAGTGCGCCGCACGGGAACAGCTTGCCCTTGAGTTCACCTACGGTGTTATCGATAAGTGTATTCTGCGTGCACTGCGGGGGCAGGATTCCCTGATCCTGACCACCGGCAGCATGGTTAGCCGGGTCGCTGTCCGGGTGGAGGCGTACTGCCGGGAGAGCGGCAACACCATCAGCGTGATCTCTCTGAACACTACGAACCACCCCTCAGTAAAGGGGCTTATAAACGAGGAAGTCCGACAGAATGATCCCTCCTGCCAAAAACCATGAACGTCATGAAGATAACGACCATGATCATGGCCATTTCCATGAACGTGATCAGGGGAAGGCCATGATGACTATCGTGTTCCGGTTAACCTGAAATTTCATAGTACCTTCCTTTTAAAAATCCGGCCATAGCGGCCTTTTGACAGCCGGTCTTCCTGTTTTTGACCTGCAGGATGATGCCATTTTTGCCACTGCAAGAACACCGCTAAAGTGCAAAATTTTTCCTGTTTTGACCAAGAATTTTCCCAAAATACCTACGTCTAACCGGGTTATTTATCGCGGTGGACACCACTCCCCTCCCGGCATGTTCACCAGTCCGGGACTCTTGCAATCAGAGCCTGGATTACGCCCGGATTTGCAGGGATCTGCCGGTATCCTGTAACCTCCCCCACAAAACAAGCCTTAATACCTCAACACAACAAAATTTTCAGAAGATGGTCAACACAATGCCTGCCGGCGGGCCGACACATGACGAAGTGATGGCGATCTCTCTGTTCAAGATGGAACTCAGGAACGGAGATACCATGCTCGATCTCGGGTGCGGGACCGGTAAGGTTTCGATCGCTGCTGCCAGGCTTGCGAAAAAAGTGTATGCAGTCGACCGGCGCCCGGAAGCGATCACCTATGCATCGGATGCGGCAAAACATGCCGGCGTAACAAATATCGAATTTTATTCCGGGGAAGCTGCCGGTTTTCTTGCGACCGCCCCGGTCGTTGACTGTGCATTTGTGGGGGGATCGCAGCAGATCGAAACGATCCTGCCGGTACTTTCCCGCAAAGTCCGTCGGGTCATTGTCGTCAATGCCGTCCTTGTGAGCACCCTTGCGACCGTGACTGCGACCATGCAGCGCCTCGGGATCTTCCGTGAGGCCGTGCACGTGCAGGTTTCCCGCTCGTACCCGCTCGGGCAGAGCATAATGTTCAAGCCGATCGATCCGGTGTATATAATCGTGGGATCAGGTGCTGCATGCTCGTAGGCCTTGGCCTCGGCCCGGGAAACCCGGAACTACTCACGCTCCGGGCAGTCCGGCTCTTAAAAGAGGCCGACACCATTTTTGTCCCGGGCCGGATCGCCGCGGATCTTGTCGCACCGTACGGCGATGCCGTGATGCTCGATTTTCCTATGACCGACAACGAGGAAAAGATCCGGTCGTGTCTCGAAGCGAATGCAGAAAAGATCGCACCGGTCGCACAAAACGGCCTTGCGGTGTTCGGGATCCTCGGTGACCCAAACTTTTTCTCCACGTTCTCGCGGCTCTGCGGGATCATCGCGGAGCGCTATCCGGGTATTGAATACCGGACCGAGCCCGGGATCAGTTCAATCACGGCGTTTGCATCTGCCGCACATGTCCCGCTCACCGGGGGTTTTGTCGTATCCGATGGCGCAGAACCTTCGGCCCTCATCCGGCTCAAGGCCCGGCACCCTCAGGAGATCATCGCCGGTCTCAAGGCAGAAGGATACCGGGAGTTTGTCCTTGTCGAGCGGATGTTTTTCCCCGACATGAAAGTGTACCGCGATGATGAGATTCCAAAAAAGAGCGATTACATGAGCGTGCTGTACGCGAGGCGCTGACATGGTACAAAAACCTGCAAAGAGTACGAGCACAAAAGTCTGGTTCGTAGGCGCCGGCCCCGGAGACCCGGAGCTGATCACGGTCAAAGGGCACAACCTTGTCAAAAATGCCGATGTCCTGATCTATGCCGGATCGCTCGTCAACCCGGCACTGGTTGCGGGATCCGGCGCTGCGGTCAAACTTGACAGCTGGGGCATGCATCTCGATGACATAGTCGACACGATGGTGCAGCATGCGCAGGCCAGTAAAAACGTCGTACGGCTCCACTCGGGCGACCCGTCGCTCTACGGTGCGATTGTCGAACAGATCGAAAAACTTGAAGAGCGGGGCGTCGCGGTTGAAATCGTGCCCGGTGTCTCGTCCCTTTTTGCTGCGGCAGCAGCGCTCAGGACCCAACTCACGCTCCGGGGCGTATCCGAATCGGTTATCGTCACCAGGCCGGCAGGAAAGACACTCAAAGAAGATCAGATCGGGAAATTCTCGCGCCTCAATTCGACAATGGTCGTCTTCCTTGGCACGGAAAAACTCGGGGAGATAACAAAGAAACTTGCCTGCCCCAAGGACACGCCTGCCGCCGTCGTCTACCATGCCTCGTGGCCCGACCAGAAGATCGTCCGTGGCACCGTTGCCGATATCACAGCAAAGGCAAAGGATGCCGGGATCGAACATACGGCGCTCCTTTTAATCGGCGGCGTTGTGGGACAAAAAAAGAAGGGCCACGTACCATCATACCTGTATTCATGACCGACACCGTGGTGATCGCACTGCCCCGGTTTCTCCGGGACGCCAGACGGATTGCAGAATTCCTGGATGCGGATGTGCTGGAATACCGGACCGGGATTTTTGCCGAGGTTTTTCCCAAGGCCCGCCGGATTGTTGCGCTGATGTCCATGGGGATCGTGGTACGCGGCATCGCCCCGCTCATCAGGGACAAGTGGACCGACCCTGCCGTCGTTGTCGTGACCCCGGATTTTTCGTATGCGGTCCCGCTGCTCGGAGGACACCATGGGGCAAACGAGCTCGCAAAGGAACTTGCGGGCCTCGGGCTTGTCCCGGTGATCTCTACGGCAACAGAAGCCACCGGCCTCGATTCGGTGGAAGCAATTGCCGGCCGGGCTGGCTGCGATATTGTCAACCGCGACTCGACCCGTGCGGTCAATGCCGGGATCCTGGACGGCACGACAAAACTCTATTCCGTGCCCGGCCCGGCGATCGTAATCGCCGGCTCGGATGTTTCTCTGCTGGTGCACAAAGGGGATTATGTGGTCGGCATCGGCTGCCGCAAAGGAGTTACGGCAGGAGAAGTTACCGAAGCTGTCCGTGCAGCTCTCGCTGAAGCCGGCATTGCACAAAAAGACGTGCAGCTCTTTGCGACCACGGCAAAAAAATGCGGTGAGACCGGTCTCATTAAAGGGATTGCCTCAATCCCTGCCAACTTAATATTCCTTGATGATGACACTATTAACGCACAGACCACTACCACACCCTCGAAGGCAAAAAAGATCGGCCTCGTCGGGGTCGCCGAACCGTGTGCGCTTGCGGTCGGGAAACACCGGGAACTCGTCATGAAAAAGAAGGTTTTTGGGAAGGTGACCATTGCCATCGCCCGATGAGAGACAGACAAACGGTCTCTGGATCGTCGGGGTCGGGCCGGGACGGATGGATTACATGACCGGCCGTGCAATTGACGCGATCTCCCGTGCCGACTACGTGATCGGAAACGACAGTTACCTTGAACCGCTCCGGCCGTTGCTTGCCGGGAAGCAGGTGATCCGGAGCTCGATGGGGAAAGAGGTCGAGCGGGCCAGAAAGGCGATCGAGCTTGCCCGGTCCCACGTGGTCGCGATCATCTCCGGCGGGGATGCAGGAGTCTACGGGATGGCCGGCATCGTCCTTGAGGTGCTCGAACATTCCGGTGCGACAATCCCGGTGGAGATTGTCCCGGGCGTTACTGCGGCAAATGCCGGCGCATCGCTTGTCGGTTCGCCCCTCTCCGGGGATTTTGCCGTCATCAGCCTCTCGGACCTTCTCACGCCGCTTGAGGTGATCGAGAAACGCCTCGATGCTGTCTTCTCGGTCGGGATCCCGGTCGTGATCTACAATCCCCGGAGCCACGGCCGGCCGCACAATTTTGCGCTCGCGGTCGGGCACGCCCGGAAATACTACCCGGCCACCGTTCCGGTTGCGGTGATAAAAAATGCCCTGCGCGAAGGACAGGCTGACCCGGTGATAACGACACTGGGGGAGATCGAGAGCGTCATCGGAGAGATCGATATGCACACGACCGTTATTATCGGCGGGGACGAGAGCAGGATATGGAGGATGGGAAACGATGTCAAAGGAATCATCACGCCACGCGGATACCACCACAAGTACGTATATTGACCCGGGCGCAACCACAGAGGAAGCCTACAAGATCTCAAAGACCTCGCGTACGCTCGCACGGAAGATTGTCGGGAACGAGACCCCCGAGGACCGGGTGCGCCAGCGCTGCTCAGTCGCGGTCGGCGATTTTGCGATGGCGGACCTGTTGAGGTTCAATGCCGATCCCGTGCCTGCCACAATAGCGGCGCTCAAAGCCGGCGCCCACATCATCACCGATATCCGGATGGTACAGGCAGGCATCCAGAAGAAAGGGCACGCGTCGAAAATTCTCTGTGCGCTTGACTTCGGCGGGGAGATCGCGCGGGAGAAGGGGATCACGAGGAGCTCAGCCGGGTTTATCGCGCTCCGCGACCGGCTGGCCGGCTCCATCATCGTCATCGGCAACGCTCCTTCTGCCCTGCTCACGGTCTGCGGGATAATCCACGAGGGGATCCGCCCGGCAGTCGTGATCGGCGCACCGGTGGGTTTTGTCAACGCGGCTGAGTCAAAATCTGTCCTGCGTGCCCTTAATATCCCCTCGATCTCGACCGAAGGGACACGGGGCGGGACGCCGGTCGCTGTCGCTGCGATAAATGAGTGCATCACGATTCTTATCGAGGAATCCACGTCATGAGGGACCCGGTCACCGGTTTTCTGTACCCGGAGAACTGGCAGGAGAAGGTTTTCGATCCGGCCGGACTTGACCTTGTCGTGCAGGGTTTTGCCGTCCTGACCGCATCGGGAACCATCCTCCGGCGCGGGTACACGACCGGGACCACAGCCGCTGCCGCATGCAAGGCAGCGATCCTTTCGCTGGAACAGGACGTGTCGCAGGTTACGGTCCGCCTCCCCTGCGGCCTTGTTGCCGATGTCCCGGCCGAGGCTCATGCCGGGCACGCGTCGTGCAGGAAATATGCCGGTGATTACCCCTCTGATGTGACGGCGGGTATCGAGTTTGTCGCTGAGGCTGTTGCCGCACCAGACGGGCTTTCACTTATACCAGGGCCAGGTATCGGGCGGTTCGCCCGGGACACGCCCCGGTACAAAAAAGGAGCGCCGGCGATCAGCGACGCCCCGCTTGCCTGCATTCTTGCATCCATGCAGGAGGCCATAGATGACACCGGCATTTCCGGCGCTACGGTCACGCTCTCTATCCCCGAAGGTGCACGCATTGCAAATAAGACACTCAACCCCCGGGTCGGCATTGAGGGGGGATTATCCGTGCTAGGGTCGACCGGGCTTGTCGAGCCCTGGGATGATCACCTTGAGGAGTCAGTCCAGGCCCGGGTAAAAGATGCAAAGAATGTCGTCCTCACGACCGGCCGGGTCGGGCTCCGGTATTCCCGCCTGCTCTTTCCCGATCACGAGGTCGTGCTTGCCGGGGGCCGGCTCGGGGAAGCACTGTCTGCTACGAATGGCGACGTGATCCTCTGCGGCCTTCCAGCGCTGATCCTAAAATATATCGAACCGCATATCCTTGATGGTACAGGATACGCGACCGTGGAAGAACTGTCCGCATCACCGGCATTTTTGCCAATCGCGGCGCCGATCTTAACGGCGTACAAAAAAGAACATCCTTCGGTAAAGGTGATCCTCGTGAACCGGGAAGGTACAATAATCGGAGAGAGCCCATGAAGATTGTCGGTGCCGGGTGCGGGACCGGCACGATCGATTTTACCGCACTCCTCCCGCTCCTGCCGGCATCCGCGTCCCGGATCATTGAGTGCTCGGACCCTGTGGCATACGAGAAGAGCGTGGCTTTCCTGTCATCGGTTGAAGAACGGGCGTGCCAGACGAAGGTGCCCGTGCGTAGGCAGACGCACGACAAATTATACCCATAAAGAGGTAAACGAGATGATCATGCAGGCAGAGATCCCCCGGGTCGTGATCGCCGGTACGCACAGCGGCTGCGGCAAGACGACGATCGCAAGCGGCCTGATGGCGGCACTGGTCACCCGTGGCTGCACGGTCCAGCCGTTCAAGACCGGCCCGGACTTTATCGATCCCTCACACCACACGCTCATCTGCGGCCGGCCGTCACGGAACCTTGATTTCTGCATGATGGGGGAGACCGGGATACGCCGGACGTTTGCCGCTGCTTCGGCAGGCGCTGAAATCGCGGTCATCGAAGGGGCGATGGGCCTCTTTGACGGAAGGGAAGGGTCTGATACCGCGAGTGCCGCACACGTGGCGAGGATCCTCAAGGCGCCGGTCATCCTTGTCGTAGATGTGCACGCGGTCTCGCGCAGCGTCCACGCGGTGGTGAAGGGATTCCGGGACTTCGATCCCCGGGTGAAGATCGCCGGCATTATCTACAATAAAATCGGGAGCGATCGGCACCGGCAGATGATCGCACAGGAGGAGTTTGTCCCGGCGCTCGGCTGGGTGCCAAAGCAGCTGGAGAGCGAGGTAAAAAGCCGGCACCTCGGCCTCGTAATGGCGCACGAGTCGCCGGCGATGAAGACTTACGGCCGGGTGATTGCCGAATCGTGCGACCTTGACCGGATCCTCGACATCGCCCGGGCTGCCCCGCCGCTCAATATTCCGGTGCCTGTCGCACAAAAAACTCCTGCGGCCCGGCACCGACCGGTCATCGGGGTCGCACGCGATGATGCGTTCTGCTTTTACTACCAGGACAACCTTGACCGGCTCGCCCGGGCCGGCGCGGAACTCCGCCCCTTTTCACCGATTGCAGACACGGAGCCGGATGTGGATGCGATCTATATCGGGGGTGGGTATCCCGAACTTCATGCTGAAGCACTCGAACGCTCGCGGTGCCGGCAGTTCATCCGTGACCGGGCAGCAGCGGGCATCCCTATCTACGGTGAATGCGGGGGGCTCATGTACCTCTGCGGCTCGCTCGAAGCGGACCGCGAATATGAGATGGCAGGCGTGCTCCCGGCCCGGGCCGTCATGACGAAAAAACTCCAGGCGCTGGGATATGTGCACGGTGCATTCGGGAGCCGACCCGACCTCTGGACGGGAACAGTGGCATTCAGGGGGCACGAGTTCCATTACTCCCGGGTCGAGTGCGGCCCGGACGCACGCTTTGCAATCCGGCTCGGGCAGGGAGCAGGCATCAGGAGCGGCAATGACGGGCTTACGGAATACAACACCATCGGGACATACACCCACGCGTATTTCACCGACGCGTTCTGCCGGAAATTTGTAGCGGCCGCTGCGGCATTTAAGAAACGGTAGCCAAAAAAGGTGCACACTGGGACAAAACCACGCTCTCACCCTGTGCGGCCGATGCACTCTCCTGGACCCGTCAGCTCACGGTCGCGGGAAAAACAGTTGGGCCCCCACCGGTTTTGACAAGGCCGTTGCAGCCATCGAGGCCCGGGAGCTCATCTCCGATTTAGAGATAGCAGCAGAATTCATGCGCCGGATACAGCAGGATAATTACATCCCACCGGCCTTAGCAAATGAGTATGCTGTTGCCGTGCTCGCTGAATACCACCGGGCCATGGCAAAAAAAAGCAACTGATACCGGGATTGTCAGACCCCCGGATCAAAAGGGGAGTATAGCCCCAAGTCTTTTTCCCTCCACCCGAAATTACATTATTCATGGATCCCCTCCTCGCGTTTGTGATCACACTCGCCCTCATCACTATCGTCAGCCTCCGGTACAGGATCTCCCCGTTCTTCACCCTGATCGGCGGGGCGGTCCTGTTCGGGTTTCTGGCGGGCATGACATTCGATGCGACCATGCTTGGGATCATCGCAGGTGTCGGCAAGGTATTTTCTGCATTCGGCATCATCATTCTCTGCGGGGCAGTCATTGCAAAGCTCCTGCAAGAGCAGCACCAGATCGAAGAGATCGTGGCCGATATCCGTAGGTACGTGAAAAACCCGCCGGTGATCGCCGGGGTATCCGGCTATCTTTTATCCGTACCTATTACCTGCTGCATCACAGCCTATATCATGCTGAACCCGATCCTCGATAGCCTTGAGAAAGACAAAACGAAGCGCAACGTGCTTCTGTACCTTGCTGCGGTCGGTGGAATCATTTCGTATGCGCTCATATTCCCGACACCGGTTGTCATCCCGCTCTACGAAGCGTTCTCCAGGGGAATGAGCCCGGTTCTGTTTGATGCCATATCTATCCCGCTCTCACTTCTGGTACTGGGTGGAATCCTCCTTTATTTCCGGTTCGTCCATCCAGATGTGGTCACCCCAAAAAGAACTGAATCACCAGCAACGCCCCATCAAATCCCCGGGACCGAGACTCCGGTCATGCGTCAGGGAATCCACTGGCGGGCATGGGCTCCCTTTATCGCGATCCTGATCGCCATTCCGGTCGCTCTTCTGCTCCTGCACCTGTCGCAGATGAGTATGATTAACGTAATCATGCTGGTCGGTGCAGTCACGGCCATCGCCCTTGCGTCTCCGTCAATGCGAACTCAGGGATTGTCACAGGGCGCAAAACACGCAGGCATAATTATCTTTGACATCTGCGGGGCGGGAGCGCTTGGTTATGTGATCGTCAGCAGCGGGTTTGCGCAGGATGCCATGGGCCGGATGACCCTGCTCATCCCCATCATCCTCGTGCCGTTCATCCTTGCCGCCTTGATCGAGACTGCGCAGGGCTCACGGGTGGTGACGGCGGTGATTACGGCCGAAGTCCTCGCAGGATCGACCGTGGCCGGTGCAATCCACCCGATCCCCCTCATCCTCCTTATCAGTGCCGGGTCGTGTATCGTGTCCTACGTGACCGATCCCTTCTTCTGGCTTGTCCAGCGGACAACCGGGGACGATATTAAAACCGTGGTGAAGAATTACACGCTGCCCATCGCACTCGCGGGTATCGGGATCTTTATTGTTGCCCTGGCCCTGGAGTACCTGGTCTTCCGGTAAATGATATAAAAGGTTGATCTCTCGGATTATTCTACAAATAATCTGCCCTGTTCGGTCAGCGAGTAGATGATCCAGTTGCCGTGATACTCGCCTTCAATCAGGCCGCTCTCTTTCAAAATATTCAGGTGATAGGAAAGTTTTGAGCCGGCAAGGTGCATGAACCGGTTAATAACGCAGACACAGAGCGGCTGGTCGCGGAGCAGAGAGAGGATAGTGAGCCGCAGCGGGTCGGAGAGTGCATGGTATCTCCTGCTCTGCTCAATGAGATCCTTTTCTTCCGGAATATGCCGGGAGAGAAATTCAACTCCTCCCAGATGTTCAATGGCCTCAAGGCCCACATCGGGATTCATGGCCGCTCTCTTTTTGGGTCTGGGTTTTCGCGGGCCGCAACAGGAACTTTTTGATAATTTCATTTCAAAATAATATGAAATGCCAACGTATATACGCTTCACTTGCAGACAATATTTCAACAAAATTTGAAATGCCGTGAAGTACTATGACGAACATACCATCCGGCCCTAATCACAAAGGAACTCCGTTGAGGAGTGAACCATCCATAGAAAACACCATGCAATCCTGCTGCGGGAGTGTTCAAAAAGAGCCCGCATCCGCATGTTTCTGCACCGGAAAAACCGGCCCGGCACCGGGAATCCGTACCACCACATCCATAATCACATCTGCCGACAGGCGGGATCATTTCCTTGCCCGGTGGGGCGTCAACCGGATGGGCCGTATCGTTACGCCGGGTCTGTACCGGCTCGGCAGCCCAACCACAGATTCACCCGTCTTTGCGTCCGCTAACTACACACTCAGCTTTGACGCACTCCGTTCAGCGCTTGCCGGCACTGATGCATGGATCCTGGTGCTGGATACCAAGGGGATCAATGTCTGGTGCGCTGCCGGGAAAGGGACGTTTGGCACCGGTGAACTGATCCGGCGTATTGCGGTGACCGGGCTTTCCGAAATTGTCTCGCACCGCAGGATCATCCTCCCCCAGCTTTCGGCATCCGGGGTTTCGGCACATGACGTCGCCCATTGGTCCGGTTTCTCGGTCGAGTACGGCCCGGTCCGGGCCCGGGATCTCCCGGCATACCTTCCCACCCGCACGGCAACGCAGGAGATGCGGACCGTCCGGTTCCCGCTTGCTGACCGGCTCCTCCTCTGCCCCATGGAACTTGTGCACGCACTCCTGCCCATGATTGCAGTAGCAGTCGTGTTGTACTTCCTTGCCGGCCCGGTTGCGGGGCTCGCAGCAATTGCCGCCGTGCTCGCAGGGACCGTGCTCTTCCCGGCGCTGCTCCCGTATCTCCCGACGCATGATTTCTCCATGAAGGGCTTCATCCTCGGGGCCATTGTCACGATCCCGTTTGCAGCAGCGTTTGCCCGGGCACCCGGCCTCTCCGGCATCGCACAGGTCATCGCGGTGCTCGTCCCGTTCCTCATCATCCCGGCCGTTGTCGCATACCTCGCCCTCAACTTCACCGGCTCGACCACGTTCACCTCCCGGACGGGCGTGAAAAAAGAGATCTTCCGGTACGTGCCGACAATGGTGCTCATGGCAGGCGCCGGGACAATCCTCGGGATCGCGCTTGGCGTCCTCCGGCTCATGGGGGTGACCTGATGTTTAACGCTTACGCAGAAAACACGCTCAAGTATTTCCCGGAGAAATGCATCAACTGCCGGCGCTGCACGCAGGTCTGCCCTCACGGAGTTTTTACTGAAGGGAAAAACCGGGCAGCACTCGTTAATCCCCGGGCCTGCATGGAGTGCGGGGCCTGTGCGAAAAACTGCCCGGTGCAGGCAATTGAGGTACAGAGCGGCGTCGGATGCGCATGGGCCATGATCAGCGCGGCACTCAGGGGAAAGGACATGGACAGTGGCGAATGCAGCTGCGGGGGGCCGGAGAGTTCCTGTTGCGGCCAGACAAAAGAAGACCCATGTTCTTACGGGGCAGAATAGAGGAATCAGCAATGAAGGCAACCACAAAATCTGATGATGCAGTGGCAAGTTACATGAGCAGGTTCACCTGCTCTGCAGCAGTGTTTTCTGCCTTTTCCGAAGATCTTGGCCTAAATCCCGATACGGCAAAAAAGATCGCATGCGGATTCGGTGCAGGGATATCGAAGACCGGCAATATGTGCGGTGCGGTGTCCGGGGCAATCATGGTTATCGGGTTGAAATACGGAAAGACCGAAGCGGATGACGAAGCCGCAACCGAGAAGACACGGGCCCTCGTCCGGCAGTTCATTCACGAGTTTATAGCAAAGAACGGCTCGGTCAACTGTACGGATCTGCTCGGACTTAACATTAGCAACCCCGAAGAATTTGCACAGGCACGCGATAATAAACTGTTTGTCACGAAATGCCCGGAACTTGTGCGGGACGCCACGGAAATCCTTGAAAAAATCCTTTGAATGTACAAATAGGTGAACGCTAATGGATACGCAAGTAAAACGACTTTCATTCCTTGACCGGTACCTTACGCTCTGGATCTTCCTTGCGATGGCGGTCGGGATAGCAATCGGGTACTTTTCACCTACAGTACCGACGCTGATCACCGGCCTTTCAGTAGGGACCACGTCAATCCCGATTGCCATCGGGCTTATCCTCATGATGTACCCGCCGTTGGCAAAAGTACGTTATGAGGAACTCAGCAACGTGTTCCGGGATAAGAAGGCACTCGGGCTTTCTCTGTTCCTGACCTGGCTCGTGGGACCTTTCCTGATGTTTGCCCTTGCCGTCCTCTTCCTCCACGACCAGCCGCTGTACATGTATGGCCTGATCCTCGTCGGGATTGCCCCCTGCATCGCAATGGTCATTGTCTGGATAGACCTTGCCAAAGGCGATCGCGAGTTCAGTGCGACGATGGTGGGGTTGAATTCCATCTTCCAGGTCCTCTTCTATTCGGTCTATGCATACCTCCTCATCACCGTGCTCCCGAAAATCATCGGCATTGCCGAAGGGACAGTGGTGGATGTATCCATGGTCGAAATTGCCGTCACTGTCTTTACGTATCTTGGCATCCCGTTTATCGCGGGAGTTGTTACCCGGTTCACCCTCATCAAGATAAAATCAAAGGAATGGTACGAACAAAAATTCATCAGGAAGATTTCACCGGTCACTCTCATTGCGCTGCTCTTTACCATTATCGTGATGTTCTCGCTCAAGGGCGGATACATCGTTACCGTCCCGCTCGATGTCGTCAGAGTCGCGATCCCGCTGGTCTGTTACTTCCTGATTATGTTCTCTCTCGGTTTTTACCTGGCATTTAAACTGGGAATCAATTATCCGCGGACTGCAAGCCTCGCATTCACCGCAGCGTCAAACAATTTCGAGCTTGCCATCGCGGTCGCCATCGGTGTCTTCGGCATCGGATCTGCTGTTGCGTTCGCCACCGTTATCGGACCTCTCGTGGAAGTGCCGGTGATGATCGGCCTCGTGAACGTGACGCTCTATCTCAAAGAGAAATGGTATAAAGGCGGCAGTCCATCATCAGAATGTAGAACATGAACAGACCCCGCATCCTTTTTGTCTGCACCGCAAACGCGGCCCGCTCCCAGATGGCGGAGGGCTACCTCCGGGCAAAGTACGGCGACCGGTACGAGGTCTTCTCGGCCGGCTTCCGCCCCGCCGGCCGGGTGAGCAGCCGGGCAATTATCGCGATGAAAGAGATCGGGATCGACATCTCCGGCCACCAACCAAAGTCGCTCGATACCTTCAACGGTGTTACACTCGATCTCGCGGTCACGCTCTGCGATAACGCCCACGCGGTCTGCCCGGTCGTGCCGTCAGCGAAAAAAACGATCCATCACAGGTTTCCCGATCCCCACCTCACCCCGGGCACCGGTGAGGAGATCCTTGGCGGGTACCGGAGTGTCCGGGACGCCATCTGTGCGTGGATCGATGCCACGTTTGCCCACGGGTTGCCGGGATAAAGACCATTTGCTATTTAAAAAAACCTGACCTCTCGTTTCTGATGGTGCTCTCAAAAATATCCGGAAACGAGGCCCAACGCGCAAAACGCCTCGTCGGGTTTTGAGCTATGCATTTACCCTTATCGGGAATTTGTTCGGGTGCATATCCACCAACACATCGGGAACATTATTCTAAAAGAGGGCTATCGCAAACGCCCCCGCCCCCAGCAGCCGGGGGCAGGGCTTGCGTAAGGGGGGCTCCGGGGCACAGGACCGACCCCTTTCATGAATGCGTGATGCTACCCAGCCCGGCACCAGCACATACCGTGGCGATCGCTTTTTTGGATCGACGCCCCTCCAAGTCCCGCGACCCCTGTCCTGTCGAATCATACGCACGTCACGCCCCTTTTTTTCGCAAAAGATTCATCATGCCCCGCTCCCACCATTGAACTATTCGGGGCGTGGCTTTTTATGACCGGACCAAAAAAAAAGCAGAAGAATATCTACGCGGACTCGCTCGCGTTCCATGAAAAATACCGGGGGAAGATCGAGGTCCATTCAAAAGTCAGCCTGAAAAACCGGCACGATCTCTCGCTTGCCTATACACCCGGTGTCGGGGCGGTTTCACGGGAGATCGCAAAAGACCGGGAACTGGCCTGGAAGTACACGCTCAAGGCAAACACGATCGCGATCGTCTCTGACGGCTCCCGCGTCCTCTCGCTCGGGAACATCGGGGGATATGCCGCGATCCCCGTGATGGAGGGAAAGGCACTCCTCTTTAAGAAACTTGCCGGCATCGATGCCTTTCCCATCTGTTTTGAAAAATCCCACGCTGGCCTCGCCGAAGACATCAAAAACATCGCCCCGGTCTTTGGCGGGATCGCACTCGAAGATATCGCGGCGCCCAAGTGCTTCGAACTCGAAGAGGCGCTGCAGGGCATCGGGATCCCGGTGATGCATGACGACCAGCACGGTACCGCCGTAGTCGTACTCGCCGCACTGCTTAACGCCTGCCAGGTGACAAAAAAGAGGTTTGAGGACTTAAACATCGTCATCTGCGGGGCCGGGGCGGCAGGATTTGCCATCACCCGCATGCTCCGGCACATCGGCTACGACCCCGGGCTTTTCCCGAGCGTGAACGATATCATCGTCTGCGACACGCAGGGGATCGTCCACCGGGACCGGGAGGGACTGTATGCGAACAAGTACAAGTTCATCATCGGGGACGAGACCAATAAAGGCGGGCGGACCGGCACGCTTGCCGATGCGATGGAAGGCGCGGATGTCTGTATCGGCGTCTCGGTGCCCGGGATCGTAACGCCGGCGATGATCCGCACGATGGCAAATGACCCGATCATCTTTGCGCTGGCAAGCCCCGTGCCCGAGATCCTGCCAAAAGACGCCCTCTTGGCCGGGGCGGCCGTGGTCGGCACGGCACGAAGCGAGTACCCCAACCAGATCAACTATGCGCTCGCCTTCCCGGGCATCTTCCGCGGTGCCCTCGACGTATGTGCGACCCGGATCTCGGATGAGATGAAAATTGCAGCCGCCCACGCTCTTGCCGGTTACGTGAAGCGTCCCCGACGGGATCGCATCCTGCCCCGGGTGCTCAACCGGGACGTAGTAAAAGCCGTGGCAGGGGCCGTGAGCGAAGCAGCAGTCGCAAGCGGTTGTGCCCGGGTATTTTAAAAACACCCTCCCTTTAGTAACCCCTCCAACATGGTAACCGCAGGACAGGCCCCCCGCCCTTTTTTAGTTCCTTTCCCGCGAAAAGATGCGGCAGCCTCTTTTACGCGTGCTTCAGGAATCATGTTACCACAAGATTGTTCTTATATGTCCGGGCGTAATGGTTCCGCATGAAAGCAGAATCATGTAAGATCAGCGATGGCGTATACTGGGTAGGTACGCTTGACTGGGATCTGCGTACATACCACGGGTACACCCTGAAGGGAACCACCTATAATGCCTATCTTGTTTTCGGGAAGGACAAGATCGCCCTGATCGACAATACGTATCCCGGCACATCCTCCCAGATGTGGGGGAGGATCGCACATGCATTTTCCTGCGAGAAACGGGACGTCGCCATCGATGTGATCGTCCAGAACCATATCGAACGCGATCATTCAGGGGCACTTCTCGAGATCCATAAAAAGTTCCCGAATGCCCCCATCTACTGCACCGAGATCGGGAAGAAGGGACTGCTCAAACATTACCCATCACTTGCCGGGGCCGGATTTATTATCTCAAAGACCGGCATGACAATTGATCTCGGGGGCCGGACACTTGAGAACGTGGAAACCCCATTTCTCCACTGGCCGGACAGCATGGAGACCTTCCTGGCCCCCGAAGGCATCCTCTTCTCCAATGATGCCTTCAGCCAGCATCTCTGTTATGCCAGACGGTACGATCGGGATGTCCCTGAAGCCTTCCTGGTGGATGCTGCGGCAAAGTTCTACGGTAACCTGCTCGTGTACCCCTCAAAGTTACTGGTAAAGAAGCTCGATGAGTTCCGCCGGCTGGGACTTGCGGAGAAGATCAAAATAATTGCACCGGGGCACGGCCAGATCTGGACGGACCCGACACGGATCCTTTCGGCCTATACCGGCTGGGCGACCGGGGTGTGCGAGAACAAAGTGACCATCATCTACGATACCATGCACCACTCCACGCAGATGATGGCACACGCGATCGCCGAAGGCCTGATCGCCGGTGGCATGGATGTGAAGATGTATTACCTTCACGAGGACGAGAGGAGCGAGATTGTCAAAGACATCCTCACGAGCAAGGGTATCTGCATGGGTATCCCGACCATCCATGATGCGCCGTTCCCCAGTATCGGCGACATCATCTATTACCTCAAAGGGTTGCGGTTCGATCACACCGGTATAAAACGGGGAGCAGTCACCTTCGGTTCCATGGGAGGAAAAGGTGGCGCGGTAAAAATAATCGCCGACGAACTCACGGAAGCGGGATTTGATGTTAAAGAGCAGATGGAATGTTATTATGTGCCGGATGAGAGCGAGCTTGACCAGTGTTATGAGATGGGCAGGAGATTTGCAAAGACACTGTCGGGAAAATAATCCCCGATACTGAAATTTTTGCTGCCGGTTGATGAAAAAATCCTCATCGGTTTACAGCTGTTCCGGCCTGAGCACCCGGCATACCTGCTCCATGAGCGCGTAGTGGCGCCGGAGCTCGGCGCAGTACGTGCCGCTGCGATCGCTTTTTTCGATCGGCACCCACGTGATCCCGCAGTCCGTGTCCCAGAGCACGAGCCCTTCAGCCGGCGCTGGCTGGATCGGCCGGCTCGTCGTCTCGTTGAGCAGTAACAGGATCCCGTCCGCGTCCTGCTCGCCGGCGCCAACGGCAAAAAGCGCGGCCGCCATGCACCGCACCTGGTGCCAGAGGAAACTTTCGGCTTTCACTTCAAGATACGTGAACCGGCCTTCGGTCCCGATACGGGCTTCGAGAACCTTCCGCCACGGGTTCTTATCGCCCACCCGGGCAAGATTCGAGAAATTGTGCTCGCCAAGGAAATTTGTGGCCGCCGCTTCCATTGCCTGCGGATCTTCCGGCGGTTCGGAATAATAGTACCTGTACGTGCGCGATCTTGCGTCGTACCGGGGGTGAAAATTGTCCCCGACTTCAGCGGAGGCCGTGCACCAGATATCGAGCGGCAGCTGGAGGTTGAGCGCCTGCCGGGCGCGGTCAGGATATGACGTGGAAAATGCGACGACCTGCCCGCAGGCATGCACCCCGCGATCGGTCCTCCCGGCAGAGCAGAAACCAGCTGTACGCCAGTCAGAAAAAAGATCGAGACGCCGGCACGCGGCGATAAACTCCCCTTCGACCGTGCGGCTGGACTCCTGCTGCTGCGAGCCATAGAACCGGGTGCCGAGGTACGAGACCCGGAATGCAAGCCTTACCGGACGCGGAACCGCCGGGTCAGCCTCTTTATCCTTCTCCATGTGTTGTTCAGCGACTGGCGGGTGTAGGTACGCAGGGGCGTCTTTCTCCCGCCGCAGGAAACCCGCCCCTCCCGGATGGCTTTAAAGATGGACTGCATATCCGGCTCTGCTTCGACAAACGTTCTCCCGAAGCCCACGAAGCGTACGTTGTGCGCATCGCTTCCCCCGACACAGGGCTTATCCAACCTTTGTGCGATCCGGCCTGCCTTCCGGTTGGCCGAACCGACAATGTACCGGCTGTTGAAGGCCTCGACCGCGTCGACGATATTCATTGCGGCCTTGATTTTGCGGGCAACGCCGTGGCGCCACATATGGTAGGGGTGGGGAAGGATCACGAGCGCGCCTATGCGCCGGGCGATCCTGACCGTCTCGCGCACGTCAAGCCCTGCAGGAATAACCTCGGTCACGCCCAGCACCAGCAGGTGCCCCTGCAGGGTCGAGACCTCGATCCCGGGGATCACAAGCACCGGGGTACGGATCGTGAGCGCCAGCTTTGCGCCATCGACGCAGTCGTGGTCGGTGATCGCGATCGCATCGAGCCCGACCGCCTCTGCCTGCCTGAGTATCTCCTCCACACTGCTCTCGCCATCTTTGGAAAAATTCGTATGCACGTGCATGTCGCAGGTCAGCATCTGATCATAGTATTTTTATCTCTCTCTGTATTAAGGAGACTTATGCGCATCCTCCTCCCCACCGGCGCGGCAACCGCAGAAACAGTGCGCCGGGCAGCAGCCGGCTTCGACGCCGATGTGGTGGTGACAGGAAAGATCGCCTCGTTTCTTACACCTCATGCACTCCGCGAGCTGATCCAAAAGAGCGCTTACGATGCCGTCGTTGTCTCGGGGATGTGTACCGTCTCCTTTGAGCAGGTGGAGCGCGAGACCGGGGTGCCCGTGTACCGGGGGCCCCGGCACGCGGCAGACCTTGCAGGGATCCTCCCGCTGGTCGGGAAAGTCCCGCTCTCGCGCACGGTTCCTGCCGATGATTTCCTTGCGGCAGGAAAAGCAAAGGATGCGATGGCCCTTGTTGTGGCTGCGGAAAAGGACGCGGAACCGGAGTTTGTGATCCGGGGAGTAAAGATCGGTGGGAACGCCCGGATGAAAGTGCTCGCCGAGATCATGGACGCCGACCGGGTGGAGGATATCGCGGGCCGTGTGGAACAGTATTTTGCACAAGGGGCGGATATCGTCGACCTCGGGTTTGGCTTCGATGCGACCCCTGCTGATGTGAAACGGGTGTTCTCCGGACTTGAGGGGATCGATGGCCCGCTTGCGGTGGACACGCAGGACCCTGACCTGATCAGGGCGGCACTTTTCCGGGCCGACCTCGTGCTCTCGCTCCAGGAGACAAATATCCCGAAAGTGGGAAAGGACGTGGCCCGGGCGGGAGTGGCAGCGGTCATTGTGCCGGGCGGGAGCACTCTTTCGAAAAATATTGCCCGGGCACGGCGCGCCGGTATCAGCTGTATCATCGCCGATCCCCTTCTCCAACCGGTCGGCTCGGGGCTTGTCACCTCGCTTCGGCAGTTCAATGATTATGGCTGCCCGCTCTTCTTTGGCGCGGGAAACGTGGTTGAACTTCTCGATGCGGACTCGGTCGGGGCAAACGCCCTGCTCGCCGGGATGGCTAAAGAAGTCGGGGCGTCCGTGATCTTCTCAAGCGAGCATTCTGACAAGACCCGGGGCTCGATCCGGGAGATGCGAAAGGCGACGGAGATGATGGTGCTTGCCCGGGACCGGCCCTACCCCAAGGATCTCGGTATTGATCTGCTGGTGCTCAAGGAGAAACGGAGCCGGCGCGAGCCGGCGCTTGAGTATGAATCGGCAACTGTGGCAAAAACGATGCCGAACGAGATCACCTATGACCCCAAGGGAAATTTCCGGATCGGGATCGAAGGCAACCAGATCGTCGCGGTGATCAATGGGAAGGCGGTGAAGGGGACCCGGTGGCAGGACGTGCTCTCTACGCTTCTGTCGGAAGGCCACGTTTCCCTGCTCGATCATGCGGGATATCTTGGCCGGGAACTCTACAAGGCGGAACTGGCGATACGGTACGGCAGGAGCTTCGAGCAGGACGGGGAGTTTTAGATAATCCACGTCGGGCACTGCATGTCCCCATTAACCCTTTTATCCAAAAACCCCCCCATCACTATACATGACCACACAGGTGCGTGCATCCCATATCCTCGTCAAGACCGAGGACGATGCAAACAGGATGCTAAAGCGGATCAAGGATGGGGAGGACTTTGCCGCGGTTGCAAAGCGCTTCTCCTCCTGCCCGTCAAAAAAGAACGGCGGGGATCTCGGCTGGTTCGGCAAGGGACAGATGGTCCCGGAGTTTGAAGCGGCCGCATTTGCCGCTGAACAGGGCGCAGTCATCGGACCGGTAAAATCCCAGTTCGGGTACCATGTCATCAAGGTGACCGGGAAGAAATAACCCGGACCACGCGGATGATTACATAATGGATTACAGATTTTTCCTTGGCATCGGCGTCGCTGTTGCAATCGTCTTTGCCGGGGCGGCAGTCTATACCGGTTTTGAAAAACAGGCCCCGGCAGACTCCCCCGGGCGCGACACCCTGTACCAGATCTCGACTATCGACGTGTTGATGCAGGGAGTGTACGATGGTAATGTGACGGTTGGGGATCTTAAAAAGCACGGCGACTTCGGGATCGGAACCTTCGACCGGCTTGACGGTGAGATGATCGTGCTCGACGGCCGGGTCTGGCAGGCAAAAGCCGACGGCACGGTTTCCCCGGCAATGGATAACCAGACCACGCCGTTTGCCACGGTCACATACTTCGACACCGATATCCGGCAGACCACCATGGATCGTGCGATGAACTATTCAGGATTCACGACCGCGATGGCAGCACAACTTCCCTCGCAGAACATGATCTACGCGGTAAAGATCCACGACACCTTCCCGTCGGTAACGGTGCGGGCGATCCCGGCGCAGGAACCGCCGTATCCCAACCTCACCGTTGCGGCAAAGGAGCAGCAGGTCTACACGTTCACGAACGTCACCGGCACGGTTGTAGGGTTCTACACGCCGGCTTTCTTAAAAGACCTCAATGCGCAGGGCTATCATCTCCACTTTCTTGCCGACGACCACCTGCGGGGCGGGCATATCCTCGACATGACGGTACCCGCCAACAGCATAGTCCAGTACGACGTGACACCGTACTTTACCATGGCGCTCCCGACCACCGGTGCATTTGTCGGGACAAACCTGACTGCCGACATGAGCGCTGCGCTTGCCGCGGTCGAACAGTAACGGCAGCTCCTACCCTGCAGTTCCCACAAGAAAAGATCCGGGAGATCTCCCTGGGTCTACCGGGACGGAACCGCTCTTTATCCCGGTGTTTTGCGAGCCTTTTTTGCATACCAGCACGAATGGATCGATACAAGCGCTGGAACGCTTTTTATTGTGAACCACCATGACCATCCGCGGGATCAAGAAGGAACTTCTCATGCTGCTGCTCGAACTGGGCAAAAACAGCCACCCGAACGAGTTCGCCGCACTCCTCAAAGAAGATGGAGGGGTGATAAGCGAACTCAATCTCCTCCCCGGCACGATCACCGGCAGTTCATCAGCTTCGATCTTCTTTGACATGATGCCGCTTGATACCCATCTCGCAGGAAGCGCACACTCCCACCCGAACGGTGTGCTCCGGCCTTCCAATGCGGATGTGAACTTCTTTCCCCGGGCGGGAAGATACCACCTCATCATCGGTGCCCCGTACCGCGAGAACGACTGGCTGTGTTTTACTGCGGACGGCGAGCCCTGCGAACTTGAGGTGATTGGATGACCGCACGGCGCGTCGTTGCCACCGGGACTTTTGACATCCTCCACCCGGGGCACCTCTACTACCTTTCCGAGTCAAAGAAACGCGGCGATGAACTCTGGGTGATCGTCGCCCGGGACGCAAACGTGAAGCACAAGCCCCGCCCGATCGTCCCGGAGGAGCAGCGTCGGGCGATGATCGCCGCGCTCAAACCGGTGGACCACGCGATCCTCGGCGACCCGACTGACATGTTCCGCCCCATAGAGGAGATCCGCCCCGATGTTATCACGATCGGGTTCAACCAGTACTTCGATGAGGTTAAACTCCGGGGCCAGCTTGCGGAGAGAGGGCTTCGGGCAGAGGTTGTCCGGATCGGGAAATATGCGGATGGCGACCTTGCGAGCTCGCGCCTGATCGTCCAGCGGATCATCGAAGCCCGGGGCGGCGATCAGCGGACCGGGTAGAACGGGCAGTCTGTTGTCCTGCACTCTGTGTTCATGCCGTAAAACTGGCAGGTGACCTTCGGGTCGATCGGGATTTTTACGTCAAGGTTTTCTGCTGCGAAGGCAACCGCCCCCTGTATCGCAAGGAACGTGTTGCGCTTGCAGCAGCGCGGGCCGCCGTGCATGGCAATCGTCATGAGACTTTTCGCGACCACGAGGTTTGCCTGCTGCCATTCGCGGTGCGAGAGCGGTGTCGCGCCGGTCACGAGCGAGATGAAGATCCCGGTGCCCACTGCCGCGCCGCAGTCGCCCATAAAACCACAGGCGCCTCCCTTTATCATCCCGGCACGTTCCCGTGCCGTCGCGATCAGTTTTGCTTTCCGGTCCGGCTGCCCGGTGATGTTGCAGTATGCCGCAAGAAGCACGGCAGGCACGAGGAAGTGGTGCTCGGGGCCGTGCATGTTCACGACCGGGTTCTGCATCAGGGTGATCGCCATCCTGATCGGATCGGTCTCGGTTGTCTTTGTGCAGTACTGCTCTATTGCATCATCGGCCCCGAGCTGGTGGCAGCGATCGCAGACAAAGTGCCCGTCCACGCAGACAGCATTGGCCATCTGGACCTTGTGGCAGTACGCACACTCGTGCTGCTCCGGTGACTCGAGGTAGTGGAGCGGTTTACCGCAGACCATGCACCCGGTGCGGTAGTCAGTCATGGAAACTCCGTGTTGTCAAAAGAGAGGGGCCCTTTGAGGGAAAAACTTTATTGATCCGGGCGGGTATCCTCTGCATGAGGTGGCTCGCATGCAGGATTGCAGTGGGGAAGTGGAAAAACTGATCAGGCTTGCTCGTGAACGGGGCGCACATGCACAGCAGATCGCGTCAGAAGACATTGTTGTGGCACAGTGGGTGAGGTTCAAGTGCCGCTACGGCTGCAAGGGGTACGGCAAGCATTTTGGCTGCCCGCCGTATGCTCCCTCACCGGAAGAGACCCGGAGGATGATTGGAGAATACACAACAGCGCTGCTGATCCGCTTTGATGGGGTGCCGGGCCATGGTGCGTTTGAGGCCGACGATATCCCCGATGATTTCCACCCCTATTTCCGCGACCTGATCATCTGGGTGAACGGGACGGTCCATTTCCTTGAAAAAACCGCATTCTACGACGGGTTCTACAAGGCGTTCGGGTTCGGAGGCTATCCCTGTATCTGGTGCGAGCACCAGCACTGCGTTGCGGAAGAAGCTGATGGCGTGGTGGATGAGAGCCTGCGCCGGAAGTGCCGGCATATGGACCTGGTCAGGCCCAGTATGGAGGCTGCAGGGATGGATGTGTTTGCCACGGCAAAGAATGCCGGCTGGACCCTGCACACAATCCCGTGCAAAGATATGGAGTATGGGAAGATCGTGCACTGCGATGTGCATTCTGTCGGGCTCGTACTCGTCGCGTGAAATGATCAATGGCCCGCACGCATGCGGTGTGGTGGCGGCCCGTGGTGGCGGCTTCTCCCTGAAAACCCGTGCAGGAGTGTGCCGGAGTACTTCGCTGCAAACGATCCCACAAAGGAGGTCACAATCACCATCACGGCAATGGTGGCAGCAACCGGAGGAGAGCCGTACAGCACGGCAAGCGCGATGGAGAACTCACCCCTCCCTATGGTGTTTGCCCAGATCTCAAGACCCGACGAGGCAGATCCATAGAGGTAAATGCCGGTCAGCACACCGGAAATAAGTTTACTGACGATGGCAAGGACGCAGATGACCGAGATCACAAAGAGGCTCACGCTGCCGGACAGGTTGATGGTGATCCCGAAAAAGACAAAGAAGATCACGAGAAATACGTCCTTAAACGGGCGGGCATGCTGCTCGAACGCATCCGGATCGGTGGTCGCAAACACGGCGCCAAGGGCGATGACCATCATGGTTTCGGGAACCCCTAAAAACATGGCAAATCCCGCAGTCGCGAGCACGGCGACAAACGTGAACAGGACGGGCAGCTCGTCTTCACGGTCGAGGATCGAGACCAGGAATTCCTTACCATAATGGGCGAGCACGTAGAGGATGGCCAGCACAAAGATGATCTTTGCGGCAAAGAAGAGCAGGTTCTGGTCGCCGGCCGAAAGGAGGGCAAGGACGATGATCATTGCAATATCCTCAAAGACCATCAGCCAGATAATGGTCTCCGATTCCCGCATCATGAGTTTGCGGTTCTCGATTAACGAGGTGACGGCCATCGCAGTGCTGGAGATGTAGAATGCGGCAGCGACAATCAACGCCTCGATAAACGAAAAGCCAAGCATGTAGGCAGCGACAAAACCGATGAGCATATTGACGTTGAGATCGATAATCCCGCTTGTGAGCACCGCCGACCGGTTCTCCGAGATCTTATCGATCCTGAGGCCGAGGCCCACGAAAAAGAGTAAAAAGATCAGCCCCATTTCTGAGAAGAAACTGCTGATCTGGTCGGATACGACAAGCCCGAGGCCGGCTTTTCCCAGGACAACGCCGGCAATAATGTAGAACGGGATCGCCGGGAGGGACAGGTACTTGCTAGCCAGTGCAAGCACGAGGCAGACAAAAAGCGCGATTATGATGCCTTCCATCAATCCACCAAGATTTCCCGTTCGAATAATCTGAGCTGGTCGGTTTCCCCGATAACCAGCACGGCATCGCCGGTTTCAAACACAAACGAGGGCGGGGGATTGATGATATTTTTGTCATTTCGGGAAACGGCGATAACGGTCGTCCCGGTCTTTGCCCGGATCCGGAGGTCTTCAATCGTCTTTCCTGCAACGGCCCTGGGGACGATGTACGTATGGATGGTGACCCGGAGATCGGCAAGCGCAGAGAACGCGATCTCCACGCTCTCCTGGTCGGCCTCGATGATAGCGCCTGTAAGAATATTCCCGAGCCTCCGAGCCTCCACCGGTGTCATCTCGGCTGCGCTTGGCGTGTGGCAACCCTTCTGGAGGGTATACATCTGGATGGTACCGGTCTTTGTGAAAAATATCGCGACCGTATCGCCCTTGTCAGTCTCGAATTCGTATTTTGTGCCGACACCGGGAAGGTTGAGGGATCGAAGAGCCATAGGAGACATTAGAGGAATGATCCTAAAATATATTACTCCTCCGCTGGCACACTATTACCCTCTGGGATGTTCCTCCCGTTAAGGATTGCATAGACCTGTGATGCTGATGAAGCCCACTTGTCTGGTCATACAGTAAGTAGGGAAACCGGGGCCGGTCACCCCTCTTCCGGACCCGGAGTGAGTGCCAGTTCTCTCCAGGTATCCCATCTTCTCCTTCTTATGAAACGGTGGATCACCCGGACCCCGAAAATTCCAAATCTCCCGTCGCAAAACCGGCCGGGACAGCATCCCCCGGGGTCCGATAATGATCGGAAATATGGGAAGGTCTCATGGACCGGCCCACTCACCACACCTCGACAAAACCCCAACGACACTGGCGACGTGCACATCTCTCTCAGGGAGTATAGGGAACTGTCATAAAAACGAAAAGCGTGTTGGACGCATGGAGAGGGTGAGAGGATCCCGTTCATGCATCGGACACAGATATCATTCAAGGATTTTCTGGTATGAGAGGCCGGGAGGATCGTTCTTTAGTGCCGGACTGGTACCGGGCATGAGAACTTTTTTTTTAGGGGTTTTTGTCCTCCCTGTACCAACTGTTGAAAGAACCGGTGTTTAAACCCCAGACCGGGCGGGGTGAAAGTGATCACACGGGGGTCTCCCGGTACAAACAGCGACCGGCAAAACAGATCATTTTTTGTCTATCCATGATGATAAATAGTGATAGATCCGCGAACGTTTTTCGCGCACATCCGTTCATTCTGACAACATGTTTTGTCAGGAGTTGGTGATCATCGCAGAAATCCCGAAGGAAGAATACATAGAAAAATGCACGTCCGCCTGCGCAGGGTGCAGTTCGTCCCTGACGCTTCGCTATGTGCTAAAAGCTGCCGGGCATGACAGCGTGCTTGTCGTGCCTGCGTGCTGTACGAGCGTCATCCAGGGGGCCTACCCAAACACCGCGATGAACGTGCCGGTCTATAACGTCGCGTTTGCCTCCGCTGCCGCGTGTGCATCGGGCATGTCCGAAGCGTTTCTGGAGATGGGTAAAAAGACCCACGTGATCGTGTACGCCGGGGACGGCGGGACGCTCGATATCGGTATCCAGTCGATGTCGGGCGCTTTTGAACGGGGCACGGATTTCCTGTACATCTGCTACGACAATGAGGCGTACGGGAACACCGGTATGCAGCGCTCGGGCGCGACGCCGCTTGGCGCAAAGACTACGACCACCCCGACCGGCAAGACCGTGGAGAAGAAAGACATCGACGCGATCGTGGCCGCCCACCATCTCGAATACATGGCAACCGCGTGCAGCGCGTACCCGCAGGACATCTATAAAAAAGTCACAAAGGCGCTCACGTTCCGGGGGCCGACCTTCATCCACATCCTTGCCCCCTGCCCACCTGGCTGGCGGTACCCGACCGAGAAGACGATCGAGATGGGAAAACTCGCGGTCAAATCCGGCATGTGGGTGCTCTACGAGCGCGAGCACGGGAAACTCACGATCAGCGCACCCTCGAAAGCAGCGATGAAAAAACCGCTGCCGCTTGAAGATTATCTCGCCCCGCAGGGAAGGTTCAAGGGCATCGATGCAAAGTCGCTTGAGATCCTCAAACAGCACCTTGCCGCAAACCTCAAGAAACTTACCGCAGAGGAGGCGCAGCCATGAAGAAGATCGCAACAGGAAACAAGGCGGTCGCTGAAGCGGTCAAACAGGCATGGCCCAGAGTAGTCGCGGCATACCCGATAACCCCGCAGACCGAGATCGTCGAGACCATCGCGGATTATGTCACAAGCGGCCAGATGAAGAGCCGTTACATCCCGGTCGAGAGCGAGCACTCCGCAATGGCGGCCTGCATCGGGGCAAGCATCACAGGAGTGCGGACGTTTACCGCGACAAGCGCACACGGCCTGCTCTACATGCACGAGATGACCAACTGGGCCGCAGGTGCACGCCTGCCGATTGTGATGGTAAACGTGAACCGGTCGCTTGGTCCCGGCTGGAATATCTGGGCAGAGCACACCGATGCGATGCAGGAGCGCGACACCGGCTGGCTGCAGGTATATGTCTCAACCGTGCAGGAAGCCTACGACACAACCCTCATGGCATTCCGCATTGCGGAGCACAATGACGTGCTGCTGCCGGTGATGGTTAATCTCGACGGGTTCTCCCTCTCCCATATCATGCAACCGCTGGACACCGTCGAACCCGGGGACTTTATCCCGCCGATCCACCTGCCCCATGCCATCGATACGAAAAACCCAACCGGGTATGGCGGTCTTACCATGCCGGATCAGCACTTCCTGTTCCGGTGGGATATCGAACGCTCGATGCGCGACGCCGGAAGGGTGATCGCGGCAACCGAGAAGGACTTTGCACGCCGGTTCGGGCGGAGCTACGGACCGACCGAGAATTACCGGTGCGAAGATGCGGACGTGATCCTCATCGCCATGGGAACGTTTGGGAAAGAAGCCGAGGTCGCCATCGACATCCTGCGAAAAGAGGGCATAAAGGCCGGCTCGATGCGCCTGCGCTGGTTCCGGCCGTTTCCAAAACTCGACCTCGCTGGAAAAGAGGTTGTCGTAATCGACCGGGACTACTCGTTCGGGTATGGCGGTATTGTCGCCGGCGAGATTAAGGCAAAGAACCACTGCGAGGTCTACAGCGTGATCGCCGGCCTTGGCGGCCAGGAAGTTACCTATGATGACATGGCGGAGTTTGTCCGGACACGTCGCATGGGTGGGGAGTTCTGGTTTGGGGTGACCGGCAATGTTTGAGATCCGGATCCATTCCCGGGGCGGGCAGGGTGGCGTGACTGCGGCCCGGCTCCTTGCGATGGCAGCACTCCATGACGGGAAATACGCGACTGCATGCCCGTTCTACGGTGCGGAGCGCCGCGGGGCGCCGGTCGTCTCGTTTGTGAGGATCGACGACCACCCGATCAAAGTCTACAGCCAGATCCGTGACCCGGACCTGGTCGTAGTGCTTGACGCAAGCGTGATGGAAACGGTCGATGTCCTGCACGGGCTCAAAAAGGGCGGCCGGGTGCTCATCAACAGCGCCCACCGGCCGGAGTTTGCCGGCTATACCACCTTCAATGTCGACCTGACCGGGATCGCCTTAAAAGAAAAACTCGTGGTCGCGGGGAGCCCGATCCTCAACACCCCGGTGCTCGGGGCGCTCGCAAAGATGGGGATCGTCTCGGTTGATTCAGCAAAGACGGCGATCCGTGAGATGTTTACCGATGAGCGCAATGTCAAGGCTGCCGAAGCCACATATGTGGAGATGAGCGCATGAGCAGCAGCGTTAAAAAACGCGACCGGCTTGCAGTGAGCAGGCCGACCGAAGGCGCAGCCGGCCAGACCGGCTCGTGGCGGGTGTTTAAGCCCGTGGTCGACAAGGAAAAGTGCAACGAATGCGGGCTCTGTGCGATGTATTGCCCGGACGGGGCGATCGATGAAGACCTCATGGTCGACCTCAGGTTCTGCAAGGGCTGCGGGATCTGCGCGAACGAATGCCCGAAAAAAGCCATTGCGATGGTGCGGGAAGAGAAATAAACCTGCAGACCGTGTTCATTTTTTTTATCATATATGACCGGTTTTCCTTCAGCGATAGGGATAACGCCGGAGCAAAATTTTGTTCCTTCCCTGTCTATCTTACGGGCAGGTTGCATGGCCGGAGACTACGCCGGCCGGCTTACCCTCAATGGGATCATCCGCCATATATTCCAGATCGAACCGGTAGAGATGCGTAAACCGGCAGTTCCGGCACCGCACTGTGATACTACGGCAGCTGACGGTCAGATCATGGAGCCCGGTAACCCCGCAGTTCCGGCACGAGGCCTCCACGGCAAGAGACCAGACCGGCCACGGGCCGGGTCCGGCAAACTTCCCGGTATCGTCCACGTCCTCAATACGGGGCACAAAAACCCGGGTCGCCCCGCAGGCGTCGCAGGTGACATCGGCCCGGTTGGGCATCGCCCGGATATGCTGGTCTGCCACCTGCCTGCAGTGGTAGCAGTCGGTGCGGTAGTTCGTGCTGATAAACCGGTCGTTCATGAAGGATGGTGCATCCCGGGTATCATTAACCTGTCGCAGAGGGAAAAAATCCCGGCTGATCGGTATGCGGGATGAGCCCCGGGTAATGCAGCGGTTACCATCCTTCCACCCCACATTGTAGATGATTTTAGATTTTGCCCAAGATTCGGTCACAAAAAAGGTAAATTTATTTAATTATGGACATTTCATGTGTACTCCATATGAAACTCTTCATGGGATTGATTATTCTTCTGGTTACACTGGTGGCAGTCACCGGATGCACACAGACAGCATCATCTCCTGCACAGACAACAACGGTCCCGGCGACCGAGGTTACCACGATAGCCGTGCCTGTCACTACCACTGAGCAGACACCAGCACCGACGGAAAACGTGACCACGGCGGCAACTGTGGCCCCTGTAAATGTCACACCAACAGTCACTGCCGCGAGCGGCGTCACAAAGATCCATATCACGAGCACCGGCTTTACCCCCCAGACCGATGTGGTGCTCCCGGGCACCAACATTGCCTGGGTAAATGATGACACCGTCAATCATGGGATCATGACGACCGGGAATAATACCGGCATGTTCAACTCCGGTGACATTATTCCAACCGGACAGTTCCAGTTCTCGTTCAGCGAAAAGACAGGTACATACACCTACGCATTAGCAGATAACAAGACCATCACGGGAACTATTATCGTTAAAGCAGGACGCACCCTCACCGGCTAATCAAAGACACATGTTTCCTCTTTTTTCGTGAAGTATCCACCCCACAAAGATCTTCTGGAGACCGTCGCGCACAGTAAGCCCCCGGATTGGTGGTTTTTAGATATTCACCTGCTACTGAAGGTTACCAGGACCTCGTAAATTCTGATACCAGGACGGATGGATCCCCTGAGGAAAGGGATGGGGTCCGCAGAGCAGAATTACCGGACAGAGGAGACACCCATGGTCAAATGCGCGGATCATTACGGAGAATTGCACATTACTCTTAAAAATGTAAAAAAAACTCATGGAAATTAAAAAAATGCCGGGATTTTAAAGAGGGGTGACGTTAGTAGTCGCCCATGCCGGGGGGCATTCCACCCATGCCGCCCATGCCGCCCGGGGGCATGCCACCGCCGGCCGGCTCTGGGGACTTTGAAGAGGCGATCACATCGTCAATGCGGAGGATCATGATCGCGGCTTCCGCGGCAGAGGAGATTGCCTGAGTCTTGACACGGAGCGGCTCGACAACACCGGCTGCCTTCATATCAATTATCTTGCCTTCGTAGACATTAAGGCCGTAGGTCTTCTTGCCCTTCTCGTGCGCTGCACGGATCTCGACAAGCATGTCGATGGGGTCGAGTCCTGCATTCTCTGCAAGGGTGCGCGGGATGATCTCGAGTGCCGATGCGAACGCTTCGATGGCGAGCTGGGCCCTGCCGCCGACACTTGCCGCATATTCGCGGAGCCGGAGCGAGAGCTCGGTCTCAGGTGCACCGCCACCGGCGACGACCTTCTTGTCCTCAACAACGACCGCAACAACGCGGAGTGCATCGTGGATTGCACGCTCAAGTTCGTCGACTACGTGCTCGGTGCCGCCGCGGACGATGATCGAGACTGCCTTAGGGTTCTTGCACTGCTCGACAAAGGTCATCTCTTCTCCGGAGACCTTGCGCTCTTCTACGAGGCCGGCCTTGCCGAGCTCGTCCTTGCCGATCGCGTCAATAGAGGAGACGAGGCTGCCACCGGTTGCCCGGGCAAGCTTCTCCATGTCACTCTTCTTGACACGGCGGACGGCGAAGATGCCGGCCTTTGCAAGGTAGTGTTGTGCAATGTCGTCAATACCCTTCTGGCAGAAGAGGACATTTGCGCCGCTTGCGACAATCTTTTCGACAATGCCCTTGACCATGCGCTCCTCTTCATCGAGGAATGCCTGTAACTGATCGGGGTGGGTGATGTTGATCTCGGCATCGACTTCGGTCTTCTTGAACTCGACTGCTGCATTTAAGAGAAGCAGCTTGGCGTTTGTGACCTTCTTTGGCATCGCCGGGTGAACACGCTCCTTGTCGATGAGTACACCTTCAACGATCTCTGAGTCATCGATGCTGCCGCCGGTCTTCTTCTCAACCTTGATGTTGTCGGTGTCAACGGTACCGTCTGCATCGGCAACCATGGTTACTGCCTTGACGACGAGGTCGCAGAGCTTGTCCTTTGAGGACTCTGCGCTCTTACCGGTCATCGCGGTCTCGGCGATCTTCTTGAGCATCGCCTTGTCAGTTGGCTTGACGTCGAACGCGATGTCCTTTAAGAGTTCCTGGGCCTTCTCTGCGGCCTGCCGGTATCCTGCAGCGATAATGGTCGGGTGGACGTCCTGTTCCAGGAGTGCCTCGGCCTTCTTTAAGAGTTCCCCGCCGATGACGACTGCGGTGGTGGTTCCATCGCCGACCTCGTCATCCTGGGTCTTTGCGACTTCGACCATCATCTTTGCGGCCGGGTGCTCGATGTCCATTTCCTTTAAGATGGTGACACCATCGTTCGTGATCACGACATCGCC
>NZ_PMZU01000075.1 GCF_003170075.1 Methanoregula sp.
TTGAGATCCGGATTGCGGAGAGTACCGATGTTCGAGAATGAGGTGCAGACCCGGGCCGCAATCTGCGGGACCGGGATCCTGCTCGGGATTGTCTTTGTGCTGGCCCATCTCCCCCTTCTGCTTCTCATTGTACCGGTCGCGGTGCTGTTCCTTGGTCTCGTCGCGGACCCGGAGGAGACGCACGCGGTCTGGTACGGGATGCTGAACACGCTCTGCGTCTTTGATTTTTCCGCGCTGACCGATGCGGAGAAGGAGACCTCTGCGGAGAAGAAACATTACTTCTGGTTCGGCGAGGTTGGGATGGCGGCGGTGCTCGCCGGGATGTTTGCTGTGCCGGCCGGGTGCTGGCTTGCGGGAAAAGCGGAGGTGAGCCTCGCGTTCACCGGTGCTGCAGTGGTGTTCCTGCCGCTGTTTGTGTTCATACCGAAGGTGATCCGGTATGGCATGAAGGCAGATGCCGCTGTTTGTGTTCATACCGAAGGTGATCCGGTATGGCATGAAGGCAGATGCCGATGCGGTGATTGATGCGTTCGGGAAAAACGAGCAGGTGAAAAAAGTGTTCTGGGCAGTGTTTATGGTGATGGCGTCGCTTGTGCTGGCCCGGATCGCAGGGCCGGAATCAGCGCAGCAGGTGATCGGGAGGATTATGGGGATATGAGCAGGGCCGCCAGCACAAAATGAGTATAGGGAACACCATCTGATGGAATCTTTGCGAGCCTAAAAAAAAGACTGTAAAGATGACCACAGTCGGGACGGCTGGAGGACCGCCCGGGCAATCTAAAGGCCCGGCACCACAGGCGTTTTTCCCTTTTACCGGTACCAGGATATTGTTTCCTGTACACCGGTTTTTTCTGTATACCGGGATGCACACCTGAATGTTTCTTTGTGCCCGGGCAATATCCACAAGGAAAAACCCGTACATCCCCCGAAGTCTCCGACAAATGCACCAACAAACACTGGTTATCAGGATCTAAAAAGCAGGTACAGATCTCCCGGGTATGGATGAGGATCTCCTCATGCTCCTTACGCAGCTCATAGAAGACCGGGGGCGCACCTGGTAAACCGGGGCCGGGCGCCGACAACAAAAAAAAAATTTCGTGACTATCCTGGATCCGGTATGGATGGATAATTCGCAAAGTGTAAAAATGCTCACGGGTTTTTAAAAAGCCTCATCAAACGTTCACAACTTCCGGTAAAACATCCCCGTCTTCTCCGCCGCATTCTGGTCGACCATCCCCCGCACATCGATGAGCACCGGCTTACTGTTCATCAACCCCCGGATCTGCTCCAGGCTCATTGCCTTGAACTGCTTATGGGCGACCGCAATAATCACCGCATCCATCTTCTTGTCCAGCTTCGGCAGCGGCTTCGCGCCGAACCGCTCGATCACTTCACCGGGGAGAAGCGGGTCGTACCCGTACACATCGATCTTGAATTCTTTAAGTTCATGAATGATCTCTTCGACCGGCGATTCCCGGATATCGGGGACATCTTCCTTGTAGGTGAGGCCCATGATCAGGACCTTGGAATTCCTGATGACCTTGCCGGCGTCGTTCAAGCCCTTGATCGCCATGTCGGCGACATGTTTGGGCATCGAATCGTTGATCGCACGGCCGGCAAGGATCACCTGCGGGTGGTACCCGAGCTCCTCCGCTTTCATCACGAGGTAGTAGGGATCGACCGGGATGCAGTGCCCCCCGACAAGCCCGGGCCGGTACGGGTGGAAGTTCCACTTGGTGCCGGCGGCTTCGAGGACGGCCTGTGTCTCAAGGCCCATGCGCTCGAAGATGAGGGACAACTCGTTCATGAGCGCGATGTTGAGGTCGCGCTGGATGTTCTCGATGACTTTTGCCGCCTCTGCCGTCCTGATGTCAGGCGCCCGGTACACGTGGGTGATGAGACTGTACAGCTCCACGAGGACATCCGTGGTCTTTTCATCCATCCCGGAAACGATCTTTATGATCTTGTCAAGGGTATGCGCCTCGTCGTTCGGGTTGATCCTCTCGGGGGAGTACCCTACGAAAAAGTCCCTGCCGCAGACAAGGCCGGATTCCGCTTCGAGGATCGGCACCATGATCTCTTCGGTCACACCGGGATAGACCGTGGATTCGAGGACGACTATCGCCCCGGGTTTCAGGTTCTTCCCGATCGTTTTTGTTGCCGATCGGACCGGCGTGAGGTCCGGGTCCTTTGCCTTTGTGACCGGCGTCGGGACACAGATCATGACAAAATCCGCTTCTTTTATCGCGGCGGGGTCCATCGTCGCACGGATTTTCGACCCGGATTTTTTCAGGCCGTCGATCTTCCGGCGATCGATATCGAATCCGATCGTGGGCACATGCTCTGCGAACGCTTCGGCAAGGGGCGTGCCCACGTAGCCAAGCCCGACAACACAGATCGTTGTATTCAGGATAGTTCGTGATGTCAAGAAACCGACTCCGATTATGTCTGGATTATTCTCTTTCTTTTCAATAAACAAATAATGTATCGGAACGGATGTGCTGGCCGTGCATGCCAGCACTTTCCGTATGGATTTTTTAGGAACCTGAAAAACCCGGGCACAGAGCCGGAATTGTAATCCGGCCGGGGGATCTCCGTCTCATCAAAAAACGTATGAGACATCTCCGGGAACCGGCCCGGAGGATGACTTCATAAATATGAATACATTGAAATCACAGGATTGCATATAATTACAATGTAATCGATTATGACAACCAGTATCACCGTCCGTGTACCGGATAATTTGGTCGATCAGCTTGATGAGGTGGCAGTTTCACTTGAACGTTCAAGGGCATATCTTGTAAAAAAGGCAATGGAGATGTATCTCTCTGAATATGCAGATTATATCATTGCTCTCGAACGTCTGCGGGACAAGGATGATGCCATAATTTCTTCAGAGGAGATGAAAAACCTCCTTGGTATTCCGGATTGATTATAAGCGCTCTGTCTTCAATGACCTAAAGAAGATTGACAGACCGGTTGCAGAAAGAATAATCCATGCGATAGAGTCCGGACTTGCAGAAAATCCGGAAACACACGAAGCACTTACAGGTCAGTTCAGGGGATTGTATAAATATCGTGTCGGGGACTGGAGAGTAATATATGCTATCCTTTCTGACAGCATCCTTATTCTTCGAATCAGGCATCGGAGCGTTGTATACCAATAAAATTCCCGATCGCATTATTTTGGGACTGTACAATTCATAAAATGAGTGAAAAGCGAAGGATAGATTCCACGGCAATATCCCATGATCAGATGCCGGATCGGAGGAGCATCTGGATCTTTTCTTCATCCGACCCGGATCCCACGCGAAGGTTGTAACCCGACCACGGGATCTTTAAAGCTCCTCAAAAAATATATCGGACATCTCCGGATCATAGTGATGGCCGGTATGGACGAGGATCTCCTCGTGCCCCTTCCGGAGCTCCTGCGAGACCGGGGCACACTTGATAAACTGGGGCCGGGCGCCGACAATGGAGACGATCTTCATAGTGACTATCTCCTGTTCATGGCCCATTTGCACAAGATACATCAGGATTCCATATCCTGAATCACATTCTCCGCCCATTGCACCACGGATTCTGCACGATCCACTGCTTCGGTATACTCTTCTTCGCTCACCGGGAATTCGAGACCCGGATATCTCGTGTGTACTGCAAAAGGAGTAAGACGCGATGCTGATTTTATTTTATCCGGAATGACAAGCCCGCTCTTCTCAAGGCGGAGAAGAAGATCTGACAAGTCATGTGTATACGGGAAGGGAAGATCCCGGGCAATAAATACAGCCTTAATTGCTTTTTCTGCCGCCTGTTGTGCTTGGAAACACAAGTCTTCACGGTAAATATCCGGTTTGCGGCAGCGGGCAATCGCGAGACTGCTGCGTGCCCTTTGGATCCATTCCCGGGGATTATTGGGCAGAAGCGGTACTGGCATCGTAAAGAACCTTCCCTTCACGCAGTGCAGGATACAGGACAAGGTACGGGGAATTGCCGTACTCCCGTACCTGCTCGGGAGTAACAACGATCAGGTCAATGGCCTGGCCCACACCATACAATTTCATGTAAATATCTGCAGCAACTGTACGGGGGTTATAGGTACCTGACTTGATCACCAGGAGATCCAAATCGCTGTCAGGCCCCCGGTCTCCTCTTGCTGTAGAGCCAAACACAATAATTTTTTCAGGTTTCGCACTATCAACAATGCGCCGCAGGATCTCGCTTAAAATTTTTTTATTGATTGCTTTTGTTTTCTTCATATATTCGTTCACGACACTGGAATGAAAAATTCCTGTTTACGGTGAATCTTTTATCTTGAATCTTATATGCATATCTGTCGGCAGGGATAATTGCCCTCCTTTTTTTAGAGTTCTCAAAAAAAAACCGGGGTGCGCCTGAAGAACCGGGACCGGGCCCCGACAGCGGAGACGATCTTCACCATCAGACAATAAGAACGATCAGTTATACTGTTTTTCTGTGCAATTCAAAAAAAAGTCCGGACGTGCGAATGTAAAATCCTGCGCCGGCAGCACACAGACGGTTTTTCCTTTCACTGGTTCTGGTACCATGCGATTGTCTCCTTAAGACCTGTTTTTACCGTATACTGAGGTTCATACCCGAATGCATCCCGTGCCCGGGTGATATCGGCAAGCGAATCCTTCACGTCGCCGGATCGCGGGGGGTCATACCGGAGCGGGACGGAGATCCCCGTCGCCTCCATGATCGCCGCTGCAAGATCTTTGAGACTGATACGCCTGCAATACGCAACATTGAAAACACCCTGGGCTTCACGCTCCATCGCCCGGATATTTGCCTGCACGACATCTTTCACAAACGTGAAGTCCCGGGTCTGCTCCCCGTCGCCGTGAATAACCGGTGACTGGTGGTTCAGTATACGGGTAATGAAATTCGGGATGACCGCAGCGTACTGGGATTTTGGATCCTGGCGCGGGCCAAAGACATTGAAGTACCGGAGGGCAACGGTTTCGAGACCATACACTTCAGAAAAAACCCTGAGATAATGCTCCCCGGCCAGTTTCGAGACCGCATACGGGGACAGGGGAGACGGTGTCATATCTTCTCGCTTGGGAAGTGTGGGAGTATCGCCGTATACCGAAGAAGACGATGCGAACACGACTTTCCTCACGCCGCAGTCCCGGGCAGCGATGAGGACATGTAAGGTTCCCGTAACATTGGCCTCGTTTGTCGCAAGAGGATTTGCGATGGATCGCGGCACCGAGGCGATTGCCCCCTCGTGGAAGATCCCGTCGGCACCTTCGAACGTTTTCTGGAGCAGCACAAGGTCCGTGATGCTGCCGTTCACAAAGGAGACATTGTCTTTTTCAAGAAACGGTGAGATATTCTCCATCTTCCCGGAGAACAGGTTGTCGAGGATAACAACCTCGTGCTGTTGCTGTGCGAGTTCTTCAACGATATGGGACCCGATAAACCCGGCCCCGCCGGTGACAATGTACTTCATGATATCGGCCGTACCGGACGCTGATGCTTAAACCGGTTTCTCACAGGTATTTGCGTCTCTTTTTATAAATAGCCGTTTATCGGGCTCTGGAGAAATCCTCAAAAATATCTCTCTTAACGCTCTTCGATGGCTTTGCCCCCACACGCTTGTGGCATCCCCCGGTTGCGATGGTGCCGTA
>NZ_PMZU01000049.1 GCF_003170075.1 Methanoregula sp.
TTATTAAGCAGATTATGAATTTTTTCTGCAATGCCTTCTGCCATCAGAGGGGGAACGGCATTACCAATCTGAACATATTTCGCGAAACGTGGGCCTTCGAAGAGATAATTATCCGGGAAAGACTGGATCCGGGCCGCTTCCCGCACGGTCAGCGATCTCACCTGCCGCAGATCAGGATGGATAAAATAATGGCCATCTTTTCCCAGATGGGCGAGAACTGCATGGGAATTTGAATACCCATCCACGACTTTGAAACGATCACGGAAAATCTGGCGGTTTTCGTGAGTGATCAGATTATCCGGCAATTCGTCATAGTGTAATCTCTGTCGGTAATCATTCCATTTTTGTATGGCAATTTTGTAAATTTCTTTGTCATTGTGATTGTGTTTGCGTGCCTGGTGATGCCGGATTCCCTCATTTCCGGTCCTTATCTTTGTGGAAAGTAAATACCCGGAGGGTTTTTCTTCACGGTAGGGTTGGATACTATCAGTTCCTTCACCGGCCTGAAGTTCTGGTAGATCGTTAAGGAGCCCATTAATATTTTCTTTATAGTGGATCGGGGGAAAATCCGGATACGTCAGGTCATGCTCTTTTTTCCACCCGATGAAAATCACCCGGTTTCTGTTTTGAAGGACGCCAAAGTCGTTTGCATTCAGGATATGCGTCTCCTTATCCAGATGATAGCCAAGATCTGAACATCCACCAATCACATTGTTATATATTCTTCCCTTCTTTGCACTGATGATTCCCGGTACGTTTTCAAAAACAAATACCTCCGGTTTGAAAACATTAAGGAAGTGCAAATAATATTTGTAAAGATAGTTTCGCGGATCATTCCGCATCCCATGTTCATCTTTTCCGCGACCCACAAGAGAATATGCCTGACAGGGGGGCCCCCCGATAATTACATCTACGGTTTTCCGACCAAACCGGGTTTGCAATTCGGATTGTATTTCCGCGATGATCCTTTCTTCCGTTGCTCTGGAAATTTCCTGATTGATAATCAAATGATTTTGACGAGTTGCGGTCAGGGCAGATCCCACGAAATCGTCACGTGAAGAGTCACCCCTATAATATTGTTGATAAATGTCATCCTCACCCAAGGCTTGCAGATTATGATATATCAACCGGGTTTGCAATGTATTGACTGCATATTGATCTTTCTCAATATGGGCGACAAAATCAAATGATTGCCGGACAAATCCTTCGGTGAGACCACCGCCACCTGAGAACAGGTCAAGGACGACAAAATCCGACGCCATTTTTACAGATAATTCTTGACCAGGCTTGTTAATAAATATGTATACAGTTCACACCAGATCAGAAACCTTCCCCCCCCCAATTTCAATAGCCTTTAAATTCTCTTTATTGCAAAGTAACTATTGAGGAGCAAACGTGACGGAGGAACCGGCAGCCGCCAATAAAAAACTCACCATACTTGTCTCTTCCACCGTCTATGATTATGAAGAACTCCTGGACCGGATTTACACCCTGCTTACCCAGTTCGGGTACGAGGTCTGGATGTCGCACAAAGGGACCATGCCGGTGTTCTCAGACCGTTCAGCATTTGAGAACTGCTTGGCCGCAACGAAGAAATGCGATCTCTTCTTAGGTCTTATCACCCCCCGGTACGGAAGCGGCGTTGACAAGGGCGCGTTATCGATCACACATCAGGAACTCAAAAAAGCAATCGAGCTAAAAAAGCCCCGCTGGCTCCTGGCCCACGACCATGTAATTTTCGCCCGATCGCTCCTGAACAATCTTGGTTATCAGGGAAAAACCGGCCGTGAAAAACTTACCCTGGAGAAAAACCAGATCATGGACGATCTTCGCGTCATCGACATGTACGAAGATGCAATCGTTTCCCGGAAACCTTTACAGGACCGACAGGGCAACTGGGTCCAGAAGTTCAGTTCCGATGCAGATGCAACGCTCTTTGCCACCGCACAATTTTCCCGCTACCAGGAAGTTGAGGAATTTTTAAAGGAAAACTTCCGGGACAGCACACATGTATCCCGCATACTCCGGGACAACGGGGGCCGGTCATGAAATTGGACAGGATAAAAGAGGTCCTGCTGCTCGGAGAAGGCCAGAGCATCGAATTCAAATCCGGTTGTCAGAACATTGAAGCCATTGGCCGGGTCATCAGCGGCTTTCTGAATACTTCTTCTGGCGGCTACGTTGTCTGCGGAATAAACGATGCCGGAGAGATCCTTGGTGTTGATGACGCTGAGGTTGCATGTAAAACCCTTGAACAGGCGCTGGAAAAAGATCTCTCCCCAAAAACACTGGTATCCGTCCAGATACAAAAGGTGCAGGGCAAAAATTTGATCGTCCTTGAAGTACCAGCCGGCAAAGACCAGCCCTATGCATTTGAAGATGTCATCTATCTTCGCGACGGTGTGGAAACCCGGAAGGCTGATGTCGCAACAATCCGTGACCTTGTGCTCCGCAGGCAGGTCGAGCCGGAACGATGGGAACGGCGGTTCTCTTCCGCTAATACAGATAAGGATCTGGCGGGAGAGGAAATCCATTCTGCGGTAACGGACATCAATAAAACCGAACGGCTCCGGTTTCGCGATGCAGACAATCCGATTACGGTTCTTGAAGATCTCTCGGTCTTTAAATATGGCCACCTGACCAATGGAGGCGATGTGCTCTTTACGACGAATCCTGCACTGCGTTACCCGCAAATCCGGGTCAGGGCTGCACGGTTTTCCACGGACAAGACCGATGATATTTACCCGGATACGAAATTCTTTGAGGGGCCACTGGTTACCCTGCTCGATGATGTAATCGGGTTTATCCGAAGAAACACTCCAACCTCATCACACTTTAAAGAGGATGTCCTGAAACGCGAGGACAAAAACCTGTATCCCTCGTCTGCCATCCGGGAGGGGCTGGTGAATGCATTTGCCCATCGGGATTATAGTGATTTCTCCGGCGGAATTTCTGTCACCATCTATCCGGATCGCTTGGAGATCGAAAACTCCGGCAAATTCCCGGAAGGTGTGACACCGGACAAACTTGCGGTGGGACACATATCCGTACTCCGCAATCCTGACATTGCCCATGTGCTCTACCTGCGAGGATTTATGGAAAAGATGGGACGCGGCAGCGTCCTGATCCAGAAAGTCTGCGCCGATAGCGGCTTACCACGTCCCCAGTGGTCGCAGAATGAACGTGGGGTTATGCTGACATTTTTTGCTTCCTCAAAGACCCAGGAAGTATCCCGGAAGTTACCCGGGAAGCACTCAGGAAGTACCCAGGAAGTTACCCGAAAGTTACCCAGGAAGTACCCGGGAAGTACCCAGGAAGTTACCCGAAAGTTACCCAGGAAGTACCCGGGAAGTACCCAGGAAGTTACCCGGAAAGTTGAACGATTACTCAAAGTATTCAAGGGTGACATGTCCCGGCAAAATCTCCAGACTGCCCTGCACCTGAAAGATGACGAATATTTCAGATCTGCATATTTACAGCCGGCAATCCGGAAGGGATTAATTGAGATGACCATTTCCGATAAACCACGCAGCAGCAGGCAGAAATATCGTCTCACAACGAAAGGACAGTCCTTGCGTGGATTAAAATAAATCGCCGTATCTCTCCTGCTTGAGGGCGGGGAAATTTTTCCCGACCCTACACCGGGCATCCTGTTCGTGATCTCGTGTAAGACAATCAATAAAGATTCGGATTTAATTTTGCCAGGGCCAAGCCCACTCATGACCGAGGGGCAGCAGCCCCGTTTGAGCGTCCTCTTCTCTAAAATACCGGCAGCCCACCCCGCCACTCTTCAAATTCGCCCGGAATTATTAAACAAGATTAATGGTTCCTGGCGGGTAATACACCAATCAATAAAGGCCCGGATCCGGGAGGTAGTTATGAATGGATGAACGTAATTCACAAAAAGACCTGCAGAAGCAGATCGGGTACACATTCAGAGATGAAACACTCCTTGAAGATGCACTGACCCGCCAGTCGTACATCAATGATAACCATATTGCCAGGAAAGACTGCATGGACCCGCTTGCTACTCTGGGAGATGCTGTCCTCGGGACTCTTGTCATGTACCGGCTATACGAGAACGGTTCAAGGGACAAGGGCACCCTGACTACCGATAAAATTCGCGGGGTAAACCGGGACAGGACCCGGGCCTTTGCAGAGAAATTCCGGCTTCAGCAGTACATCCGCTGGGGAAAAGGCGAGGAGAAGAACCAGATCTGGCTGCAGGGGAATCAGGCCTTCGATACCGCATTCGAGGCCCTCATCGGTGCGGTATTTCTTGACACCAGGAGGAACGGCAGCGACGGGCTGGCCGTTGTCGATCAGGTCCTGGACGGGCTACACTTTTTCGAATAATTTTCCCGTGAGGTTTTTGTCGGGGCTAAGCCCACTCAGGCTGATGGGCGGAGCCCCTTTTGAGCGTCAGACTCCCCCTGTTCTGACACACCCCTCCAACCCCACCCTTTTCCACCCAAATCCGGGCCCATTCCAGCCCCGGATTCCCCGGTCCCGAACCCGCGAACCGACTTCCACAGGAAGCGATGTCCACGCGCATGGGGAATATGGATTTAATCGCTTATTTCCCGAAACGGGGCAATTTAAGGGCCACTTAAACCTGCAATATAGCGGGCTTCCGGCAGGCCACAAAAACCGGGTCGGGGATTGGTCATCCGGGGCCCGGATCGGCCGCCGGAAGGGCATGGGGGGGCGTTTTCCGGAAAAACGAATTAATCGGTTTTTGGCGGAATCGGGGCGCATACAGGGGAGAAAATCCTTTGAGCGCCCGGCTCACCGGCGGATGACCGGGCGATACGCGGGCGGGTTTAGCCCGGGGACATGGCCCGGTTATGGCGGGTTCGTGGCGGGTTTCGCGGGAGACGCCAGGGGGGCCCGGTGCCCTGGAATCAACAACCAAATCAACACGTGCGCTCACACCATCACGGAACGGGCCGCCCGGCCGGTCCCTCCGGGTCAATGCATTAATATCCTCTTTTGCCAATCTATTCTGTGAGAACAAAGGGGCGACCGTCATGGACATCTACGAGCTTATCGTTGCAAAAAGACCGGACATTCTTGGACTCGCCGATCGGTTTGCCGTAAAGAACATCCGGATCTTCGGCTCGGTCGCCCGCCAGAAAGCAACAGAGAAAAGCGACATCGATTTTTTAGTGGAATTCCCTACGGGCACATCACTTCTCACCCATGCCGCATTCCAGCGGGAGCTTTCGGAACTGCTCGGCCGGGATGTAGATGTCGCATCGGCGAACGGGATCCATGAAAATTTCCGCCGGGCCGTGCTGCAGGAAGCCGTGCCCTTATGAGATCCGACCTCGACCGTCTCCGGGATATTCTTGAAGCGGTCAATAAGATCGGGGAAAAACTTCCGGGTTCCCGGGACGATTTTGCCCGGTCCGAACTGCTTGTCGTATGGACATTGTACCATATCCAGATAATAGGGGAAGCGGCAAACGGAATCTCCCCGGAGTTCCAGGAAACTCATCCGGTAATTCCGTGGAAGGATATAATTGCCATGCGGCATCTCCTCGTGCACCAGTACTTCGGCATCGACAGGGACGAAGTCTGGAACACGGCAAAACATGACCTCCCGCGGCTCGGGCAGGAATGCCAGCGGATTTTAAAACAGTAAAAAAAGCCGGCTTTCCCGGTTCGCGTTCGACACGGGCCGGGAGTTTTTTTTCGCACGAATTGACAACTGAATTGACAGCCACTGTTTCATAACCTGCCGTGCCCCGCGCCGGATTCCCTCCCGGGAAAGCTTCCCGGCCAAACCCTTAACATCCCCTCCGCATGAATAATCCCCTGAGGAACAGGTATGGTAAAACTCACCAGTGAGATCAGGGAATCGCTCGCGGGAACAAAGATCGTCTACTTCGCAACCGCCTCCAAAAAGGGCGTCCCAAACGCCGTCCCGATCGGGGCGTTCAAACTGCTGGACGACGAGACGATGCTCATCTCGGACCAGTACTTCAACAAGACGCTTGCGAACCTCAAGGAGAACCCGCAGGCCGCCGTCTCCTTCTGGGGCGAGAAGGGCGGCTTCCAGATCAAGGGGACCGTGACCATCCACACCGGTGACAAGATCTTCAATGATGACGTCGCCTGGGTAAAAGAGCTCAAGCCAAACCTCGTCCCGAAGTCCGCAATCGTTTTGAAGATCTCCGGGGTCTTCCAGCTCAAACCCGGCCCCGGCGCGGGACAGAAGATCCTGTAACCTTTTTTTTTATGTCGTACCCCGGGGAGATATCCGCCGGGAGCTTGAGGACGCCATCCTTAAACAGAGGCGGTCTGCCGAAGGAAGCGCAAAGAATCTTCCGGCCGGCAAAAACAGCCTGCTCCGGATCAGGATTTTTCTAAAAAAAATAACACACGGTTAACGGTGATGAAAGAAAACAGGATCCGGTTTTGATCCCGGAGCATTTTTTTTATATCAGGATTCATTTTGATAGCCATGCTTTATCACACCAGACAATGAAAGGGGTATCATGGCTATACTCTATTGTGGGGAATATGAAAATAAGAACTGGCGAAGCTTTTCCGGGTCTTCGACAAATCAACGCGTCAGACCACTATGCACCAAAGCAGCGTGTGCCGACTGGTACGATGAAAAATGCTGGTTTATACGAAAATATCCGGGTTAATACCTCCGCCCGGGTTCTTCCTTTAATTTCCGGGCCGGATATTCGCGCTGCATCTGGTTCGTGTATTTTTTTTGGTAATCACACAGGATCCGGTTTTGACGCGAGAGAACGTGGGTGTTAAGACGAATGCCTGAATGTTCGTCTTTCAGATTTGTTTTTAAAATGCCGGCCGTGTCTTTTATTGATTAAAAAAAAGTATGGTCGAATGTAGGGGGAGGATGACGGATTATTTCAGGACAGGTGCGGACGGGGTTTTCATTCCGGTCCCTGCTTTTGGATGGTCCTTCCGGTACTCGACCTGGTGCGACCCGTGTTTTAACGATTTTATGCCTTTTGACGGAGAGGAGAGCACTTTTGGGGCGCCCGTGCCGGACCCGGATTTCTTATGGGCGGTTTCCTGCATCTTTGTACCGGCAATCTTTGTATCGTGTGTTGGTGTATTTGACAAAATGGTTCAACTCCTTTCATAATTTTAAAAGCTGATATGATGGTATTCGTGGTTTTTTTTAGGAAAATAATCCTGTTTACCCGTTTTTTGTTAGTTCATACCAGACAAGGTGAATACATGGTTCGCGAATATAGAGAGTTTCCTGTCGTTTACAAAAGATCTGCCGTTTTTTTGGCCCCCCCTTCTTCCAGGGAGGGATCAGAACGGGTGGACGATGCCATAACCACGGTAAAATGAACCCGGGTACGGGAGACGGGGACCGGGCAGGAACCGGGAACAACCACCGGGCCTCTTCGGACGTATCGCGGCCGGTCCCGGATCTCCTCCTCCGGTTCTCCCGGGATTTTAAAAAATCGGCAGGGGGATACCGGCAGTTATACCCGGAACGCCGGCCCCTTGTCGAAAAGCCCCTGGTACAGTTGGGTAAAGAGGGCGGTGTACCCGGCCGCCCGGTCAGTTGCGATATAGGTCGATCTCCCGCTGTCACTTTTAACGGCGAGGAAGCCGCGGCCGGCAAGGAACCCGAGATATTCCTGGCCTGTCTTCGAATTGAGGTCGCAACGGCCGATGATGGCAGTGAAGGTCCGCGGGGTCCGGCAGTAGACAAGGATCTCCCAGTAGATCTCGTAGGATGTCCTGCGTTCTGCCATGGTCACCGGCTCTCCAGCGCCTCTTTGAGGGATTCCTCTCCCTCGCCGGCCAGTTTCAGGCGGACGTCCCACGTGCCGGCATACCGGCGGAATCTTACCGCGAAGGAGATCGTGACAAGACCTATCCCCGCGTTGAGCGGCGCTGCGCCAAAGATGGCGATCACATCGAATCCCGGGCCGGCAGCGGCAGGAAACGCCAGGATTCCCTGTACGAGGTTCGCGATGCCGAGAGCCAGAAAGAAGATGCCGCCAGCGATACTGATGAAGGTCATCCGCCATATGAGGGTCCTGTTCGCCCGGTAATGGGCGACCATCGCCACGATCCAGCCGGTAAGGGTCTCGGCCGGGACCGGGCCGGCGCCTGTGCTGTCCCGGTACTCGTGCCGGATCCCCCGTAACCCCCGGAGGATCTTTGCGCTTACCAGTACCCAGAAGAAACCGATACAGGTCCCCGTGATACCCGTGAGGATGCGGACCGTGGAAATAACCGGGGAGGGGGGTGCTCCCGCTGCGTAGTGCAGGAACGTTGTAATAATGATCTGCATCCCGAATGCCAGTGCAAGGGCGCCAAACGCCATATTCAGGAGAATGAGAACAACGAAGCTTCTCAGTTCCTTCCCAAACTGTTGTACGGTATGGTCCGTCATGGTTATTCACCGGGCTATACGTATATGGTCGTTTTGAGATTAAAGACCATGAAACTCAGGTACGTACCTCAAGTACCATGGCAGGCCCAAAGCTTGCGGTCGTGTGCTGCCTGGTGAGGGAACGGCACTGGTACGGTCCGGCACAAAAAAACCAGGGCTTTTTTTAAGTATACACAATTCTCGGTGAATACAAAGAAAAATTATTTTTCTGCCCCGGTTTTGCCCCCGTCCCTGTGGTCAGCAGGGACAAGAAGGCGAAAACCCTGCTCATGCAATCTGGTGGGAGAGGGAAATGAAGCTGATCTGGTTGAGGAACCTTGCCTGGTACCCGTCCGGGAACGAGATGGTCGTCACATCGGGAGACAGGTCGACCGAGACGAGCGGGGCCCACCAGTACTGCCTGATCGCATTCTCTGCGTTCGCAAACGAGAATGCCGGTGTCGTGATCGTCTCTGTCCCGTTGGACTGGCTGACCGAGGCAAAGGATGGAATGATCACCTCGGCAGAAGAACTATCTGCCTTTACAACCGTGACTTCACGGTGAAGGTTGTTCTCAAGACCTGCCTTGAGTTCATTTGCCGGGCTGGCAATATTGGCAAATACCGCAATCTGTTCCGTGAACGAAAGGTCGTACTGGAAATCCACCTGGGCATTGCCATTCGTATCAAGGTTTATGGTAAGCGCCTTTGCCGTGAATGCCTGTGCGGGCATAACCGCGAATGCAAGGAGGCAGATGCACCCGACAATAAAATATATACTTTTCATATTTGTCAAATTTATTTTACATTTCCCTCTATATACGCTTGTTCCCATCAGATGGCTGTTCCCGCCTGGCACCTCCACGGGTATCATCGCCCGTCCTGATCACATCCGGGGGCAGGCCGGTGACGAACGCGAAGAGCCGGTACATTGTTCACGGGATTTTACGGGCCCGTTCATTTTTTCAAAGAAATGTAATGGGGCTTTGCAAAGCCGTGGACGAGGATCCAGATCACAAGCAGGATGATGAATACAGCGATGATGTACGGAAAGAGTGCCCAGACTATCCCCATACCAAAGACGATAAAAAAGGTGCCGATGAGCGCATTCACCCAGCGCAACCTGCGGGCCGATGCCGGCACAACTTCAACCCGGTCCACACGCTCCACCGGGTTGATGAACGCGGACCCGAAAAACCCCAGCCCCAGGCCGGTGAGTACTCCCGGCCCCGGATAACCGGCGAGCAGGCCGAGACCAGAGCCGATCAGGGCGCCGGAAATGATCAGGATGTACCCCCAATAACGACGGGGGATATACTCCTTCTCTTTTCCTGTTGTCATCAGGCCAGAGTTCTTTTTACGGGATAATAAACATTTTGAAAGGGATGCCGGACGAACGGGGCGGGATACCCCGGCTAAAACGGTCCTGCGGGGATCCGGGTATACGCCAGGGTATCTGTCAACAACCCAACAGCCGGTCAAAGGAACGATATATAGGTACATGGCCCCATGCTGGTATGGTGATGGAAATGCCGGAACTTAGTATTGATACAACCACCACAGCCCTCGTGGTCATCGACCTGCAGAAGGGGATCGCCGCACAGCCGGCAAGACCCTACCCTGCCCCGGACGTCATAAAAAATGCCGCAAAGCTCGTGAACGCATTCAGGAAAAACGGGATGCCGGTATTCCTTGTGCATGTCGTGAGCACACCTGGAACGGCACTCGCGGTCACAAGCGACGAGTCATTCCCCCGTGCCGGGGCATTGCCTCCCGACTGGTCCGAATTTGTTCCTGAAATTGCCCCGGTCCCGGCGGATATTGTCATCGCCAAAAAACAGTGGGGGGCATTCTATGGCACGGATCTCGAACTCCAGCTGCGCCGGCGCAGGATGGATACGATCGTGCTCTGCGGAATTTCAACGGATATGGGCGTCGAGAGCACGGCACGGTTTGCCTACGAGTACGGGTTCCAGCAGATTTTTGCCGAGGACGCGATGACTTCGCGATCTGATGAACAGCACAATGCAGCAGTGAAGTTCATATTCAGAAGAATTGGCAGGGTACGGAAAACGGGCGAGATCCTCAGGGCCCTCCCCCGGGGTCCTGACGCATAAATGGCAAAAAATCGCCAAGCGTGCACTCAAAAAAAATTTACCTTTATTAAAAAATTACGAGGACAGGTAATCCGCCGGCGTGGGCATCTGTTCCTTTAAGCCCTTCCTCTTGCGGATCGCAATCACGACGTCTTTTACCATGTTGTTCGGGACCAGCTCGAAACCGGAGAACTCGGTGTTCCACATCGCGCGGCCTTCAGTCGCGGACCGGATGTCGCCGGAAAACCCGAAGAGCTCGGCGACCGGGGCCTTGCCGACCACCGTGATCGTGTCGCCCTCGCTCTGCATATCAAAGACCTGGCCGCGCCGTCCCTGGATCTGGGAGGTCGCAGCGCCCATCTGGTCGAGCGGGACCGTGATCTGGATCTTCTGGACCGGCTCCAGGAGCGAGTCGCCTGCAATGAGCATGCCGCCCTTGATCGCGCCACGCACCGCCGGGATGACCTGCGCCGGGCCACGGTGGATTGCATCCTCGTGCAGCTTTACATCGGTAAGCCTCATCTTGAGGTTCTGGACCGGCTCGTCGGCAAGCGGGCCACCGGCAAGGGCCTCGTTGATACCCTCTATGATCAGTTCCATCGTCTCGTTGAGGTACTGGATACCCTTCGTCATATCGAAGAGCATATTCGTGCCCTTGATATGCTTGACGCTCTTGGCCTCGTCCTTGTTCATGCCGGCCTTTAAGAGCACATCACGGCGCTCGAGGGCCGGCTGGTTCATCGAGACATCGCCGGATTTGATCAGGGCGACGATCTCATCGGGCAGCGGCTCGAGGTCAAAGTAGAACCGGTTGTGCCGGTTCGGGGACTTGCCTTCGACCGACTCCACCTTGCCCGTAACGGTCTCACGGTACACCACGATCGGTTCGGATGTGATGATCTCGACACCCTTGTCACGCTTGATACGGCCCGTGACAATCTCGAGGTGCAGCTCGCCCATACCGGAGATCAGGTGCTCGCCCGTCTCTTCGTTGATCGCGATACCGAGCGTCGGGTCTTCCTTTGCCACCTGCCGCAGCACTTCAACGAGCTTTGGCAGGTCCTTCATGTTCTTTGCCTCGACCGCAACGGTCATGACCGGTTCCGAGTAGTGCTTGAGCGACTCGAACGGGAACATATCCTGGAGAGAGGTAACCGTGGAGCCGACCATCGCGTCCCTCATACCGGTGACTGCCGCGATGTTACCCGCGACGATCTCCTCGACCTCCACACGCTTCGGGCCCATGAAGATACTGACCTGCTGGAGCCGGTTCTCTTTCTTTGCAGAACCCATGACGTAGAGGGTGTCGCCCCTTTTGAGGCTCCCGGAGAAGAGACGGCCGGTGGCGACTTCGCCCGCGTGAGGGTCAAAGGAGATATCGGTGACCATCAGCCCGACTGGGCCGGTCGCATCGCAGGTAGCCATCGCCTTTCCTTCCCTGGACTCCTTGTCGCCGTGCCAGATAACCGGGATACGGCGCTTCTGTGCTACAAGCGGGTCTGGCAGGTGGTGCACGACCATGTCGAGCACGACCTCATAGAGCGGGCTCTTCTTCGCGAGGTACTTCATGTCGCCGGCCCGGCACTTCTCGAACACCTCCTTGAACGAGACGCCGCCCTTTTTCATGTACGGCACCGAGACCGCCCAGTTGTAGAGCGCCGACCCGAAGGCAACCGTGCCCTGCGAGGCATCGAGTTTCCAGCCGTTGTTGTACAGGTCCTCGTTCATGCCCTTGATGAGCTTGTTGACCTTGTCGATGACTTTCCCGAGCCGGATCTGCATCTCGGTCTCGTCAACCTTGATCTCGTTGACCAGCCGGTCCACCTTGTTGATGAAGAGGACCGGGCGGACCTGTTCCTTTAAGGCCTGCCGCAGCACGGTCTCGGTCTGGGGCATCGTGCCTTCGACTGCATCGACGAGCACGACTGCGCCGTCGACCGCACGCATCGCACGCGTCACGTCGCCGCCAAAGTCCACGTGGCCCGGCGTATCGATCATGTTGATCAGATAGTCCTGACCCTCGAACTCGTGGACCATCGATACGTTTGACGCATCGATCGTGATACCACGGGCCTGCTCTTCTTCATCCGAATCCATGAAGAGCTGCTTACCCGCAAGTTCCTCAGAAATAATACCGGCACCCGCAAGCAGGTTATCGGACAGGGTCGTCTTGCCGTGGTCGATATGCGCCACGATACCGATGTTTCTGATATGCTTGGGGTCCCTCATGAGCTCGACTACGCGCTCAACCGTTTTTTTGCCTCGTGCCATGAAAATAACCTCAAAAAAAGATGTTTAACGGGCGGATTTTGCAATCCGTTCCTTTTCTTCCTTTTTCCCGACCGAGTAACATTTCGCGTCACCCTTCGAGGCGGCAATCAGTTCATCGGCAAGGACCGCAAACGCGGGCTTCTTGCTCTTGCGCGATGATTTCCAGACTGCCTCTGCGAGGAAACCGATGGCGGAATCGACACGGCGCATCGGGGAGGTGTCGACTGCTTTCGGGACGTTAATGCCACCATATTTCAGACGGACGGTCTCTTCCCGGGGACCGGCGTTGCCGATTGCCTCAACAAGCACCTCGACAGGGTTTCTTTTCGTCTTCTTGTTGATGAGCTCGAATGCATCCCGCACAATCCTTATTGCCAGCTCCTTCTTGCCGGTGTTATTCTCGGTCTGCATCAGGCCGTTGATCAGTCTCTCGACGATCATCATATTGGCCTTATTGAACTCCTGCCGTGAGAACTTGCCGCAGGAGTGGGGGATGATCTGGGGGGTGAGATTCACGTACCGCATAAGGCTCGGGTCGGTAACCTTGACCTCGGATACATCCCACTTGTTGAAGAGCAGTTTCTTTGCCTGGGGCTTCGCCCCGGGTGCAGCTTCGGTTTTTGCTTTTACTTCAGTTTTTGCTTCAGGTTTAGCTTTTGCTTTTACTTCTGCTTCTGCCATCACGATCACCTGCGCGGCTTCTCTTTCCTGCCGATGACCATCTCATGGAGGCAGACATTGTTCACGCGGGTGACGACGTACCGGACCCCGGGGATATCTCCCATGGACCGGCCCAGGCGGCCGCCGATACCTTCGATCTCGACGTCGTCATGCTCATCAATGAAGTTGATGGCACCGTCGCCAACCGCAAACGCGGTGACCTGCCGGCCGTTCTTGATCAGCTGCACGCGTACGCATTTCCGGATCGCCGAGTTAGGCTGCTTGGCCTCGACACCGACTTTCTCGAGTACGATACCCCTCGCCTGTGGAGCGCCTTCGAGCGGATCCGACTTCACATCGAGGTTGAGTTCGCGGCGTGCGTAGTTCTTGTCGCTCCACCGGAATTTTTTTGCGTCCCGAACCAGTTTTCTGGCTGCAAATTTACCCTGTCCCATTAAAGAGCCTCATATCAGTTGTTTTCGTGGTTATCGATAACCCACACTGAGATATATACTAACGCGGGGAACCGATTTATAAATTGTGGCATCCCACCTGCCTGTCTTGTACTATTATCCCTCACTCGTAATAATATTATATCCTCATCCCGCTCATGGTACAGGTAATGACCGTCGCGATCTATAAGGAAGTCCAGATCGATGCAAGCCACCGGCTGCTCCATTACAAGGGGAAATGCGCGAACCTCCACGGCCACCGCTGGAAGATCGAGGTCTGGGTCGAGGGCGAACCTGATGCGACGACCGGTATCCTCGTCGATTACAACGTGATCAAGCAGACGATCGCGAAGTACGACCACCAGATCATCCTCAACCGCGACGACCCGATGGTCCCTGCCGTCGAAAAGTTCCAGCACGTGCTCACGACCCCGGGCGACCCGACAAGCGAACTGCTCGCGCGGATCTTCCGGGACGACCTTGAGGAGATCTGTAAAACGCAGCACATCGCGGCGCATGTGACGAGGCTCCGGGTCTGGGAATCGCCGAACTGTTATGCCGAGATCATCGAATGAAGATTTCTGAAATTTTTACGAGTCTCCAGGGTGAGGGGAAAAACCAGGGGAGACCCTGCCTTTTTATCCGGCTTTCGGGCTGCAACCTTGCCTGCCGCTGGTGCGATACCGCGTACGCACAGGAAGGCGGGACCGAGGTGAGCTGCGAGGCGATCCTCGAACAGTGCTGGCGGGAGAACCCGCACCTGGTCTGCATCACGGGCGGCGAACCGCTGCTCCAGAAAGACGCGCTCCTTTCCCTGCTCCCGTCCCTGCACAAGCGCGGGACACCGGTCGATATCGAGACGAACGGCACGATCACATTTACGGATGTGCAGCCGTATGCAGCCATATGCATGGATGTGAAGTGCCCTTCATCGGGAGAGACAAGCGACCTGTCGCTGCTCAGAACGATCCGGCCTGAAGACAGCGTGAAGTTTGTCGTCGGGAACAGGGAGGACTGCGAGTACGCGCACCGGGTCATGGACAGCTACGCGATCGCCGGCGAGATTTTCTTCTCCCCGGTCTATGGCGCGGACTATAAACCGCTCGTGGACTATATCTTAAGAAACAACCTGCCTGTGCGGTTCCAGGTGCAGCTGCACAAGGTGCTCGGGGTGAAATAATTGAAGGCAGTCTGTCTTATGTCCGGGGGTATGGACTCGTCGACCCTTGCGTATCTTGCAAAGAGCAGGGGCTACGATATCCTCGCGCTGCACGCAAACTACGGCCAGCGCACGGAGAACAAGGAACGGGCCTGCGCGAAAAAAGTGGCCGCGCTCCTTTCGGCACAGGACTTTACCGAGATCGACCTCCGGTATTTCTCGCAGTTCGGGGCGAGCAGCCTGACCGATACAAAAATTGCGGTCGACCGGTTCGACCCGGCCCGGGCGCACGTCCCCAACACCTACGTCCCGTTCCGGAACGCGAACCTGCTCGCGATCGCGACGAGTTATGCCGAGGCAAAAGGGGCCGATGCGATCTTTATCGGCGTTCAGGCGCTCGACTATTCCGGGTACCCCGACTGCCGGCCGCAGTTCATCGACGCCTTCCGGCGCGTGATCGAGCTGGGGACAAAAGAGACATCGCACATCGAACTCTTCACGCCGTTCATCCACATGACAAAGACCGATATCCTGCGGGTCGGTAACGACCTCCGTGTCCCGTACAAGCACACGTGGTCGTGCTACCAGAACGAGAAGAAGGCGTGCGGGACCTGCGGTTCATGCCATTTCCGGCGCGAGGCTTTTCGTGCGCTCGGGATGACCGACCCGATCCCGTACGAGGTGTAAGAATGGAGATCTACCGGGGCAGGCGCCTCTGGATCGAGAAATCGGTTGCCCGGTTCCCGAACGGGATCGAGGCGGAAAAGGTGACCGTGCACCCCGGCAGTGCGGTCGCGATCCTGCCGGTGACGCCAACCGGCTACAAGCTCCTGCGCCAGTACCGGTACGCGGTCGGCCAGTACATTTACGAAGCGCCGGCCGGGACGATGGAAGACGGGGAGGACCCCCTGGAAACGGCGCACCGCGAGCTCATCGAGGAAGCCGGTGTTGCAGCAACAACCATGATCCCAAAGGGCTTTATCTACACGACACCCGGTTATACCGACGAGAAGATTTACCTCTTCGAAGCCCGGGGCCTCTCGCCCTCGCATGAGTACGAAAAAGATGCTGACGAGGTTATCGAGGTCATGGATGTCACAAAAGACCGGATAGACGCAATGGTCAGAAACGGCACCATCTGCGATGCAAAGACGATCTGCCTGATCCACCGGTGCATGGAGACAGCATGATACGCGGCTTTGGTATCGCTGCCGGTCTTGCCTGCCTTGTCGTGCTTGTCGCATTCGCCGGATGTACGAGCAGTACTGCCACGGCAACACCCACGTATTCCGTGGACAGCAACGGCGTCCTCTCGGTCACCTGTGCACCGGTCACTACGACAGAAACGGTTCTCTTTACAAACGATACGTATACCAAATCGAAATTTGTCCTGCACACAACAACCGGGGACGTGGTCACGTACCTGAGTTACCCGAAAACGCCAAAGGCCGTGATGGTGTACTTACCGGGTGCGGGCGAGAAGATCACCGGGCACGAAGAGCGGATGGTAACCTATGCGGCGGCCGGGTATGCCTTCATGTTCCTCGACTACCGGGGCCGGGGCGGGGAGACGGCCGGCACCGCGTTTTCCCCGCAGGCGGATTATGCAAAGTTCGAGCAGAAAGAGTGGCCCGGGTACTACCTCACCATCTGCGACATCTCATCGGCCCGCGCCGTGCTTGCCCAAAAGTTCGGCGTCCCGGTCTACGCGGTTGGCGGTAGCAACGGCGGGCGGTACGCGGCAGTAGCGGCAGGCGTCGACAAGAACTTTGCCGGGTATGTCGGGATCTCCACCGCGGACTGGGGGCTCAAAGACGCAGTGGCCGCACAGGGAGGAACAGGAGATATCCTGCGGTTTGCAACATCGTTAGAGCCGAGCACCTACCTGCCGACGATCTCCCCGCGCCCGGTCTGGATGTTCCACAACGCCACCGACCCGGTCATCCCGTTTGCAGAGGGACAGGCCCTCTTTGCGACGGCGAATGTTCCAAAGACCTTCATCGAATTTTCCGGCGACCACGGGATTAATCCGGATGTCGACGCCCGGCTTATAGCACAATGGGCGCAAATTTATGGTACACAAACGTGAATAGGTACTAGCTTTAGGAGAGGCTGAAAACCGCACATGACAGAACCCGTGGAGATGGACGACGCGCGTAAGCGCTACGAGTTCAAAAAGACGCTCGAAAAACTCGAGGCACAGGAAGGGGACGGGACGGAGCTCATCACGCTCTACATCCCGCCCGACAAGCAGATCTACGATGTCACGAACCAGCTCAAGGACGAGTACGGCCAGTGCGCGAACATCAAGAGCAAGCAGACACGAACGAACGTCCAGAGCGCCATTTCCTCGATCCTCTCACGGCTCAGGTACTACAAGCACCCGCCCGCAAAGGGGATGGCGGTCTTCTGCGGCACGGTCAAGCTCTACGGCGACCGCACCGATCTCCAGTGCACGGTCATGGAGCCACCCGAACCGCTCAACCTCTACATGTACCGGTGCAGCTCGAACTTCGAGCTCGAACCCCTCAAGCAGATGCTCGAGGAGAAATATGTCTACGGCCTTCTCGTGCTCGACCGAAGGGAGGCGTACTGGGGATTTTTGCGCGGCAACCGGATCGAAGCGGTCAACGGCGCGACCTCCACGGTGCCCGGCAAGCAGAGGAAAGGCGGCCAGTCGGCGGCCCGTTTCGGCCGGCTCCGTGAGATCGCCATCAACGAGTTCTACACCAAGGTCGGCGAGCGTTCGAGCGCGATCTTCCTTGCGGAAAAAGACTTTTTCAAGCGCTTCAAGGGGTTGTTGATTGGGGGCCCGAGCCCAACAAAAGAGGAGTTCGAGGCCGGCAACTTCCTCCACCACGAGGTCCAGAAAAAGATCATCGGACTCTTTGACGTCGCGTATACAAACGAGGACGGCCTCCCCGAGCTTGTGGATGCCGCAAAGGACGCGCTCTCGGGCATGACGGTCGTCAAAGAGAAGTCCCTCATGGAACAGTTCTTAAAAGAACTCGTAAAGGACAACGGCCTTGCCGCGTACGGGGAGGAGAGCATACGGAAAAATCTCGAGCTCGGCGCGGTCGGCACGCTCCTTCTCTCCTCGAACCTCCGTAAGTCCCGGCTCAAAATAAAATGCCAGAGCTGCGACCACACCGAGGAGCGGACCGTGAGCATGCCGGTCGGAAAGACCGTCCGCGACATCGAGTTCGGCTCGTGCCCGAAGTGCACCGCACCGCTCGTGCTCGATGAGGAGATCGACATCATCGAAGAACTGGCAAAGCTCGCCGATCTTTCCAGCGCAAAAGTGGAGCTGATCTCGGACGATTTCGAGGAAGGGTCGATCCTCTTCTCGGCATTTGGCGGGATTGCAGCCATCCTCCGGTACAGGACGGGATACTGATGGTTTTTGACACCACGGCAATAATAAAAAAAGCACTGACGGAATGCACAGGTACAGCAGACATCCAGCTCACTGATGGCGGGGAGCACGCGGATCTCGCTTCGACTGTCGCATTCGGCCTTGCAAAGCAGAGGAAACAGGCACCGGTAAAAATAGCGCAGGATATTGTTGCAACGCTCAAAAACAACAAGGACCTCGCAGATCAGGGAATTGCCGTAGAGGCAAAAGGCCCGTACATCAACTTTGTCTTCGGCAGCGCGTACGTGAGTGCAGCCGTGAAAGCGGCGACACAGCCCGGCTACGGGTCATTCCCGAAAAAGGATACCCGGATCACGCTCGAACACACGAGCGCAAACCCGAACGGCCCGCTCCACGTGGGACACATCCGGAACTCGATCATCGGCGACACGCTCGCCCGGGCGTTCAGGAAAGCCGGCTACCGGCTCGAAGTCCAGTATTACGTAAACGACATGGGCCGGCAGATCGCCATTGTCGTCTGGGGCTTTGACCACCTCGAACATACACGGCACGAGGGCGAGAAAGAGGACGCCTACATTGCCCGGGTCTATATCGAGGCGAACCGGGAGATCGAAAATGACCCCGGCATCACCCAACAGGTCGACAAGCTCATGCAGCTCGTGGAGAGCGGCGACCCCGGGACGGTAAAAAAATTCCGCACAGTGGTCTCCCGCTGTCTTGACGGTTTCGCGGTCACGATGAAGAACCTCAATGTGAAGCACGACCGGTTTGTCTGGGAGAGCGATTTTGTCAGGAACGGTGACACAAAAAGGATCATCGGGAAGATAGAAAAACTCCCGCAGGCACGGCACGAGGAGAACCTGCTTGCGCTCGACCTCGCGGAGTTCGGGTTTGCAAACAAGTACGTGATCCGGCGGAGCGACGGCACCTCGGTCTACGCGGCCCGTGATCTTGCGTTTCACACCTGGAAGAGCGTGAACTTCGACCGCGCGATCGATGTACTGGGCGCCGACCACAAGCTGATCGGGGCGCAGCTCCAGTGCACGTTAAAACTCCTTGGCGAGAAAGCCCCGGAGATCGTGAACTTCGAGTTTGTCTCGCTGCCCGAAGGCTCGATGAGCACACGGGCGGGAAAGTTCGTCTCGGCCGACGACCTGATAGCAGAGGTCACGAAGCAGGCATTCGAGGAAGTAACGACCCGCAGGCCCGAACTCGACGAGGATACACGCAGGAGCATCGCTGAGTCCGTTGCCCTTGCCGGTATCAGGTACGATATCGTGAAGATCTCGCCGGAAAAAAGCACGGTCTTTGACTGGAAGGAGGCGCTTGACTTCGAGCGCCAGAGCGGCCCCTACATCCAGTACGCCCATGCACGGGCGTGCAGTATCCTGGAGAAAGCCGGCACGTTTGCCGAGTGCTACGATCTTGAGACCGGACAGGAGATCACGCTCGCAAAGGAGATCGCAAAGTTCCCCGGGGTCATCGAAAAAGTGGTCGCCGAGCTCCGCCCGCACCTGCTCGCGACCTACGCCCACGAGCTCGCCGACACCTTCAACTCGTTCTACCACTACGAACCGGTCCTGAAAAGCGAGGGCAAAGTCCGGGACCGCCGGCTCACGCTCGTCTTAGCCGTGCAGAACACCCTGAAAGAATCGCTTGAGACGCTCGGGATCGATGCCATCCGCACCATGTGACGCCCTGCGAAAACAGGGATACCTCTTTTTTTCGCCAGCATCCACTGCCGCGCTCAAGCCCTGCCTCTGGTGCAAGCGGGCCCTTGCCGGCGGCGACATGTGCTACAAGCACCAGTTCTACGGGATCGACAGCCACCGCTGCGTCCAGATGACCCCGACCCTGCGCTGCAACCAGCGCTGCCTCTTCTGCTGGCGTTCGTTCGAGCACGAGATGGCAGAAGTTGAGGAGTGCCCGCCCGAAACTATTCTCGCCGGCGTGCACAAATTACAGAAAAAAGCGTTGGCCGGCTATAACGCAGTGCTCGACAATACCGTGACCGAGGAGCGCTGGCAGGAAGCGCTCGCGCCAAAGCACGTGGCGATCTCGCTCTCGGGCGAGCCCACGCTGTATAGCCGGCTCCCGGAACTTGTCGACCTCTTCAACGCGAACGGCTACACCACGTTTGTCGTGAGCAACGGCACGAACCCGGACATGCTCGCCCGCTGCCGGCCCTACCAGCAGTACGTCTCGCTCGATGCACCCGACAAGGAAACGTATGAAAAGACCTGCCGGCCCATGGGCGACGCGGACGGGTTCTGGAGCCGGATCAACGAAAGCCTGCAACAGCTCTCGACAAAACGCTCGGCCGTGCGGATCACGCTTGTAGAGGGGCATAACGACATAAACCCGGAGGGCTACGCACGGATCCTGCAGGACGCGGGAGCGACCTTTGTCGAGGTGAAAGGATACATGTATCTGGGATACAGTAGAAATCGTTTGCAACGAAACAACATGCCGGAGCATGAGCAGGTGCGGGCATTTGCAGAGAGAATTGCCGCATCGTGTGATTATAAAATCCGGGATGAAAACCCCTTAAGCAGGGTCATCTGCCTGGAGCGTGTGTAAATGAGATTCAACCCGCAGGACTGGAAAGAAAAATCCCATACGAACTTCGAAGGGGCGTGGCACGAGGGCCCGTCGGTCATCACCCCGCCGGGAGAGGACAGGAAGTACCCCCGCCTCCGGTACAGCCGGGCAAAAGAGCACCCGATATTCGAGACGATCAACCGGCTGCGCGGGATCTACCTCTCGATGGGTTTTGACGAGATCGAGAACCCGGTGATAGTCGAGGAAAGCGATATCTACCGACAGTTCGGCCCCGAAGCGATGGCCGTGCTCGACCGGGTCTTCTACCTCGGCGGGCTCCCGCGCCCGAACGTCGGGATCGCAAGAAAGCAGCTGGACGAGATCAACGAGATCCTCCAGAGCCACCAGAGCCCCGTGGGAGAGAGCGGCCATAAGGAACCGTTCCAGCCGATGACGAAGGAGACCGAAGAGCGGCTCCGTGAAACCCTCCATGCGTACAAGAAATCGGAAATCGACGGCGACGAACTTACCCACGAACTGGCAAAGGTCCTTGGGGTCGATGACGGGATTGTCGTGCATATCCTCGATGCCGTCTTCCCGGAATTCAAATCACTCGTGCCCGAGTCCTCGCGCAGCACGCTCCGGAGCCACATGACAAGCGGCTGGTTCATGACGCTCGGGTCGATCTGGGAAAAAACACCGCTTCCCATCCGGCTCTTCTCGGTCGACCGCTGTTTCCGTCGCGAGCAGGCAGAAGGCCCGACCCGGCTCATGACCTACCACTCCGCGTCCTGTGTTGTCGCCGGCGAGGATGTCACCAATGAGGACGGCAAGGCAGTGAGCGAAGCGCTCCTCTCCGCGTTCGGGTACGAGGACTTCCGGTTTCAGCCCGACGAAAAGCGCTCCAAGTACTACATGCCGGACTCGCAGACCGAGGTCTACGCGAAGCACCCGGTCCACGGCTGGGTGGAAGTGGCAACCTTCGGCATGTACTCGCCCTCGGCGCTCGGAGAATACGGGATTGGCGTACCGGTTATGAACCTCGGCCTTGGCGTCGAGCGGCTCGCGATGATCGCGTACAATTCCAACGACGTCCGGCAGCTCTCGTACCCCCAGTTCTTCCCCCGGCCGCTCACCGACCGCGAGACCGCACGGGCCGTGCACCTCAAAGAGGAGCCGGTTACTCCGGAAGGAAAGAAACTCGCGATTGCGATTGCGCGGGTCGCGGCGGCGAATGCCACGTCACAGGGGCCCTGCTCCTTTGAGGCGTGGGACGGCACCCTGTTCGGCACGCACGTAAAAGTGACCGTCGAGGAGACAGAGGCGAACGCGAAGCTCTGCGGGCCGGCGTGCGCAAACGAGATCTTCGTCCATGAAGGAAATATCCTCGGCGTGCCCGATGCAGAGAAGTGGAAGGACGTGCGCATAAAAGGTGTCCCGACAGGGATCTCCTACCTCGCTGCCGCCTCCGCGTTTGCGGCAGCGGAGATCGAACAGGCAGCCCGGTGCGGCAAGGGGACGCTCGTGCAGGTCAAGATGGCAAAGCACCCCAGCGACATCAACTTAAAAATCGAAGAGTACGCGATGCGGGCTATCACGGACAACAAGAAGAAAGTTGATGTCAGAGGGCCGGTCTTCCTCGCGGTGAAGTCATTACTTACTGACTGATTCTCTTTTTTTTTATTCTAGATTAACGAACCATTAATCGATTGCGTTCACTCTCAAAACCAAGAAAATGGTTGATAGAAAATTTGAGCGAGATACTGCCATAACACTCATTCCTGAATTAAAAAGAACTATCAAAATTATAGTAACGAGGGCTCCCTGCCTCAGGGCCCCTTCGGGGCACGGCAGGGCAAGGTAGTTTTTCATGTCTGTTTTAGTCACTGACCCGCCGCGGGGGCGCCCCTTCGGGGGCGGCGG
>NZ_PMZU01000019.1 GCF_003170075.1 Methanoregula sp.
GCTTCCATCATATCACAACTTTTAAATTATCACAATTGTTACATAATATGTTGTATTCACAATTGTGAATCAGTTGTGCGACAATAAAAAGCAATGTCTCATTTGCTTCAGAATGGGAAAACGGCGCGTCATCTTTGCGAGGACCGGTTCATGTGAAATAACCGGGCCAACCGGGATATACAGGGTGACCCCATTGTGACAACAAAAGAATAATCAGACGACGAGAGCACATATTCACGTATACAAGGTAAGAAAGCATGGGAAAACAGCGTATCATCTACATGGATCACTCCGCCACGACATACGCGAAAAATGAAGTCGTAGATGCGATGATCCCTTACTTCACCCAGCACTTTGGCAACCCCTCATCCATCTACGGGATTGCACGCGAATCAAAGACTGCCATTGATACGGCCCGGGCACAGGTGGCAAAAGCGCTCGGGGCGGATCCCGACGAGATTTATTTTACCTCGTGCGGGAGCGAATCCGACAACTGGGCGATAAAAGGTGTTGCCTATGCCAACCGGAAGCGGGGCAACCACATCATTACCACGAAAATCGAGCACCACGCCGTCCTCCACACCTGCCAGTTCCTTGAAAAAGAGGGATTTGTGGTGACTTACCTCCCCGTCGACCGATACGGCCGCGTCGATCCGACAGACCTTGAGAAGGCGATCACTGACAAGACGGTTCTTGTTTCAATCATGTACGCGAACAACGAGATCGGCACCATCGAACCGATCCGGGAACTTGCGGAGATTGCAAAGAGGCACAAGGTGTACTTCCACACCGATGCGGTACAGGCGATCGGGAATATCCCTATTGACGTGAAGGCGCAGAATATCGATATGCTCTCGCTCTCCGCCCACAAGTTCTACGGCCCCAAGGGAGTCGGGGCGCTCTATATCAGAAAAGGCATCCGGATCGAGAACCTGATCCATGGCGGCGGCCAGGAGAGGAAGAAACGTGCCGGCACCGAGAATATTGCCGGGATTGTCGGGTGCGGGAAGGCCATCGAACTTGCAACAGTCAATATCGAAGGCCATAACGCACGGATCCGGGCGATGCGCGACCGGCTCTTAAAGGGCGTTCTTGAGAAGATCCCGTATGCCCGTCTTAACGGTCACCCGACTGAACGGCTGTCGGGGAACTTCAATGTCAGTTTTGAATTTATCGAAGGGGAGTCCATGCTCCTGTGGCTTGACGATGAGGGTATCTGCGCATCGACCGGCAGCGCCTGCACGTCCGGTTCGCTCGAACCCTCGCACGTGCTGCTTGCCACCGGCCTCCCGGTGGAAATCTCGCACGGTTCGCTGCGGCTGACGCTTGGCGATGCCAACACTGAGGAAGATGTTGATTTTGTGCTTGAGGTGCTGCCGAAAGTGGTATCACGCCTGCGGGATATGTCTCCCTTGTACCAGAAATCGGCAAAAAACGGAGGATGCAATGTATAGCGAAACCGTGATGGATCATTTTAAAAATCCGCGCAACGTCGGCGAGATTGAGAACCCTGACGGTGTCGGGGAGGTCGGGAACCCGGTCTGCGGCGATATCATGAAGATCTTTTTGAAGATCGAGAATAATGTTATCATCGACGCAAAGTTCAAGACATTCGGCTGCGGTGCGGCAATCGCATCAAGCAGCATGGCCACCGAACTTGTCCGGGGAAAATCGCTTGAGGATGCCTGGAAACTTTCCAACAAAGCGGTCGCCGAGGCACTTGACGGCCTGCCGCCAATAAAGATGCACTGCTCGGTGCTCGCAGAAGAAGGCATCCATAAGGCAATCAATGATTATCGCGTCAAGCATGGCCTTGAGTCGTGGCAGGAGTCATCCTCTCATTCACATGAGCACGGTGAAGATCCCGTGTGTCAGCAGTAGGGCAGGCACCCTCGTATTTCCAATTATTCCGGTGAAACAGATGCTTTCCAGACGCGAACGCGAACGGTACAAACGGCAGATGATGCTCTTTGGCGACGAAGGGCAGGAACGTTTGAAAAAGGCCAATATTTTTATTGCCGGGGCCGGGGGGCTTGGCTCACCGGTCTCGATCTATCTTGCGGTCGCCGGGGTGGGCACCCTCACGGTAGTGGACAAGGATGTCGTCGAACAGACCAACCTCAACCGGCAGATCCTGCACTGTGACCGGGATATCGGCAGGAAGAAGGTTGTATCGGCCGAAGAAAAACTGCATGCGATCAACCCCGATATTACCGTTAAAGTGATCGATACTACCATCGATGAATCGAACTGTGCACAGCTTGTCGGCCGGGCGGATGGCATTGTCGATGCGATGGACAACTATCCCACCCGGTACCTTCTCAACGATATCGCGCTTGAAAAAAAGATCCCGCTCTTCCACGGCGCAATACGGGGGTTCTACGGGCAGGCGACCACGATCATCCCGGGAAAGACCGCGTGCCTGCGCTGTATCTTTCCTTCTGCCCCCCCAAAGGAAGTCTTCCCTGTGATTGGAGTGACGCCGGGATTCATCGGGATGATCCAGGTCAACGAGGTACTCAGGTACCTGCTTGGCACCGGGGAACTGTTGGCAAACCGTCTCCTGATCTGGGACGGGATGACAGCGCACGCGGAAGAAATTGCTGTTGTAAGAAACCCGGCCTGCATATCGTGCGGCACAGGGCATATATCAAAGGATACAACAGCAGTAAAAGCAAAGAAAATTACAACAGGAAAGAAGAAATGACCGTCAGGATCAGGTTTTTCGCCCGGTTCCGGGAACTGCTCGGGACCGATATCGTGGTCGATGCTCCGAAGAACAAGGGGCTGTCTGACCTCGTTAAGGATGTGGCCGGAAAGAACCAGGAAGGGTACGATGCGATCTTCGATGAGAAGGGTGCCTTCCGCGAGTATGTTATCCTGATGCAGAACGGCAAACGCGTGGAAACGTCCGATGCGCCAGCAATCAGGGTTGCTGAAGGTGATGAGATCGCGGTGTTTCCCCCGGTTGCAGGTGGTTAAGGAGTGCGGTTATGATCACAATTCAGACAGAGGATGTCGACATCGGAAAAATGATCACTGCGGCAAAGCAGCAGGGGACCGGCGCCATTGTCGTCTTTGACGGGATCGTCCGGGACGATGATATCCGCGAGATGGAACTGGAGGCGTATGAGGAAGTTGCGCTCCCTGAACTGGAGAAGATCGTGTCAGAAGCAAAAAAGACCTGCAACCTGCTCTCTGTCGATATTATCCACCGGATCGGACGTCTTGCCGTCGGGGAAAACATCCTTGTCATTGTAGTGGGAGCGGGGCACCGCGAGCAGGCCTACGAAGGCTCCCGGTTTATCATCGAGGCGATCAAAGCGGGCGTCCCGATCTGGAAAAAAGAGATCCGCAAGGATGGCGACCGTTGGGTGCCCGGCGAGCACCAGCACGGGTGCGGGGCCGGGAAATAACCCTGCAAATCAGGAAAACGCCCCGGCCTTTCCTGTCACGCAACCCTCTTTTCCGTGAGTTTCCGGTACATCTCATCGCCCACGCATTCCCGGGCGTGTTTGCACCACTGTACGCATGATGCAATATCGTTATAGATTACAAATCCGCATGTGCTGCACTTCACCGAGACATCGTTGGAAAATAGTTCGACTTCTTCCCCGCACTGTGGGCACTTTTTGATTGCAAGTGTCGGCGTTTTCAGGTTTGCCGCTCCGGGACAATGATCCAGCATGCTGCCATCCCTCACATGTATGTCATCCTCCAGGTACATGAACCGGACGGTTCACCCGTTGAGCCTCATAAACCGGGGAACCGGTAAGGGAAGAGACCTGATATATCGTCATATCTCCCGCGGGAAACGGCAGGAGAATGGTGCAACTGCTATCCAAAGATGTATGAGTGCCCGGTGCAAAGATTCCGGCAGGTTATGACAGAAAAGCAGTTTATTTCAACGATAAAATACGTCGCATCCGCAAAACCGGCTTTTCTGCTTTCTGAGATTGCAGTTTACCTTGATGACCCGGAGACGGTCGACCAGATGTACGCAGCACTCCTGCCGCACCTTGCCGATCTCGGCCTTGCCGTAAAAAAGATCCGCGATGATTACGAGATCTCGCGGCTCCTGCCATCCCCGGCATACTTTCTGAACGCTGCCGAGGAACAACGACTCAGTGAGTACCTTGAACTTCGTACCATTCCCCCGGCGCTCGAAGAGGCCATCGGGCAGTATATCACAAGAAAAACCGGTAAGGACTGGTCTGACCCGGTCATCCTCGAACGGCTCCGCCGTGCCATTGTTGCCCAGAAGGACGATTACTGGAAACCGACAAACAAACGGTCACTCCTGTACACGAAAGGGTATTCGGTGCTCGGCTATCTTGCGTACCATTTCCCGGTCTACTTCATGCAGACCCGGCACCTGCTTGCCGAACTCGCCCGCGACGGTCTGCTGAAACGTGAGATGACTATTCTCGATCTCGGCACCGGGCCGGGAGTCATACCGCTTGCCGTCGCGGATTTCTGGACGTGCCTGGATACGGCCCGGGCAACGGTCTTCCCGGTCGAACGTTCAAAAGAGCATATCGAGGCATTTACGCATCTGGTAAAAAGTGTTGCCACAAAGGATTCCCTGGTGACAATCAAGCCCGCTCTTGAAGCGGATATCACCTCACCCGGGGAAGTGGCGCTCCCGGAGCGTGTCGATCTTATAGTTTTCTCGAACGTGCTTAACGAGCTGGCCGGCCTGCCGGTTGCAGCGCGTGTAGACGTTGTCATGAAATATGCAGACCGGCTTGCACCGGACGGCACAATTCTTATTGTCGAGCCCGCGGAAGAGACGACCTCTACCAATCTGCGTGTCCTTTCGCTTGCGCTGAAAAAGCGGGGGCTCTCCATCTATGCGCCCTGCACGTTTGTCTGGGGCACTAACTGCACGCCGGACCGGTGCTGGAGTTTCCAGACTGCCCCCTCCATCCGGCCCACCCGGATCATGAACATACTTGCGGTGTGCGACGAGCCGTTCCGGTACGTGAACACTGATATCAAGTACAGTTACGTGATGCTACGGAAGGATGGGAAAACACGTTCGCCCTGTCATCTCCCAAAGGGTACTAATGCCATGCGGTTGTCCCGGATACACCTGAACGTGGGAAAACGGATCACGGTGGTGGCGGCAAAGATGTCCGAGGATCTCGGCGATAAGGAGACCCATATGTTCAGGCTCTGCGACGGTTCGGCGGAAAAACCAGTGTACGGGGTGCTGCCTGTATTTCATATCACCCCGTCAAACCGGGATCTGGTCTCTGCACCGTACGGGGCTGTGCTTGAATTAAGAGATGTGCTGGTGCGGTATAACCCGGCGCACGATGCGTATAATGTGCTCGTGAGCAGGAATACGCAGATTAATGCTACAGGTAACCGGGCAGTATGACGGCCATAAATGGGAGCCCCCGATGAGCGGGGGAGGTTCATTCTGTTATATGGGGGTACCCAATACCATTACGTCATCGATGCGGTCACCCATTATTCGGGAGGTACTACGCATACAGGCCCGCATATCCGGTATATCAACCAACCGTCGGATCTGACCGGCCTCGGAATTGCTATTACGGAATTTCTTAAGCCGATCCCCTCGCCCCGTAAATGCATTATCTTTGACTCTGTAAGCATGCTCCTGATCCATATCCCGTTGGCGACCACTTCGAAATTCCTTCACTTTGTGGTCAACAAACTGAAGATATCTGAAGTGTCGGACATCTTTTTATGCGTGTAAAACGGTCTCGATCCCGTGATCCTCCCCCATATAACGACATTTGTAGACAAAATTGTAGACTTTGAGGAGAAGAAAAACAAAATCACTTCCCAAGCAGCGTCTTTGAAATAATATATTCCCCTTTTGCCTGACGGGTCGTCCCGATGATGAGCCAGCGTTCCCGGCCATGCTGCTCCAGGACCCCGCACGCCTCAATGGTCTCTCCTGTGAATGCCTGCCCGCTGTAGGTATGGGTAAACGAGAGGACGTTTGTGACCGATTCGTGCTCGACATTGTAGACTGCCGGGTTGTCAAATGCGAGCGAAGCATCGGTCACCTTTGCAACGATCGTCTGTTTACCGAGCACATCTCCTTTACCGGAAGGTGCCCCGGCGAGGTTATCATAGGAGCGCGTATAGAGAATATCGAAATAGGTACCCTCAATCTGGCCCCGGTTCCATTTCCGCTGCTCGTGAAGAACAAAGATATCATAAGGGATCTCAGGTTTGCGCTTCTCGTACACCTTGCGCCACATATCCGGAGACATGCCCTCGATCCTGCCGTCAGCGATACCCTGTTTCACAAGCGCCTGTGCAGTAAACCAGTGTTTCCCGTATACCACCATGTCAATATCCGAACTTTCGTTCTCAAGGCCGCACAGGAGCGACCCGGTACAACCGACAGCACCCGGCGGCAGCTGGAACAGGTCAAGAAGTTTATGGACCCTGTGATGCGATGCGGCGATCCGGGAGATCTCCAGATCCGGTTTTAACACCCGGCGCAGATCGGCGATGGGAATGCGCTGGACAAGGCCGGAGTATGCCGGTTTTTCACGTGCGATCTTCCTGTATGCGTCCTCGAAATCGTATTTACGGTATCGCTGGCCGGATGGGTCAACCCGTTCGCCCTCATTGCCCGGGACATACCTGAGCACGCACCCGACGTTTTTTTCATTGTCATAGCTTGAAACTGCATAGAGCCAGCCATCAGGATCTTCCACAAAATCGCGCAGGCGGATCGGCAGCATGTGGCAGTCTCTTTATCAGCAGGATCTCAAAAATTCTTCTATTATATCGGCGTTCGCGCCGCGACGGATGATAGTTTTCGTTGTAAGATCGACAACCGTGCTTGGTGTCCCGGGCAGTCTGCCGCCATCGATAAGAAGATCGTGGGGCACCGTGCATTCGTCCGGGGTCTGGGGGTCTTTTCCTCCGGAGAGGTTTGCGCTCGTTGCGGTCAGGGGTGCATCGAACCGCTCGATGATCTGCCGGGCAATGTCGTGCGCCGGGATACGGATGCCAATGAGTCCGGTCCCGCCAGTCAGGATACCGGGAATCGTCTTTCGTGCCGGCACCACTACCGTCACCGGCCCGGGCAGGAATCTTCTGATAAACATTCCCATCCTGGGATCGATACGGGAGACTGCGGCAAGCATCTCGAAATCGGAGACCATAATGGAGATCGGCTTTGCAAGATCCCGCTTTTTGGCCTCGTAGACTTTCACTATTGCCTCTTCCGAGAAGGCATCGGCGCCAAGGCCATAGAGGGTATCGGTCGGATAGACGATGAGGCCGTCATGCATCAGCACCGACACGGCCCGTTCAATGATATCCATTAAAATTCCCTACCGCGGACACGGTTGATATCAAAGACTGCCTTGCTGCTCACGTGCATGACGGCAAACACTCCTGCTTGGATCGGGTCGGTGACGACAAGGTCGGCATGTTGTGGCACGGTTCCCGCCATCTTGAGCGCGATGACCGGGATACCTGCCTCCCGCACACGGTCGACCGCTTTTGAGATCTCCCCGCCCATAATCGACCCGGCAAGCACGAGGATGGATGCACGGGGCAGGCGCGAGACCGCGTCAACAGCAAGTGCGAGAGTCCGTTCCCCGACAAGGGGGATGGTATCCACCGATATCCGTTCGCCCCGGATATTGTGCCGGTCGGCCTCGTTTACTGCGCCAAGCGCCACCTGGGCGACCTGTGCGCCGCCTCCGATGATAATTACACGGGAGCCGAAGATATCGCCAAAGGGCTGGAATGATTTTACGTCCCTGACCGATGTTATCGCCTCAAGGTCAAGCACCAGTTGTTCGCGATCAGGCCCCGGTTCGTATTCTATATAGAGTTCTCCCATTCCTGTATGTGGGCCGGAATCGAAGATCTCCTGGTTTACCATGAGGATGTTCGCCCCATGTCCAGCAATCACCGTCGTGATGTCCCTCAGCACGCCCTTGGTGTTCTCGGCAATGATCCGCATTGCACAGCGTTCAGGTTCCGTGTCCATACTGATGCGATAGCCGGGGATCGAACCCGGGTTAGAAGCTTGGGAAGCTCCTGTCCTGCCGCTAGACTACTATCGCGTTTTTAATTCTGCTCTATGATATTGCCTTATTCCGAAGATAAATATAGTGTTTGATCCGGGTTGCCTGTCTTTTACTGGGGATTGTCGGGTCGATATTTTTAAAAACGGCAGTGCAGCATAATAATACACTACATGTTCGTGTTCATGTGCCCGGGGCATATCTTGGTCCGTGAGAGTATCTTGGCACGGTCGTCGTTTGATAGAAGGGAGTTTTATCCATGAAAAATCCACGGATTTTCTTTATTCTTGCGCTTGTTGCGGCGCTCATTATCCTGACGTGTCCGATCCAGGCTGATACCGGGACGCAGGGGGGGGTAATCTACCAAACTTCATTTGCCACGAACCCGCAATGGACGACCAACAATCCCTCTTGGGACTACTGGGATAAGGCAAATGAGACGTACCATTTCCGTATTGAGCCAAGTACCCAAAATTCTGCGTACTCGCCCGCGATCAAGTACGGGAGTGGATCGTTTAATCTTCAGTACGATGTCACACTGGATCAAGTTGATACGGGCGCGACGTTCCGGCTGGGTTTTTCCGGCACCGATATGGATTTCAATAAAGGTCCGAACGTTGTTACCGAATTTACCAACGCAAAATACGGCCAGATCATGGTGCTTCACGTCGTTACCCAAAGTGCAAAACAGGTAGAGGTCAGCAGTGATACATCCTCATATAAAGGACCGAGCGTCAAGTATGAAGTCAATACCACTTATCACGTCGAAGCGGATTATAATGCTGATACGAATGTTGTGACCGAAACCGTCACCAACAAGGCAACCGGCGAGCAGCTCTGGAGTTACTATATCAGTATCCCGGATCCCCTCAAGGGCATGAACCGGATTTATATCGGTTCTGTCGGTGATTATGGCACAATGAACATTTATGCCAGAGGGTGGATCGATAACGTAGTTCTCACGGCCCCGGTTCCGGCTACACTCACAACACCACCCACGCAGATAACAACGCCCCTGCCCACGTATTCGGTGCGCCCGACAACAAAGGCGACTACGGCCGCTGTACTGACGCCGATTCCAACCACTACCAGAAAATCCCCCTCTTCAGGAATGATCGCAATTGCCGCTCTTGGGATTGTCGGAACCTGTACCGTTGTCCTGACAATGCGCAAGAAGCGATAAGAACAATATCAAACCCAGGATAATTCCCCCCCGCTTTTTTGTATTCTGCGCGGTGATGATCTGGATGGTCATCCCCTGATTCCTGACCTCCACTGGCTGTCCGGCTGTTATTTCATGTCCCTTTTCTTTCCTGAAACGCCGGAATATCATGCAGATCAAAAAACATCTACGACTTCGTGACAGTTTTGAACAGGAATATGAACCGATGAAATCCCGGATTTTTGGCGAACCCCCGGTAGCAGTCCGGAAAAATTAAAAAAAAGGAGAATTGGGTTGGCTTTTCCTGTATGAAGCCTGGAGGAGTTGCATCAGGATTTTTCCGGCAGGATGCTTGTGTTTCACGAACCTGCCGGGCATGAATATATCTGAGAAGCCACCATTGCAACCCGTCCCTCATGGCACTCATGTGTGTAACACGAGGGTCTCCCGAAGGGATGGGGGTGGCGGCAATCATTCGTATGGGTGCGTGGCGGAATGGAAGGGCCCGGTTATTCCGGTCATGCTGGATGTGTCACTGTATCCCGGCACCGGTCCCATGTCTACGATAACATTCCCCAACCCAACTGTGGGAATGTCACCGGGTTCTGCGGCATCCGCCGGGTGTACCAGGAGACCGACCATGATCAGGAGCAGTGCGGTTCCCATCATGATCTTACCGGTATCCGTCGCGTGTGCCTCCGTTTGGTTCTCTCATGGGTCGGTGACACGCCGAAACTCTTAACGGCTATCACCTGATCTCATGGTTGCATCCTGCGCCAGATATATTACCCCCATGTTTCGGGTTAGAGCATTGAACCTGCAGGTTACACGGTGCATAAGGGAAGGACAACACATAAACCAGTAAATCCGTATCATTTGTTCATGCATAGGGTTATAGGACGACAAAGCGACGTACTTCTCAGGAATATATATGGACCCGGCAGATAAGTTTCCCACGATTGTTGTTGAGGATACTGCTGAATCGCTCGACGAGCTTTCGGAATATCTGGATGTGCTATCAAGTAGCGCCCGGCTTAAAATCGTGAAGTTTCTCGAAAAGAAACCCCGTGACGCGCGGGCGATCTCCCATGAGATCGAGACCAGCTACGAAAACACCAAAAAACACCTTGACAGGCTCATGAGTGTCGGGGTGATAAAAAAAGAGGCGGGCCTCGGCGCTCCCACATCAAAAGGTATTCATCCCGTCTGGCAGTACTCCCTTGTGCCTGGCGGTATGGAAGCCATTATCCGGAATCTCGGACTGTTCTCCAATACACGTGTCCAGATCATCGGGGGAGAGATCTCCAAGAGGCTGGAATCGGTTAAAAGCACGCTCACTCAGGAAGTGCTGGGTAACGTGCCGGCAGCAATCGTTCTGGGTGGCCATGATGATGGCAGGATCTTCCTTTTGAAAGCTGACACCGTCCCTGTCGGGAGAATCGACCCCGAACACCCGGCGGATGCGATCGGGGATGCGGGTGTCGAGATTTCCGGTACCTATACAGCGGTAACCCGGATATCAAAACCCCATGGAAGATTCCTCTCGAAAAAGAATGCATGGTATTTTGAAGACTGCGGGAGTACTGGCGGAACAGTATTGAACAATGCGCCGCTGGAATCTGGTGTACCCACACAGGTTCATGACGGTGATCTCCTTGAACTTGCGAAAGGAGCGGGTGGGATGAGGCTGCTCTTGATCATCCCGAAAATCCACAAATGAGTATTCATAATATGAGTGTATGGACGAGTACTGTCCTTTAGGTCCTGACATGGACCGATGAATAAAAAAATGCTTCAGAATTCTGGTTTCCCCTTCATGATGCGCAATCTCAGCAACTTCCTGTTCTGCTGTGTAATAGTGCTGCTCATAGGTGCGGTATGTATTTCTCCGGTAGCGGGAGCACAGTACACTGTTGCGCCTACAGGAGGGGGGTTTACCAGCATCCAGGCTGCGGTCACCTGGGCATCCCCCCTGGATACGATCACGGTCAGGAGCGGGACCTACCCGGAAGCGGTCAGAATCGATAAGAAGATCACGCTTATCGGGGTCGATACCGGTGGCGGCGCACCGGTTATTGACCCGGGATCGCAGGGGGCGGCCCTTGCGATTGTCGCGGATGGTTGTACCGTCAAGGGTTTTATTCTCCAGAACAGTGCGGCAATGAGCGGGGTCCTGATTACCTCAGACGGGAACACGATAGAGAATAACACCCTTATGGGGAATGCAGAGGGAATCCAGCTGGCATCTGCAGACGATAATACTATTACCGGCAACACTGTCACTGGCAGCAGCAGCGCAGGTATCGTGCTCACAAATGCAAAGAACAACTTGATTGAGGGAAACCGGATACTAAAAAACGCCATTGGAATAACGCTTGATGAAACATCCACCTCCAATACGGTTACCTATAACACATTTTCCAATACAGAGAATGTCCTGTCAAAAAGCACCGGTTCGCAGTGGGAATCCTCGTCGGTTATGTCATATGTGTATCTGGGAAAGGCTGTTCTGGGCAGGATGGGTAATTACTGGAGCGATTACCATGGAACTGACCAGAATTCCAATGGCATTGGGGATACACCGTATGCGGTGGGGTCCGGAACGAATCTCAACCTGGGGATCGTAGCAATCCAGAACACAGCTGATCCTGCCCCTCTCATGGATCCTATTGAGTATTATTCGCTGATCAGCCCTGCTGCTTCCGGTAACCTTGCCGTAACGGTAACGTCAATCCCTGTGAATACCCGGAAAACGGCGCCGGTAGATCAGGGGTTTCCTCTGGCTGACATCGGGGCTGTGGCAGGTAATGACAACGGTGGCAGACCGGTGGTTGCGCTTTTTGTGCTGGTACTGCTGGTGGGCATTGGTGGCATGATCTTCATCAGATCCCGCAAAAAACACCTGGCTCGTTTCCCGGTAAACCCCTCATCATCCGGCGAGACGCATCCCCTGCCCGTGCCGGACCTGAATGAACCTGAAGAAGTACACGAGAACATCCCTCCGCCTCCGGACACAGGATCAGAGTCTACAAAGACGGCCCCGGAGACTGAAGTCGAACAAACCCCCAAGGAAACGCCGCCGGCGTCAGGTCGCAAGTTCTATTTCCCCCCGGAACTTGAGAGCCGGTACATGGATATCAGGCATATCGGGAGTGGGGGTGTGGCAAATGTCTTTGCTGCACACCGTAAAACGGACAACCGGCTGGTCGCCGTCAAGATCCCCATCAGCTTTGATGAAGTGACCGGCAAATGTTTCTTAAACGAGATCACTGCGTGGCAGAAACTCCGGCACAAAAATATCGTCGAAGTGCTGGAGGTTAATATCCTCCCTGTTCCTTATGTCGAGATGGAGTACGTGCCGGGATCGCTTGAAGCGGTGGCAAAACCCCTGCCGGTCTGGAAGGCCGTGCATCTCGTCCATGGGATCGCTGATGGGCTCGCGTACGCCCATGCGCACGGGATCATCCACCGTGACATCAAGCCGCATAATATTCTCGTGACCGGTTATTTTGTCCCGAAAATTTCTGACTGGGGCATGAGCAAGGTCATTGCAACCACGATGGAGAAGTCAAGCGTTGCCGGGTTCTCGCTCTCGTATGCAGCACCGGAGCAGGTCTCTCCTGCAGAATTTGGCAGGACGGACGTCCGCACGGATATCTACCAGCTGGGTGCGCTTTTCTATGAACTCGTCACCGGATCGATACCATTTGGGGGAGAAAGTATTGTTGAAGTCGGTAATGCGATTGTCAGGGAAGACCCGACACCCCCGACGGAATATAACCCGGATGCGGAGGCAGTGGAAAAGATTATCTTAAAATGCCTGGCAAAGAAGCCACAAGACCGGTACCAGACTGCAGACGAACTGCTGGACGCACTCTCCCGGTACCTTGATGAGGACGATAAATGAGCAGGTGATCGGTATGGCGGACGAACAGAAAACCTATGAGCCTGCGACCTGCGGGCACTGCGACGGTATCGGGTGCACGTACTGTAACAAAACGGGAACGGTCCTTGTTCTGGCGCCAAAGAAGCACTGCCCCGAGTGCGAAGGTGCCGGGTGCATCTACTGCGGGTTTACCGGTTGGGCGCACCCGAAGGGCAGGTACGACTGACTCGTGTGCCTATTTACCGGAATGACCCTTCAACCCGGCGAGGGAGCACGCACTCCTCAAAGCGTTTCAGGAAATACCGGTCGGTCATGCCGGCGATATAGTCACGGACAAGCCCGGCAGGGGATGTCGAGCGGCTGTAGTCCCGGTTGACCCATGGCGAATTGATAAATTCTGTAAAAATTTTTGAGTCGCGACGATCTGATTCAACATCCTGAAGATACTTTGAAAACAGGATACGGTACATGGTTCTGATCTTGTCCCGTTCCGCGGTCAGTTTCGGGTTGTTGTAAATCCGTTCCCGGGAGAACGCCCGAAGTGTCACCAGCGCATGTTCCACCTCCGGGCTGTAAGTGATAAACCCCGCCTCATCCGCATCGCTGTTGTCAAGCAGGTCGTGGATCAGGGTATCGATGATGGCACGGTTGTCGATCCCGAAAATCTCTTTACATTCCTTTGGGATGTCATTCATATCGGTTATAAGGCCGACCTCCTGTGCATCCTGGAGATCGCGCCCGATATAGGCGATCGTATCGGCAAATTTGACAACACAGCCTTCCAGGGTCATCGGCGCCCCGGACCGGCTCTCTGTTGCATAATCCTGTATTTTCCGGTCAAATGCCGGCCAGTCCGGGCATGGCTCCGGGGAGATACGGATGTCATCCACCTCGCCGTTATGGCAGAGGATACCGTCCAGCACCTGCATGGTCAGATCCTGGTCCTCGATCTGGTCGAGGAACCTGATACTCTGAACATTGTGGGAAAATTTTCCGATCCCGTGTTCTTCACAGAGTGCCGAGAGGCAGGACTCGCCAAAATGCCCGTACGGGATGTGGCCGATATCGTGCCCGAGCGCGATTGCTTCGATCAGATCCTCGTTGAGGCGCAGGCACCGGCCGATCGTGCGGGCAATCTTTGACACGAGCTGGACATGGATCACCCGGTGGGTGATGTGATCGTTCTCGACCAGGTAAAAGACCTGCGTCTTGTCGATGTACCGCGTATATGCCCGGGTGTGGAGGATCCGGTCCGCGTCCCGTGAATAAGGGGTCCGGATATCTCCCGGTTTCCGGTTCTTCCGCCGCAGTGCCTGATCACTCCGTGTGGCATGGGAAGAGAGCAGAGCTTCACGCTGTTGCGTATACCGGTAAATCTGTGACTCCTGCCCGTGATCCAGGCCGGGGCGAGCTCCTTTTGATCTCATACTACACGTCAATCTGGGGGGCGGGGGGTGTTAAGGCTGACGCCCTTTAAAGCACTGGTCCCGCGGAATTGGACCAAAGGAAAAAGGGTACTACGGGCCGGTATTGTCCGGAGGCATGCGCCATCAGAATAAAACTGCCCGTTGTTGATCGTGAGTGTATCGATCCGTATTTCAGGCCGGCATCCGGGCTACCTCCCGTACGTCACGTAAGTTTCGCCGTACTGGACGACATGCCCGCCCATGGCTCGTAAAAATTCATTTTTTGTGGCACCAGGTGCAAGGTCGAGTTCGGCATCCAGCCCATATACCTTGAAGAAGTACCGGTGCGTCTGGCCGTGAGGCGGACAGGGGCCGGAATACCCGATCTTCCCAAAACTGTTCAATCCCTGTACAGCCTTGATCGGGAAGGTAACCGTGGGGTCTTTTGGGATCTTTTCCGGAATAAGCTTCGCGAGCTCTATGTTCCATGCAATCCAGTGGATAAAACCGCCGCCACCGGGAGCATCGGGATCGTTGCAGATGAGGGCAAGGCATTTTGAGTGCCCGACATTCACATCGCCGACCTCGATCTCCGGCGACTTGTTCTCCCCGTCACAGGTGTAGGCGCTCGGGAGGGTTTTGACAGAAATTCTGACGCTTAAGGTTTCCATGTGCGGTTCACATCCGTTACCGGCATGATCCACGGCCGGTCTCATAAAGGTAACTCAATTATCCGGAAACGATCGGTATTGGGGTGGCCATGACTAGGGAGTTGTTACCGGGTACAGAGTGCGACGGTTTCCCCGAACTGGAGCACATGGCCTTTCATCGCCGTCACCAGCTCGTGCTTGTCTGATCCAGCCGGGAGTGCAAGCATTGCATCGAGCCCATACACCTTAAACTGGTAGCGGTGAGTCTCTCCCGGGGGGGCAGGGGCCGGTGTAGCCGATGATCCCATAATCTGTCAATCCCTGCACCGCAGCTACCGGAGCGATGACCGTACCCTCACGAGGAATTCCCTCCGGAATTACCTGTTCCGGAAGCAGGTTCCAGATGATCCAGGGAGTAAACGAACAACAGGTCTTGATAAACGGGTTAAAGAGCATGATCGCAATTGACACAGTGCCCGGGTCCAGACCCACAAGGGTAATGCGCGGTGAATAGTTGCCGCCGTCACAGGTATAGGTCGGGGGGAATTCAAGGAAGTCAAGTGTTACTTCAAGCGGCGTCATCATGCTGATCATTACTGTGGTACAGGAAAAAGGTGAGTCTGGCGTGACGATTCAGCCGGAAATTTCCGGCTCATGTAAGGTGCATTCGGGGGTGAACAAGTTGCCTACCATCGCTCCTCATGGGGATCTGAACTGGTGTTACCTGAAACAGACAGGGGGGCGTGATATCGGCAGTCTCTTATAGGACGCCGCAAAACGTGGAGAACAGGGATGAACAGCCATGGCCGGCCCCGACCGCTTTGAAGTCATACCGATAGGAACGATCCATTCACCATTCAAAACACCAGAAGATGCGCCCCGGCAGGGCCGGTTTTCTGATGCAGAGTCTGTCATTGAGATCTATGAGCCGTATGTGCCCGGCCTCCGGGACGTGGAACGTGAGAAACATCTCGTCGTGCTCTACTGGCTTGACCGTGCCGATCGCACAGCTCTCGCTGCCATACCCCCACATACCGGTATCGAACACGGGGTGTTTGCCACCCGGTCGCCTCACCGGCCCAACCCGATCGGGCTCTCGGTTGCCGATCTTGTCCGGCGGGACAATAACCGGCTGGTCGTGCGCGGGCTGGACGCGCTGGACGGGACGCCGGTGGTGGACATCAAATGTTACTCCCCCGGACTTGATTGCATACCGGAATAACATCCCGCCCTGCCACAATTGGACTGTTACCATCTCCACATCTTTATTGTCTTAAAAAGAGAACGTTAGGGGACAGATGTACCATATCGTACTCAAGAGGTAACCCATGGCAAAGAAACCTGCCGGTACTTTACCGGACAAACCCACGAAAGACTCCTGCTCTCACGAATGCTCCAGCTGTGCAACAGCGGGAACCTGCTCAGATTCGAAACCGGGCCTCCCCCCCAAGGCAGACATCGACGTAAAACATGTTATCCTTGTGCTCTCGGGGAAAGGCGGGGTCGGAAAATCGACGGTATCTGTGAACCTTGCATATGCACTCTCCAGCCACGGCTATCATGTCGGGCTTCTGGATCTCGATATGCACGGCCCGAACATCCCAAAGATGCTTGGGATCGAGGATCACAAACTGTCAATGCTCGGCAACAGGATCGAACCGGTCCATGTTACCGGGTCGCTCTCGGTTATATCGATGGCATTCCTGCTGCCGGATACGAGCACCCCGATCATCTGGCGCGGGCCCATGAAGATGGCGGCAATCAACCAGTTCCTCACTGAGGTTAACTGGGGATCTCTGGATTACCTTGTTGTGGATCTTCCTCCGGGCACCGGCGATGAAGCCCTCACGATTGCCCAGCTCGCGCCCAACGTGCGCGGTGCGGTGATCGTGACCACTCCCCAGGATGTTGCGACGCTCGACTCCAAAAAAGCGATAAAATTCGTCGAGAAACTCGGCCTGCCTGTCCTTGGTGTCATCGAGAACATGAGCGGGATGCTCTGCCCCCACTGCGGTCAGGAGATCGATCTCTTTGGGAAAGGTGGAGGTAAAAAGATTGCAGAAGAGTTTTCGGTGCCTTTCCTTGGCGCTATCCCGATCGATATCGATATGCGCAAGGCCGGGGACGAGGGGCGGCCGTTTATTATCCGGCGCGGCGACAGCGCCACGTGGGCGAGTGTGGACAAGATCATGGAAGCGCTCATAAAAGTTGTTGAGGGATAAAGCAACATGGACTACCTGCGGATCCTCACCGGAAAATCTGCGCCCCTCCCTATTTATGAGCCGGTCATCGCCTGCCTGGAAAACCCGCAGGCGTTCCCCGATCTTCTGGAACCCGTCTACCGCGAGGCGATGAAACTCGACGACGAGACGCTCGACCGGTTCCGGTTTGCTCTCCTGCGTCTCCAGCTCTATGCAGACATTCACAGGAACGAGGATCTGGAGAAGGCGATGCACATCCGCTATGTATCGCAGGTACTGGAGAAGGTAATCTTTGGTACGCTCGTAATGGAACCACAGGAGCCCGAAGCCTCCTGATCATTGTCTGTACCAAAAAGATATTATCGGGGTAAATGTGCAAGGATGATACCTATAAGTGTCCCTCCGGCACATGTATGATCTGATAGCAATACGACCTCAAGAATGATTTTACTTCGCTCATTCTGAATACGCGATAGACCATAAACCGGAGACAACAATGACATCACGCATGCATGCCCCTCACACGACCTGTCCGGGTTGTCAGGAAGAGGTTTTTCTGGATGAGCTTGTGGGAGGCAAATGCCCGCTGTGCGGTTGTTCACTGGAAGACTTCGAAGAGTCAATCGGTGAGTATGACGGGATCCTCGATCGTTCCGATCTCTCGTGGCTGATCTTCAATTATTTTGTCTTCAAAAAGTTTGTCGATCTTGGAGTTCCGCCGTCGCAGATCATGGGTTTTGTCTCAAGTTACGAGCAGAATGCAGACAAGCCCCCTGAAGAGTGGACGAAAACGGAGTTCTCCCTCGAACTCCCGATGGGGGTCCTCGACCGGATACGGCCAAAGCGGTGTGCGAAGTGCAACCGGCTCTTTGTGCGGGGCGGAAGAAAACAGATCACCGGTGACATGCGTCACACCTCGGTGCGTATCCAGTACGTGTGTGACCGGTGCTAAAATATTCTCATATCTGCTTTTCCATTGAATTTTTTTTGATTTTTATGACTTGTCTTTCAGGGTTTGATGTGTTCTGTTACCCTCTCAACTGATCAATTCCGATCATACCGGGGGGTGACAAACTCAAAAATGCCCCGTAACGTTAACTCACTTCCGCAATGACGCCAGCATAATAATCCCGATGATAACAAGTGCGGCAAAACTGATGATCAGAGGCAGGATAACACCATAGAGGGTCTCTCCTCCTGCTGGCAGCTCCGGTTGCAGGGAAGAAAACGTGGTGGTGCCTGCAATGCGATATTCGAGAATAGTGAGCAGTGCTGAGGCATTGCCCGTTGTGGTGTATTTTTGTTCGCTGATAGTCACGATATATGAACCAGCCGGCAGGCCGGGGGCATCGAGCGAATAGATCCACTGGTTTGTATTGGTGCCACTCTCCACCGGAATGGTTTGCGATGTGATCAGATCGCTCGAGGTCGCATTTCTGATTTCTACTTGGAGCAGGTTCTCCGGACCAACATTTGTTATACCGGTGATCAGAATCGCTTCCCCGGTGGTCTGGTCAGGCAGTTTACCGGAATCGCTTTCACTGACCCGGTTGAACCGCATGTACGGCTCCTCAACGTAAAAGTAATAGGGAGTGAAGATATCGTCAACTCCCGTCTGCCCCGATATATTGAGAATGATGGCGGCTACCGGACCAATGTCTGCCGGGAACGATGATTTTTGCCCGATGTTGGTGATGGCTTTTCCCTGATCTGCAATTCGTATGCCATCGCTCCAGAGCAGCGGGGCGATCTCAAAAATCTTGTCTGCCCCGGGATCTTGGATCAAAAATGCGTACTCTCCGCTGGAGAATTTGTTGGATTCTTCGGGTTTGATAACAAAGGTGTAATTTCCTTTTTTATCCGGTGTTGCTGTTTTGGTGTCAAAATAGTTTCGCCCGACGATCCAGAGAGTTACAGAACCATTTAGTGCATCGGTACCCGTAAGCGTGACCGTATCTGCTTTCGCAATGGTCTGCGGGCCGCTGGTCACGGCGGTGAGCCCGGCAGATGCCGGCAGACTCAGAAATACTATCAGCGCAAGCAGGATTATGATTTTGCGTTTCCTTGCCTTTATATATTCACTCTTATATGACATGATTGTGTTACCGGGCACGCGATCGTGTATGTAAATAGGGGGCGGTATTCTCTCATAACATTAACGCAGGTACACCGTTTTTTGATAAGAAAAACAGGATTGGTAGAAACGGACATAACCCGATCGGGTTCATACCGGAACAATGGAAATCGATATAGAAAATTTTAGGAGGGCTCCCCGTCTCAGGGCCTCTCCGAGGCACGGCGGAGTCCATCATAATAGGGGTTTGAGGGCGTTAGCCCCCATCAACTTGTTTGACGAGAACTGGATTTACCCACACAATTCAGCGAAGAACCTAAAATGAAGAATATTATCTATACTTCATGGCGGAACGGCAATTTTGGAAAATTCAGTATGTCCGCCCGACCAGTGTTGCCTTGCCCGGCTTCCCGCAGATGATACAGGGCCCGTCAGTTGCCTCGATGTAATCCGACCGGACATCAGTCCCGAGCAGGCTTGAGTTCGCCTTCTCTTCAATGGCATCGCCGCACCCCCGCTCCCGGCACCAGTGGACGACCACTACTTTCCCTGCATTGAGTGCAGAGTTTAAGGCATCCATCGAATCAACGGTGCACAGATGTGACTTCATGTGCTCCTCGGCTTTTTCCCGGATGTCTTCCGTGATCTCTCCAAGAACCCTGGTAACATCATCAGCTGCCGTTGCAAAGGAGATAGTGGTTTTACCGCCACACCGTTTTACCGCCATCGCTTTACCGGCATCAAGATCCCTTGGCCCGAGTTCGAGCCTGAGCGGGACGCCCCGGAGTTCCCACCAGTAGTATTTCGCTCCCGGCCGCATGTCCCGGGCATCCAGTTTCACCCGGAAACCGTTTGCTTCAAGATCGATTTTGAGTTTTTCCGCAGCGGCAATCACATCGTCGTGACGTTTTCCGATCGTGATTGGCACGATCACGGCCTGGAGCGTGGCGACCACCGGCGGGAGGATGAGTCCCTTATCATCGCCGTGCACGGAGATCAGTGCCGCGATGCAGCGCTCCGAGATCCCGTAGCAGGTCTGGAACGCGACCTTTTGCTCCCCGTTCTTGTCCTCGTACTGGATCGAGAATGTTCTGGAGAAGTGGTCGCCGAGGTGGTGGACGGTGCCGATCTGGAGGGTTTTGCCGTTTGGCATGATCGTGTCCACAGCGATCGTATAATCTGCGCCGGGGAACTTGTCCCAGTCGGGGCGTTTCGAGATAATGATCGGGATGCAGAGGCTCTGGTAAAACTCGCGGGTGAGCGCAATCTCGGATTCCACCTGCGCCTCCGCCTCGTCCCAGGTCGCATGCACCGTATGCGATTCCATGAACGAGGTGATCTCGCGGGCACGGATCATCGGGCGGGTCTGCTTGGTCTCATACCGGAAGGTGTTTACCACCTGGTAGATCTTTATCGGGAGATCTGCATGGGAACGTACCCAGAGGGCAAACATCGGGTAGATCGCCGTCTCGCTCGTGGGCCGGAGTGCCAGTTTCACGTCAAGGGGTGTTGTGCCGCCATGCGTTACCCAGTAGACCTCGTCCTCGAAACCCTTGATGTGCTCTGCCTCTTTCATGAACTCCTGCTCCGGGATGAGCAGGGGAAAGAGCGTTTCCTTGTGGTCCCGGTCAAGCAGTTCACGGAGGCGCTGATACACGAACTTGCGGATGGCAAATCCGTACGGGAACCAGACATAGAGCCCTTTTACCGGATAGCGGACGTCCATGATCTCCGCACGCCACAGAAGTTCGTTGTACCATTCGGAAAAATCCTGTTTTTTTGGCAGGGCGCCCGCATCCTCGTCCATCAAAAACCTCTTAAGCTACCAATTGTATGACCGCCGGCGTAATAAAAGCCTCGACCACTGCCGCTACTGCAATAAGGGGTAGCACGTACAGGAAAAAGATCCGGGCGAACCGTGCTGCATCGGCAGCCGTATCGGCCGCCCCATACCATTCGGCGATAAGCGACTGCGCCATCAGAATCCCGAGTGCCCCGGCGAGGATGAATGCGGGAATCTCGAAGACCCCGTGGGGGAGGAGGGCAGCGGCGATAAAGATCGCCGAATGGCCGTGGCTGATGATCTCGGTGACAGCTCCTATCACGATCCCGTTCAGGCTCATAATAAAGAGTGTGAGAATACCAAAGGATGCCCCTCCTAAAAAGAGCAGGATGCAGGCTTCGAGGTTGTTTGCAAAGAGCTTGGCGCACATATCGGCAGGGTCACTTACGGTGATCTGGCCGGCGACCTCTTTCTGGAAGATCTTGATCAGGTCGTCACCGATCGCCGGGTTATGTACCGTTCCGATCCATCCCACGCACATTGCGACAAAAAAGAGAAGGATCGTAAGGATGATAGCGTTGCCGAGCGGGGAATGGCCCGGGTTGTACGGTGCACCGGGATCAGACATAGAGTACCATCCGGATCATGTCGCGGATACCCGGGGCAAGGCCGACCACAATCATCGCGAGCAGTACCAGGTGCCAGAAAGCCGGGTTGGCCTCCTTACGATACATCTGCATAATGTAGATGGCCGGGAAAAGGACGACGAGCTTGAGCGGGAACATGACAAATGCGGTGCCGGTCATTTCAATAAGGTTTGAACCGACCACGTGTTGCTCGATATAGTGGACGGCCGGGTGGAAGGTGAGGCCGTAACTGGTGGCACTGGCATCCAACATCTGTCCGAAGATGAGGACGAGGTAGAGCGGATCGTTTACATATTCCCACGTGAGGATATACCGCATGCAAACCCATATCAGCACCGTTGCCGTGATCGCCATGAGCGGAATCACCGCAAGGATGAAGAGATCGACATGGGTGTGAGCCATGCCCCATGAGAGAAGAATCAGCGAGATAACAAAGACTGCTATGCAGCCGATTAACGCATAGAACAACAGGAAATCTTTGATCAGGCCGTTTTTCTTGAGCGTGCCCCCCACAAAGATCATGCCGAGTGTAAAAAAGAACAGCAGGAAATAGATCGGGGGGGTGACGATCAGGTACTGCCAGTCTCCCGTGACCATCCCGGCATCCTGGATAACACGGAGCACGCCGCCGAGCACCACGTACGGGAGCGTAGCAAGAATGAACGAGGAATCCAGTTTTATGCCATGCTCTGAAAGCCAGGCCGAATTCGAGAACCAGCGATACAACAAATACACGCCGATAATAAGGATGATCGCGTAGGTGAGCGTCTCGACAATATTATAGGGCTCGCCGTACTTGACGGGATCGATGTAGTATTTGTATATGAAATCACTAATCATTCATAAACCAGATGAGCCCGGATACTATAAAAGTACTCAAGGAAAAGGTCTTTGACAAGTCCAAGTGGATGCAGTTACCCCGGGATGTCGTAATCGGTCACGATGTCCTTGGCCAGATCATCCCGGTCTGCGAAGACCTCAAACTGGGCAGGTCTTCCCTCCTGATCTCCGGTAAGAGTACCATGGTGCGGGCAGGAAGGACCGTACAGGATCTGCTCTCCAGTACAGGGACGGTAAAAGTTTTCATTGCAGAAGAGATCAGCCCGAAGATCATCAGGGAAGCGGAGCGCGCCGCGCAGGGTGTGGACTTTGTAATCGGGGTCGGGGGGGGCCGAGTGATTGATACGGCAAAGATCGTGTCGTACAACATTGACCGGCAGTTTGTCTCCGTCCCGACTGCGGCATCTCATGATGGCATCGCATCAGCCCGGGCATCGGTGCCCACGGGGGAAGGCAATGTCTCCCTTGAGGCGCATCCCCCTCTGGCAATCATCGCGGATACCGGTATCATTGCATCCGCCCCGCACCGTCTCCTCGCGGCCGGCTGTGCTGATGTGATCTCCAATTATACCGCAATCCTCGACTGGGAACTGGCCCACCGGATCAAGGGCGAACCGATGAGCGAGTACGCGATTGCACTTTCTAAGATGACCGCGGAGATCCTCGTCAAAAATGCCGATCTCATCAAACCGCACCAGGAGCAGTCGGCGTGGTTTGTCACAAAAGCGCTCGTATCGAGCGGGGTCGCGATGAGCATCGCGGGATCGTCCCGGCCCGCGAGCGGCGGGGAGCACAAGTTCTCCCATGCTCTTGACCGGCTCGCCCCGGGAAAGGCGCTGCACGGGGAGAGCTGTGGCATTGGTACCATCATCTCGATGTACCTGCATGGCGGTGACTGGCGGGGGATCCGGCAGTCGCTTAAGACAATCGGCGCCCCGGTGACACCGGCGGATCTTGGTATCAGTGATGAGGTTGCAGTCGAGGCGCTCCTGATGGCAAAGACTATCCGCCCGGAACGCTTTACGATCTTTGATATGGGTATCACCAAAGAATCTGCGGAGAAACTCGTGCAGATGCTCTATTCAGAATAATCCTGTAGAACAACATTTATGGGAATTTTTCCATGGCAGATACAAAAACCAAAGTGACGCTTGTCGGGACCGTGCTGGCAAAACCCGGCGTTGAGTTCATCTATGAGGGGGAGTCCCCGGAGTGCGGGACCTGCAAAGTCAAGAAGGCGTGTAACAACCTGAACAAGGGCCACCGGTACCGGATTGTCACGGTCAGGAGCACCCATCACGAATGTGCCGTCCACTTCAACGGGGCAACAGCAGTCGAGGTGATGGACGCCCCCGTCACCATGCTTATCAGTGCTGACATGGCGATAGTCAACTCTAAAGTAAAGATAGATTTTTCCTGCAACAAGGCGGACTGCAAGAGCTACCCCCTCTGCCGGCCGGATGGGGTGGTTGACGGTGAAAAATACGTGGTTGCCGATGTGCTGGGCAATGCATCCGATATCTGCAGTAAAGGCCGGGCGCTTAAACTTGTTGAGATTAAACCCGTGTAATCGTTCCCGAAATCTCCCTCAATCAGGTGCGACTTTTTCTTCCCTGTGCTCATCCTGCCGTCCCTGCCAGAGCTTATCTGCCACCTTCAGGATCTCCGGATAACCCTCGAGGACGGTTGTCCACCGCGCCGGCACCGCATCGATCCCCCAGTATGCCCCGGCGAGTGCCCCGCAGCAGGCACCCACGGTATCCGCATCCCCTCCAAGATTTATTGCCGAGAGCATGGCGTTTTCGAACGTATGCGCATTCATAAAACAGGAGAGTGCCGCATGCGAACAGAGCACGGCGTCAAGCGAGGGATCGGGCCGGTACCGCTCGTAACTCCCGAGCAGGGCAAGGACCTCCGCGTTTCTGCACCGCGAGCGGGCGTGAACAAATGCCCGGGTCCGGGAAATCCCCCGGCACATATCGCTTGCCATCATGTTGAGCCACGCTGAGCAGTGGGCGGCGACCGGATCGTAGTGTGTCAGTCGGGAGCATGCGCAGCTCACCTCATACACCTGATCTGCAGGATAAAAGATCCCGAGAGGAAATCCCCGCATCACGCTCCCGTTGCTCCTGCTCCCGTTGCTCCTGCTCCCGTGATGGCGCCGGTGCACGAGCCACGCGGCACGATGCGGCGGGGTGCCGGAACGTACGAGAGTAAAAAATGCAGAAGAGGTTGGGCCGTACCATTCCGGGCGCTTTTCGTACCCGGAAAGCAACCGCTGTACAAGGTCCGACTGGTTAAATCCCCTGCATGCGAGAAGCGATTCCGCGACCGCAAGTGCCTGCAGTGTATCGTCCGTGTACTGGCCGGCGTTCCGGAAATGGCGCCCTCCGGGCCGCATATTTGTCACCCACGCTTCAGGCTGGGGAGATCCTTCCAAGGGCGCACCCAACGCGTCCCCAATTGCTAGTCCCGCAAGCAATCCCCATGGGTGAATGTATTCTCTTATAAATTTCACCAGTAAGGTATATCTGTCGCACAGAAAAAATAACTTTTCAGAGAGAAGGCGATAGTGTGCAAAAGGAAGAGTTACTACATCTGCATATGCTGATGGTACACATCAGGAAGTATTACGAGAACACTACGAATGAGGAAATTCCAACCGAACGCTATGAAGCTCTCGAAATATCACCGGTTCATATTCATAAAGATAAAAAAGCCCATAAGGATGCTCTTCTCACACTGGGCGAAGAGATCGTAACTCACATCAACGGACATCACCATGTGCATGTGGTGAACTATTCTCCTGAGATTGCAACAGCGCCGACACAGCAGGTCGCAGTCGAACATTAACTGTTATGGATGAGGCACTGGCATTACGGGAGATCATCTCCCGTCTCCTTTCCCTGCCTCCCGGTGACAGTGGGATCGTTGCCGTAAAAATTGACATCTGCCGGAAGTACCAGCTGAGTGCAGTTCCCAAGAACTCTGCGATCCTTGCGGCGGCAACTCCGGAGGAGCGGGAGACCCTGCGCAGGGTCCTGCTTGTCAAGCCGACCCGAACCCTGTCAGGTGTCGCACCGGTCGCAGTGATGACATCGCCGTACCCCTGCCCGCACGGCAAATGCCTGCCCTGTCCGGGCGGGCCGGCTCACCCGTTTGGTTCGCCGCAGAGCTACACTGGTGAGGAGCCGGCGGCAAAACGGGCCCGGGAGCACGGTTACGATCCGTTTGCCCAGGTCCACGCCCGGCTCGGGCAGTTCGAGACGCTGGGCCACCGGGTCGAGAAAGTGGAACTGATCGTCATGGGCGGAACGATGACCGCACGTCCCGTGGAGTACCAGGAGGAGTTTGTCGCCCGGTGCATCGAGGCGATGAACGAGTACCCCGGGGATACACCGGCGGCAGCATTGCCTTCCGTAGCAGCGGTCGAAGCGGCAAATGAGACTGCCAATGTCCGGTGCGTTGCGATCACATTCGAGACCCGACCGGACTGGTGTAAAAAAGAGCACATCGACCGGATGCTCGACCTCGGGGTCACGAAAGTGGAACTGGGCGTCCAGCATGTCGATGACGCGATCCTTGCCTTCAACCGCCGGGGCTGCACAGTGGCTGACACGGTCGAGGCAAACCGGCTCCTCCGGGATGCCGGGATCAAGGTCGGGTTCCATATGATGCCAAACCTGCCTCATTCGACGATTGCATCGGACAGGAAGATGTTCGGGACGATCTTCTCCGATTCCCGGTTCAAGCCGGATTTTTTGAAAATTTACCCGACGCTTGTCACCCCAGGTTCCGAGATCGAGAAACTCTGGGAACAAAAGAAGTATGCCCCGTACGATGAAGAGCAGCTTATCGACCTCATCGCCTACGCAAAATCGCTCATCCCGGAGTACACGCGGCTCTCGCGGGTACAGCGGGATATCCCGGCAAAGCTGATCGTGGCCGGGTCCCGGCACTCCAATTTCCGGCAGCTGGCAAAGAACCGTCTTACCGCGCAGGGCCTGCACTGCCGCTGCATCCGGTGCCGGGAGATCGGAAGACTGCCCTCTGATGTGGATGCTGAAATACAGGTGATCCAGTACGAGTGCTGCGGCGGGACCGAACATTTCATCTCTGCGGTCTCGGGGGACTCCCTCATCGGGTTTGCCCGGCTCCGGTTCCCGTCGTCTGAGTTCCGTTCCGAGCTTCATGGCGCCGCGCTCGTACGGGAACTTCATGTCTACGGGAGTCTGGTCCCGGTGGGTCTTGAAGCGGCAGAGTCCGAAGAGTGGCAGCACCGGAATTTCGGGCGGATCCTCCTTTCCCGTGCCGAGGAGATCGCAAAAGCCGCAGGGTTTGCGCGCGTCGCGATCATGAGCGGCATCGGTGTCCGGCCCTATTACCGGAGACAGGGATATGAACGCAGGGGGCCCTATATGGTAAAGGAGATGTCATGAACCCGGCAACCACGGAGTTTGTGCGGCAGCGGTTCACCGAGTATTACCGGAAGGCGATGCTGGTCTCCCCCTCATCGCTTGAGCAGCGGGAATGGGGTTTTGTCCTTTTCAATCCCGGCGCTGCCGAGATGCGGATGCGCCGGCACATTGCATTTACCGATCGTGCGGAGCTCTTCGATTATATCAAAAACCTCGTCCCTTCGCATATCTATTATTCGAGCGCCTACTACGAGAAACCGGATGCGCCCACCATGGGTGAAAAGGGCTGGTGCGGAGCCGACCTGATCTTCGACCTTGACGCGGATCACATCGTCAAGGGGCCCTACGACCAGATGCTTGCCCGGGTCAAGACCGAGACAGAAAAACTGCTGGCCATGCTCACCGGAGAACTGGGGGTCGATCCAAAGCAGATCGAACTGGTCTTTTCGGGAGGACGGGGATACCACGTGCACATCAAAGACCTTGCCTTCCGCGGGTGGGGGAGCGCCGAGCGGCGGGAACTGGTCGATTACATCTGCGGTATCGGGCTCGATCCCTCGGTCCTGCTTACCGGGCCGGTCTCCTCGCCCGGGTGGCCGGCACGGTTCCGCGAGGCGCTCATTGAGTACCTCAACTGGCTTGGCAGCCAGAGCGAAGAAGAAGCGATGATGTATCTTACCGCGCTTGATGGCGTTGGTAAAGAGTCGGCGGCCGGGCTCCTGAAAAAGCGCACAGAGATGATCGCCGGACTCAGCGGGCAGGTCGATCCCACGATTCTCAAGGACAGGGTCATAAAAGCGGTCGTGCACGAAACCGAAGGGGAGTTCCGGAAGCGGTTAAACTACCGGGCAGCGCTTGCAGATGAGCCGGTCACGACCGACACGAAGCGCCTGATCCGGATGCCGACCTCCCTTCATGGCGGCAGCGGGATGCGGGTGCAGCCGCTTGAAGTGCGGGACCTTCATGAGTTTGACCCGCTTGTGGATGCCGTGGTCTTTTCGACCCGTGAGGTTAAGGTCGACTCGCGGTTCCCGCTTGCCATGCCCATGCTTGGAAGCACTTATCAGATCCAAAAAGGGATCTCTACAGTACCTGAGGCTGTGGCAGTCTTCCTCTGCTGCCGCGGCATCGCGGAAATTGCATAAAAGAATAATCACCTTCGGGTACCTGCCATGGGATTTGATGATCTGCGCAGCATCCTGCTCTCCGAACGCGAAACCGGCAAACTCCTCCAGATAGCCCCGGATATCTTCGATCGCACCCACGCGGAGATTGCAGAACTCTTAAAAAAAGTCTATGCGATTGAGGACCCGCTGTCCGATGAGGCGCGGGCGCTCATAGAAGAGACCATCGCGATGAAGGAGACCATGCACGAGCTCTTCGCCATCCGCTCGCGCAAGATCCTCGCACTTGCCCTCATGCACGCGGAGGGCAATTACTATGACCGGGAGGAGGTCAAAAGGATGATCCCCGCCGAGCACGGGATGTTCGACCGGGTTGCCGCCGGGCTTGAGGAATGCCAGGGTGTCCTGCTCCATAACGCAAAACAGCCGCTCGTGCCGGTTCCCCCGGCGGTTCCTGCCGGCATGGACGCTCTGGAGGATGAAGGGGACGCGGCATATGAAGAAGTCCCTGCGGCAGCGGAGGGACCAGGGCTGTCATCCCCGGCCCTGTCGTCCGCTGCACCAACCCTCACCCCGCCGTATATGCTCGTGCGGGTGCTCGGGGATATGGATTCGTTTATGGGTGTTGACGGGAGGATCTACACTCTTCTAAAAGGCGATATCGTGACCCTCCCCGAGAGGAATGCCTCTGTCTTGAGCGACCGGAACATTGTTGTCGCGCTCCCCCTCCCAACCTGCAAATAACCGGGATCTTTGGTGGGGTCTCTTTTGTATTGTGCTTCCTTGGGCAGCGGGTTTTTCCGGAGGTGGCACACCCTGTTAACCGGGCAGTTCCTCACCATCCTAATCTTTTTATGATCCCGGCACTAAAACTTTACACTCTTCGCCACGATGAGAATTACTAAAAGACCGGGACGGTGGCAGTACTTTGTACTGCCGGCGGCACCCATATCTTAAATATGAACCTTAGTAAATAATACTGGGATTCAATATCAGAGCATACATTCGGTGAAAACATCATGAAGATGCCAGTGAAATTCAAAACTTACTGTCCTTTTTGCAGAAGTCACCAGATCCACGAAGTGGAGAAGGTCAAGAAGAGCAAGACGACCGGCCTCCACTGGATTGACCGCCAGAAGGCACGGAGAGGCAAAGTGGGCAACATGGGAAAATTCTCGAAGGTCCCGGGTGGCGACAAGCCCACAAAGAAGATCAATGTCCGGTACCGCTGCACAACCTGCGGGAAGGCGCACCTGAGAAAAGGCTACCGGGTTGCCAAGTTCGAATTGACGGAGTGAGAAACATGGTACGTGAAGCACGGGCAAACCGGAGCAGCTTTTTAAAAGTAAAGTGCCCGGACTGCGATAATGAGCAGACGATCTTCTCCAAGGCAAGCACGACAGTCAAGTGTGTTGTCTGTGGACGCGATCTTGCGACCCCCTCGGGCGGAAAGGCGAACTTAAAGGCTGAGATTATCTCAGAGTTCAAGTGAGCCGTTCCATGCCGGAAAGAGACAGGGAGTGGCCACAGGAATCGGAACTGGTAGTCTGTACCGTAGAAAATGTCAAGGATTTCGTCGCATTCGTATCGCTTGACGAGTATGGTGGCAGGCAGGGGCTCATCCCCATCTCTGAAATTGCAACCGGCTGGATCAAGTATATCCGTGACCACATCCGGGAGGGCCAGAAGATTGTCTGCAAGGTCCTCAACGTTGACCGGAGCAGGGGTCACATCGATCTTTCCAAAAAGGACGTCAACGAGCACCAGCGCCGCGAAAAGATCCGCGAGTGGAAAAATGAGTCCAAGGCGCGGAAGTGGATCGGGTTTGTTGCAGAGCAATCCAGCGAACCTGCCAAGGCTATAGAAGATGCAATCTTCGATAACTACGGTGAGTTATACGCGGTCTTTGAGGATATCGTCACTGACAGCGATGCAACGGTCAAAAAACTGGGGCTCTCAAAAAAAGCGAGCGAAGCGCTGGTGCATATCGCCCACGAGAGTGTCAAGATCCCACGAGTCGAGGTGACCGGCCAGCTGGTGCTTATGTCCGCAGAACCCGATGGCGTGACGGTCATACGCAATGCCTTAAAAAAGGCGAGCGAATCAAAGACTGCCGGGGCAGATATCGATCTGTTGTACGTGGGTGCGCCGACCTATCGGATCAAGGTAACGGCATCCGATTACAAGAAAGCGGAAAAAGCGCTTGANNAAAAAACCCAAGTCCGGGAAGAGTCAATGAGCGGGAAAATCCGTCGCTGCGGCGCAGACAATACCTATACCCTTTCTCTATTGTGCCCCGTGTGCGGCGGGCCGACATCGATCGCCCACCCTGGACGGTTTTCGGTTCAGGATCATTTTGGTAAATACCGCAGGATGGCAAAACAGGAGGCTGATGTATGATCGATGACATCAGCATCAGGTATCTTGATACGTTCACGGATAAAAATCTCACAAACCCGGTCCTTATCGGGGGGCTGCCCGGCATCGGGCAGGTGGGAAAGCTCGTCGCCGAGTACATGATCCACATGCTGGGCGCAGAAAAGATCGGGGAGATCCACTCGATTTACCTGCCCCCGCAGGTCATCATCGAGGAAAATGGCGTTGCCCGGCTGCCGCGAAATGAGATCTACCTGTACAAGGCAGAGGACCGGCATATTGTTTTTCTCGTGGGTGATTTTCAGAGCACCTCAAACGAGGGGCACTATCTCATGACTGATGCGTATCTCGATATTGCGGCCGAACTTGGAGTAAAACGGATTTACACGCTCGGGGGGTTCGGTGTCGGGCACCTGGTCAACGCACCCCGGGTCCTTGGCGCCACCAACCATGAGGAATTAAAAGCGGAGATCGACGCGGCGGGCGTGACGTTTGACCGCGACGAGCCGGGTGGGGGGATCATCGGCGCCGCTGGGCTTCTCCTCGGCATGGGGGGGGTGCGGGGAATCGATGCGGTCTGCCTTATGGGCGAGACGAGCGGGTATATTGTCGACCCGATGAGTGCGGCAAGCGTCCTCGCCGTTCTCTCGAAACTCATCGCGGTGCCGGTCGATCCGACCCAGCTCAATGACCGCGCAGCCGAGATGGAGAAAGTCGTTCAGGGTCTTTTAGAAAGCGAGAAGATGCAGCGGGACGAAGAACTGAGTTACATTGGATAACTGCCCGATCTTAAACCGGGAATCGTTTTTACTGGTCCACCCGATGACAGTCCTGCCAGGAGGAGGATCCTCTTTTGTTGTTCAGCCTGTTAAATGAAGAGAGATGATATTTTTCTGTTCCGAGAAAGCCCGCCGAAACTCACGACAGGCTTGATTCCCTGCTCCCTTATATCCTTAAAAGGTGCAATCAGAAAGGTGTCCATGCTCGCAAATGCAGATTTGCACATTCACTCCCCATACTCCATGGCAGTATCGGGCGCGATGCATCCCAAAAACCTGTTATCTGTCTCTGTAACAAAGGGACTCCACGTTCTCGGCACCGGTGACGCCCTGCACCCGGCCTGGCAGAAAGAATGGGAACCGTTTCTTTCAAACGAGGCCGGCATCTGTGTTGTCCCGACCGGTGAGGTCGAAGACGAGCACCGGGTCCACCACCTGATCCTTGCCGAAGATTTCGGGCAGTTTACACAACTCCGCGAGCTGCTCAAATCACACAGCAAAAGCATCAGCACAAACGGGCGCCCGCACGTATACCTTTCGGGAGAAGAGATCGCAAAGAGGGCGCACGAGGTCGGGGCCCTTGTCGGCCCGGCCCACGCATTCACGCCGTGGACCGCGCTCTTTGCGTACCATGATTCGGTTGCCAGTTGTTATGGCAGCGAAAAGATCGATTTCGTGGAACTGGGGCTCTCTGCAGACACCTCGTACGGCGCGGGCATCCCGGATTTTGCCGGCGTTCCTTTTCTCTCAAATTCGGATGCCCACAGCCCGCAGCCGGAGAAGATCGGCCGCGAGTTCAACCGGATCCGGCTCAACGGGAATCTCTCTGTACGGTGCGTGTTCGACAGCATCCGGGCCGGCGCCATTGAGGCAAACGCAGGCTTTTTCCCGGAAGAAGGAAAATACAACCGCACCGCCTGCGTCCGCTGCTTTACCCAGTATTCACGAGAGGAGGCACAGCAGCACAACTGGCGTTGCCCCGCTGATGGCGGTCTGATCAAGAAGGGCGTGTACGACCGTGCCGGGGAACTTTCACGTGGCACCCCCGGGTCGCGCCCGCCGTACCTCCACCTCGTCCCGCTCGGGCAGATTATCCAGACCGTGGAAGGCGTCTCGTCACCGGGTACGAAAAAATGCCGTGCGATATACGACGCGTTCATCGTGACGTTCGGAAACGAGATCGATATACTTGTCACCGTCCCGGTTTCTGAAATCCGGGCGGTACACCCGAAGGTTGCATCCGCCATTGAAGCCCTCCGGGAAAACCGCGTCACCTTGCATCCGGGTGGTGGCGGAAAATACGGCACGTTTTCCTTAATTCCCTAATCCCCATGCTATTGGCATAACCTGGATTTTGTTCATTGTTTACAGAGAACTTCATTCCACTTTTTCTGCTTTTAATCCGAATTAAAAAAGATGATGGAGGGGATGTCCATTCCCTGTCGAAACTGAGGATCCCTTCTTACGGGAAGTGGAACCGGAAAAGATCCGCATGCCCGGTTTTTTAAGCCGTAAAGATTAATGAAACCAGCCTCCAACATATAAACGAATGCTCAAAGTACACAGGGATATCTGCGGGTATTGTGGATGCTGTGTGTCAGTTTGCCCTGAAGGTGCACTTGAACTGATCGACGCATACCTTTCTGTTGAAGAGAACTGTACGAGCTGCGGTATCTGCGCCAAGGTCTGTCCGCTTGGTGCACTGGAGGTCGTGCATGAAAAATAATTACGATGTTTTGATCATCGGCGGTGGCCCGGCCGGGGCCCTTGCTGCCCGGACGGCTGCAGAAAAAGGACTCTCTGCCTGCCTTGTCGAGAAACGCCCGGCAATTGGCGCTCCGGTCCGCTGTGCGGAAGGGATCGGGAAGGAAGCGCTTACCGGGTTTATCGAGCCCGATCCCTGCTGGATCTCTGCGGAGATGAGCGGCGCCGTCATTGTCGCCCCCGACGGTTTTGAGATGTCGCTTGAGTCATCCATGGCCGGTTCAAAAGTCGGATATATTCTCGACCGCAAGGTCTTTGACCGGGAACTGGTCTGGCAGGCGGCAGAAGCCGGGGCAGATGTCTTTGTCAAGACTCGTGCTTCGGCACCGCTGATACACGAAGGCCGGGTAAAAGGCGCGCAGCTTGAGTCCTGCGGGAATGTTACAAAGGTCAATGCAGATGTCGTCATTGCAGCAGACGGCGTCGAGTCGAAGTTTGGCAAATGGTGCGGTATCGATACGACGGTCCCGGTCCGCGAGATCATGAGTTCGGTCCAGTACGTCATGACCGATATTGACATCAATCCACATGCCACGATCTTCTACCTCGGTAACGAGATCGCACCTGAAGGATACCTGTGGGTATTCCCCAAAGGCAGGAGGGCGGCTAATGTCGGTATCGGCATCTCCGGCAGGAAGAGCGGTAAGGGGCACCGGGCAAAGGATTATCTCGATAAATTCGTGAAGCAGAAATTCCCTCATGGGAAAACCATCGAATGCATTGTCGGCGGCGTCTCGGTCTGCCGCCCGCTGGACTGCACGGTTGCCGACGGCCTGATGCTAATCGGTGACGCGGCACGTGTTGTCGATCCGCTCACGGGTGGTGGCATCTACAACGCAATGTACACTGGCAGGCTTGCGGCAGAAGTCGCGGCAGACTGCATTGCAAAAGGCGATGTCTCCAAGAAAGCGCTCATGACCTATGATAAGGCATGGCGTGCCTCAAAGATGGGAAAGGGCATCGAGCGCAACTATCTCATCAAGGAATACCTAATCAAGCAGTCAGACGAAAAACTTAACACGATCGTCCACTCTGTTTCAAAGCTGGACTTAAAGGAGTTCTCCACGCTTATGTTGATAAAAGAGTTATTGAAGGCCAATCCGAAACTGCTCGTGGAGCTCGGGGCGCTTGCCGCCTCACTACGCTGATTTTTTTAACTGTTTGTTGAGGAGACGCAGGCAGTCGTCCTCAGCCTCTTTTTTGGTAAAGACTGTGAAGATATCGCCGGGCTGGATCCGCACGTTTCCGCTGGGGATAATCAGCGTGCCGCCTTCCCTGCGTATGGCAATGAAGACAAAGTCCTTGACCTTTAGTTCCCGTATCTCGTGGCCGACGATGGGGGCATTCTCCTCTGCCACGATCTCAAAGATGCTGCCGCCGGGGATCGAGGCGAGCTGCTGGAGCTTGGGGTTCTCGGTCCAGTAATAGAGGCGCGAGGCCACGAGATCGTCCGGGTTCTCGCTGATCCGGACACCGACTTCCTTAAAAAATTCCGAGTGGGCCGTCTGGTTGACGATCGCGACCACGTTTGGCACGTGGAAGCGTTTTGCAAGCCAGCAGGTCATGAGGTTGACAGAATCGTCGCTTGTCGTGGCAACAAACGCATCGGTCCGGTCGATGCCAGCCTCTTCAAGCGTGGACTTGTCGGTAGCGTTACCGGTGATTGCGAGGATATCGTAGTGCTCTAAAATCTCGCTGCACCGGGCTTCTTCCTGATCGATGACAACAACGTTGTTGCCATGTTCGACCGCCTGCCTGACAAGGCTGCGTCCGATGCCGCCAAGCCCCACGATGATGATATACATGACTACCGGTTACCATCATCGCCATTGAAATAATTTGCGCATAAACCTATCTTTCGTGATCTGCGGGGTCGACGAAGCCGGGAAAGGATCGGTGCTGGGGCCGATGGTGGTCGCTGCGGTAGGGGCGCGATCCGCAGATGTCTTCTTTGATCTCGGTGTGAAGGATTCAAAGCAACTCACGCTGGCAGAACGGGAACGGCTCTTTCCCCTCATAAAAAAACGGTGCAGGGTTGCAACGGTCGTAATCCCCGCAGAGGAGATCGATGCCATCCGGCGCGAGATGACCATGAATGCCTGTGTTGCTCAGGCACACGCACAGGTGATCCAAAAACTTGCGCCTGATACCGCGTATGTCGACGCGTGCGATGTCAACCCGATCCGGTACGCGGAAACGGTCCGGAGTCATCTTGACATCACATGCGAGATCGTATCGGAGCACCATGCGGATGATACCTACCCGATTGTCTCGGCTGCAAGTATTATCGCGAAAGTCACCCGTGACCGGGAAATTGTTAAACTTGCAAAGAAGTACGGGGAGATAGGAAGCGGGTACCCGTCCGATCCGATCACCGTTGCGTACCTCTCCACATATATTGACGAGCACCGTGTCCCTCCGCCGATCGCCCGAAAGAGCTGGAAGACCGTGAGTAATATGATGGGGAAAAAATCCCAGAGCAGTTTGTCGGCGTTTTTCTAGGGAGTTAACCCTCCGTCCTCGTGTGGCGGCCATCCACCATCTCTTTATGTGGTTCCCCAGTCCAACTGATATGGATGGATTGGATCCTTATCCTGATTGCCCTTGTGGCCATCTACGCCATCGCTGCATATTATATTCATTCCCGGAAACTCTGGGCCGACCATATTGTGTTCTACGGCCCGATCATGGCGATCAAGACCAACCGGGTCAAATTTTTCGATAAATTTACCGCACTGCGTACATTTTTTAGGATCTACGGGACGATCGGGGTCATCGCGGTTATCCTCGTTTCGGTCTTTATCACTGTGATGCTCTTCCTCTCGGTCCGGTACACGCTTATGATCAGGCCCGAGCCAACCGGCATCTATGAGCCCCAGAATATCTTCCTGCTTCCCGGCATCAACGATTACGTCCCCTCCACGTTTGCGGTCTGGCTTGCATTTATTATCACGATTGTGATCCACGAGTTCGGGCACGCGATCCTCTGCCGGGTGGAGGATATCAAGGTCAAGGGCATGGGAGTGCTCCTCGCTGTGATCCCAATCGGGTTCTTTGTTGAGCCTGACGATGCAGAACTCGAACAGAAAAAAGGGATGCCCAAGGTGCGGATGTTCGGCGCCGGGATCACCAACAACCTTGTCGTTGGTTTCTGCTGCTTTGTGCTGCTGATCCTGATGTTTGGCATGGTGGTGCCGGAAACCCAGCCGGCGATCAACGGGATCTACAAAGGGTATCCTGCTGATAACGCGAGTGTGCCACAGGGTTCGGTGGTGACGGCAATCAATGGGGAACCGGTTGCCAGCCGGGCGGATGTGTCTGCGATCCTCAATACCACAAAACCGGGGGACACGATCTCCCTGACTACTACAAAAGACGGTATTGCCACCGATTACAAACTCACGCTTGCCGCGTGGCCGGCGGAGTACAGCAGCAACCAGACGAGCGGGTTCATGGGGGTCGAGTACTACGATGGTGTGGCCGTAAAGACAGCAGTCGGGACGATGCTCTCACCAATCGGGTTCCTGCAATTTTTGATCGTTCCCTTTGCCAGTGGTGATGGATCGCAGTACCTCCGCATCCTCGCGTTCGATACACCGGATACTTCGTATTACCAGGCACCCTTTGCCGGGTTCTGGGGTTTGATCCACCTCCTCTTCTGGTGTGCGTGGATCAATATCAACGTGGGGATCTTCAACGCGCTTCCCATGGTCCCGCTTGACGGGGGATACATCTTCAAGGAGGGCGTCGACCGGCTGCTCGACCGGCGCGGGCTCATAAAATATTCCGGATATGTGGTGGGGGCGGTCAGCTATGTGATGATCGTGGCACTGATATCGCTGATTACGCTGCCGTATTTGCTGCATATGTGAGGGGAACGGAACAAATTTGGGAATTGACCTAAATAATAAAAAATAGGCTCTGTTGAAATCCTCATAAAACATTGAACACCCGTTGGTTTTTGAGGAAACGATCGATGGAAAAAATGATACATTTCAATGTGATTTTCTCAACCTGCTGTCGGTAAGATCGAGAACAGATGGTCTCTCCAAACAACCTTTTCAGGATCAAAAAAACAGTTTCGGCCATAGTCCTATGGCTGCAGGTTTTTACATCGAATGAGCTGGCCATGATTTATCGGTATTTGCCAGAAACACATGAGGCATGCCAGTCACGGACAGGGGTCATTGATTGAGATTCCAGGCCCTCATGGATCAACTGATGAGTACGGTCAGAATCGTATGCTTTATCCATGACGTAGCAGGTTGATTTTTTCACCCGATACGATGCACGAAGTACGATGTGAGCGATTTGTAAATCGTGGCATCGACTATGTGTGACATGAAACGATAGCAGGCCCGGGAGACTTATACCCGGAGCAACGCGATCTTGGAACCGACCGGGACACCTGAAGCATCAGCAACCGGCTGGCATTTTACCGCCATCAGGTACGCGATGGGGGGGAGATCGTTTCGCTCAAAGAGGGATTCGAAATTTGCCATGCCCTTTGCGATGATCAGCGTGCAGCGGGATATGGCATCCGAAAGGACCGGCGGTGTTTCTTCCAGGCAGAGTCCGATCTCGGCGCCATCGCAGTTTGTGGTGAGGCAGTCGACGATGCGATCCAGCCCGAGCATTTTTGCATCCTCAAGGGTCGCATCGTTGAGCATCGGCCGGGCTTTGACCGCGAGCGTGACGTGGGACCCACGGGATTTCAGGAACTGGATCAGGAGCCGGTCAAAGACGATTTCCCCGCAGTTGTCGCTTAAGTAGACAACCCGTGACGCCAGATGGAGGATCCGGTCCGTATCGTCAATGACCAGTCCTTTCTTGAATTCATCCTGAAAAAACGCGGAAAAGTTGCTGGTGACGGTATGCCCCTTGACACCGTAATCAAAGGTATTACCGATGACTGCGGCAAGCACATAGTCCCGGAATGTTACAAGAGTCGGGCGTACCTCTTTGCAGACTGCGATCGATTCGGCATTTCCCTGATCCTTGAGATCACGAAACGGATCGGGGTTTTTGAGCAGTTCGTATGCTCGGCGGTGGATACGGCTTGCGATCTGCGGGTGGCTTAACGGTAAGTCTTTGAGCGCAAAAAGAAGATTGCGGCAGGAATCAGTTGTCTGCTGTGTCGTTTTGGGATCGGCCCTGGCAAGCCCGCATTCGAGTTTCACCCGGGAGATCAGGCAGTCAACACAGGTATCGGTAATCTTCACCATCAGACCCCGTAAAAAAACAACGAAATGGGGCCATCGCGATTTGAACGCGAGTCAGAAGACCCCCAGTCTCCTAGGATGGCCAGGCTACCCTATGGCCCCG
>NZ_PMZU01000014.1 GCF_003170075.1 Methanoregula sp.
CTCGACGAGGTAGGAATTGAGAGGGAAATGGCAGAACACCGGCCCAACCAGCTCTCGGGAGGACAACAGCAGCGGGTGGCCATTGCCCGGGCGCTCGTTAATGAGCCAAAGATCCTTCTCTGCGATGAACCGACCGGTAATCTCGACCGTAAGACCGGATTCCAGATCATGGATATTCTCTGTGGCCTGCACAGTGAGGGAAAGACGGTCATTCTCGTGACCCATGACCCGAAGATCGCCGAGTACGCACACCGTACAATCCGGCTGGAAGACGGGAGGATTGTAGAATCATGATCAAAGGAGATATTTTTTTTGACCTCTCTGTGAGGAGCGTCCGCCTGAATTTCCTGCGCTCGCTTCTTGCCTCGATCGGGATCGTGATCGGTGTCGTTGCTATCTCGTCAATGGGAATGCTGGGGACCAACATGCAGCTCTCGGTAAAAGATCAGCTCTCGGCAAACGTCAACACGATTATGCTCACATCCGATGTTGTAAGAATGAGCACTACCCCGGGGGCTGTCACTGCTGCAAATGGAATTGACGCGAGTGAGCTCAACGATATCAGGTCATCTGCGGGGCAGAATGATGTTGTCCCGATCCATCGTACCAGTACGCAGTTTACTGTCGGGAATACCAATGGAAGAGGTTCGATCTATGGGCTTAACCCCAGCGACATCCCAAAATTCCTCACGGTTGCAAACGGATCGAATATCCATGGCGGTGACCAGGCGCTGGTGGGTGCAACGGTTGCAAGTAACCTGAATATTGCAGTCGGAGATACCCTGAAAATCGGACAGAACTGCGCCACGGTTACCCGACCGGTCGTCAGGGTTGCCGGCATTCTCCAGGCACGGGGAATTGCCGCCGATGGGGTCAATGCAGATAATGCAATCATTGTTTCCGATAACTGGTATACGAATCACTTCGGTGACCTTGACGTCTATGATCAGGTGAACGTGATCCTGCAGGATGTTGATACTATCAACCAGACAGAAGCTGCAATTGACAAGAAAGTAAACCGGAATTCGGAAGTCGTGCGAATCTCCGACGCCAGCTCCCGGTTGTCTACTATCACCAGTACGTTAGGAACGATTACAACGTTTATTATGGCAATTGGCGGTATCTCTCTTGTCGTTGCTGCGGTGAGCATCTTCAATGTCATGATGATGTCGGTCAAGGAACGGGTACAGGAGATTGGTATCCTGCTCTCTATCGGGACTGAAAAAGGTGAAGTGCGCAGGATGTTCCTGTACGAGGCGCTCATCCTCGGTATCATTGGTGCGGTGGTGGGCGGAATCATGAGCTTTATTATCGGATACTCGGTCGTGAATGCCATGATCGGCAGCACCGCATACTTCTTCCGCCCGGAAAGCCTCATCTACATCCCGTACGGCATGATCATCGGCGTCGTTGTCTGCGTAGTGTCGGGGCTCTATCCCGCGTGGATGGCCTCAAATATGGACCCGATCGACGCACTGCGGGCCGAATAGGATCATCCGTTTTCATCCCGGATTCGCGGGTGTATCCGCGACTCTCCCCGGATGTCCTGCTTTTTTAAGATCGAACACCCAACGGGCCACCGAAGGGGCGACATTTCCGCACCGGCGCCGGGTAACGACATGGTAGCCGGTTCTTTTAAAGGTTCGTTCCATCTCTTCACTCTGCTTCCGGTTTTTGAACGTGTAAAAATGGAACATGCCCCTGGGTCTGACGTAAGGTGCGAGAACACCAAGGATCTCATCCATCCCGTACGGTGTCGGGATGATTGCCCGGTCAAACGGCTCTGATGGCAGAAGTGCGGTGTCGAATGCGTCGCCACAGACTGCCGTGACCCGGCCGGCACACCGGTTTAGCCGCATGGTCTCCTGCAGCCAGCGGTACGCATCCGGGTTCTGTTCTACTGCCAGGACGGATGCCCCGCGTGCAGCGGCGGGTATGACAAACGGTCCCGCGCCGCAGAAAGGAACAAGTACCCTCTCCCCTGCCTGTACCTGGCTGGTCACCCGCCAGCGCTCGCTTGCGAGACGGGGATTAAAAAAGACTGTGCCGAGGTCGAGACGGTAGGAAAAACCGTACTCGTGGTGCGTGGTTATCGTGGTCTCACCGGAGATAATATCGTAGCGCGCCGTGCGGCAGTCTCCCCTGACTTTTTCCACTTTAAGAAGAACTGTCCTGATGCCTTGCCGGTGGGATTTGATCGTCTCTGCGATGACGGGGGCATATCCGTTAAGATCCTCCGGCAGGGCAATAATGGCGATGTCCCCGATCACATCGAAATGCGGGGAGATGCGCCGACGGTCCTCCTCCGGTATGATCCCAAAAAGACGTTCTTTTAATCCCATGGACAGTACCCGGGTACGCACCTGACAAACAAAAGTTCTTGGCCGGTACCTCACATCCCTTTCGGCATGCCACAAATTCGTATGTGCAGGAAGTCCTTTTTCCGGGCTCCGGGAGAAAGGATCAGTTTTATCGCATGGTCTGCTCTACCGGGAAAAGCACACGTGGTTTCCCAACTTTGTGTGGGGTACCCCCGGCGGTTCATCCTCATGAATAAACCAAATGCTGATCCCACCCGCAACTCTTCTGCGCTGCCCATCGTCACCCGTGACCAGGTACTGTTCCAGGTGACCGGTGCACCGTACCGGCAGATCACAGAAGTACCCGAGTACCAGTTTTCTGATATCCGGCCGGATGACCGCGTACTCGATATCGGGGCAAATGTCGGGGCGTTCTGCCTGCGGGCGGCACGGTTCTCACCACATGTGACTGCCGTTGAACCGGTGACTGCCGATTTGCTGGAAGAGAATGTCCGGCTCAACCATGCGGACGTGCGGATCATCCGGGGGGCGCTTGGCACAGGCGTGCCGGCAGAGATATCCTGGGACGGGTACCGGTGCTTGTCCCCCACGTACACACTGGGAAACCTCGTTCGGATGGCCGGGGGCTGCGATTTCCTGAAATGCGACTGCGAGGGAGCAGAGTGGCTGATCCAGCCCCGGGATCTCGACGGGATCCGGAGAATCGAGATGGAACTGCATATCCCTCCTATCAGCGGGCTCCCGGATCCTGTGCTGCTGGATTACATCGGGGACCGGTACATGTTCTCTATTGACCGTTCACCGGTATATTCCACCCTGGGCGTGATGGGAATATTGCACGCGACGCGGAAGTGAAGCGTCGGGATTGGGTGGGGTTGTATTGTCTAAAAAAAGTTCGTGGGGGTCCGGCTTTGTTCACGAAGTGGGTGGTGAATCTTCCAGTCCCCGTGTTACACCGGCTGTATATCTGTTTTTCATAAGGTTGACAATGGTTCCCATCAGCAAGAGCACTGCCGGCATAATGAAAATTTTACCGGAATACCCGGAACAAATGTGAAAAAAAGCGGGGGTTGACCCGTCCCCGTTAGTCCTCAATCTGGATTGTGGTAAGTTTCACTGATTCGACCCCTTTCTGGGACATCAGCCGTTCGGCAAGTGTCTTGATCTGCGCACCGTCCCCATGTACAAGGATCACTTCAAGGCACCTGGTATGGGTTACGTGCGAATGGAGGGATGCCTTTATGATCTCGTGGTACTCGTGCTGGACATCGGTGATGGTGGTGAGAAGGCCGCGCTGGTCGTGATCGTAGACCATCGTAATAACCCCTTCGCGTTCTCCCTTGACATCTGCCATCCATTTGTAGTAGGTAATGTAGGTGCGAATGGCGTCACGGATGCCTTCCGACCGGGAGGAATACCCACGGGCGTTAATAATTTCATCAAACCGGTCGAGCAGGTTCTTGGGAAGTGATATTCCGATGCGGGAGAGATCATTGTCGAGGGTCATATAACATCAGTCATGTGAATATCATTGCTGCTTGTTTTTTAAGGTTTGGAAAAAATGGTAGGTGGAGTAATACTTTGTAAGATCTTGAAGATGGCATCATCCATGATTCCTATTCTAGTGCTGATCTTCGTTGTGTTTATCTTTAGTACCCGTACGTGAGCAACTTATCAGATGCGGAGATTTTTTAGCGATCAATCAATAACGACAAGTTTACAATTTTAAGTTAATAT
>NZ_PMZU01000040.1 GCF_003170075.1 Methanoregula sp.
ATGTGGGTGGTGTTGCCAAATGTTCCTTTGTGCGTTTCCATATACGATGTGATCCACGACTTTACGGTCTCCGTATCGTTGTTCGCGAGCGCAGTCTGTACCGCACTTACGTCAACGCCCTGGCTCTGCAGCCGGGTGATGAACGATTCTGTCATCGTATACTGCTGGGTGCTGTTGGGGGTAAAATGCTGTCCATCCCAGTGACCGTGCATCGCGGTACTATTGCCGGATGGCGACGATCCCGCCGATGCGCTGACTGGGCTTATCCCAAACCCCAGGATAACGAGGGCAAATAGAAGTACTGCAATGCTTCCTGCCAGAGTTTTTGGTGATTTCATAGGGTAATTCTCCTTCGTTGCGTGCAGATGTGGTATGTGGGCCGACACCTTGTATAGTTTATTTAACATTTTGTCATATAAACTTTATCTTGCCGGGGGTAGAAAGGACGGCACGGAACGTATAACCATATTTCTTTTCGGATACGTTCTTTTGTGAAAAAAAGTGTTTAGAGTAATTTTGACCCGGCTGTTGCCCCGGGCTTGCACTCGAAGACATCAGTAATCTTCACGATGAGGAGCGACCGTGCGGGCAGGGCAGGGTTCTTCTTGTTGAGCTTTGCCTTCATCTCATCATACTCCTTGCCGCTCGTCTTGATCGTGACGTGCCCCTTGATCTGGAAGCAGCCCTTGATATCCGGGCCCCAGACATAGATCGCAAGCTTCGGGTTTGCCTTGAGATTCGCAAGCGACTTGTTCATGAAGTTGTCCGTGATCCAGATCGTGTCGTCGCTGACGAGTTCGACGACCCCGATAGGAACCACATTTGGCGTGCCGTCTTTGGATGCGGTCGCAACCGGGAAGACCTTCATCTTCAAAAAGGCTTCTTTCATATCTGCGGTTAATTTTGCCATGGTATATGCACCGATCTCTTGCTCTGCGCCCGGTTCGTATATACTTTAGTGTTTTAGAAAAGTGTACCGGTACCACCGTATGACCCGACTGCCTGAACACCGGCCCGCAGTCCCGGACGAAACGGTTTTACGCTCTTACCGGCAAGTGACTAATTCACGTGAAATCATGACCCGGTCACTGACAACCTACGAGGACGCGGTCGCCTTCCACGGCCACTCCTGTCCCGGCCTTGCACTCGGCTACCGTGCGGCAGATTATGCCATGAAACGCCTTAACGCAAAGCGATCCGAAGATGAGGACCTGGTCGCTATTGTCGAGAACGATGCCTGCGGGGTCGATGCCGTGCAAGCCCTCGCCGGCTGCTCGGTGGGGAAAGGCAACCTTATCATGAGGGATATCGGCAAGCATGCGTACACGTTCATCAACCGGAAGACCGGGACCGCGATCCGCCTCGTCCAGCGCCCCGAACCGCTCACGGAACGGCTCGATCCCGAGGTGGCGGCCCTGCGCAGGAAGGTGACGAGCGGGAAGGCCACGCCGGCCGAAATAAAAAAATTCCATGAGCGGCAGGCCGGCGTGATCGAGAAGATCCTCACGATCCCGTTCGGGGAGCTCTTCATCGAGAAAGAAGCACGGTCGGAAATCCCCGAACGGGCACGGATCTCCGGATCGGTACAGTGTGCCGTCTGCGGCGAGATGGTGGCTGAACACCGGGCCCGCGTGAAGAACGGAAAAATTGTCTGCATCCCCTGCGCCGGCGAGTACAGCCGGGGCTGGTAACATCTTTTTAGCAATCTGCCTGCGCTATCCGGATAAATTCTGGGTTCTGTAGAAATCGTCAAAAAATTTCTTTTAACGCTGCTATGGATATATCAACCAGAACTTTATCTTGGAGTACCGGTGGCTCGACGGCCGTGAATACTCCTGGGGGCTTCGGCAACTGCTGCCTCCGCCCCCGCCGCTGTGGCATCCCCCCTATAGCAATAACACCTGAGAAGGTAATACAACATCATCGTAAAGCACAGGAAATGCCCGAGGGGACAGGCACGGTTCCCTCCGTCACTATGGGATTTTGGTTTTTGTTGGAAAACAGGTTATCCCCTTTTGCCATTTTGCCTATCCTGCATAGAATTTCCCAAACATGGAACCGGTAATTACCCTGCCCCACTCTCACACCGGCAGCGGCATCTTCGTCGCCTCCATATGCCGCTCCATCTCCAGGATCTCAGCTAAATGAGCCTTTGTGGACGGCCCCTTGGGCACCGCCATGCAGCCGGTCGCCCTGCTCGTGGACTCTTCGTAGGTTCCGATCTCCCGGGCGAGCATGATGGTGTCTGCCTTGTCAAACCCGATGAGCGGGCGGTAGACCGGGATTGCTGCCGCATCGGAGAGGACGACCAGGTTGTCGAGCGTCTGGCTTGCCACCTGCCCGAGCGACTCGCCGTTCACGATGCCCTTTGCCCCGACCTCCTCAGCGATCTTCTCGGCAATCCGGTACATCCGGCGCTTGCAGAAGAGGCAGGTATACTTCTCCTGCCGGTTTTTGATCAGCTCTTTCTTCGCCGCCGCCAGGTACGGGTCGTGGATCACCCGGAGCTGGATATCCGGCTGATACTTCCGCAGCACGCTCACGACCCGCTCGGCCCGGGCGAGCACTGTCTCGTCAAGGAAGGTGTCGAGCGCGACAAAGATCGGCACGATCGTGCAGCCCCGCTTCATCATCATCCACGCCGCGACCGGGGAATCGATGCCCCCGGAGACGAGCGCGACAAGCGTCCCCTCGACCCCGAGCGGGAGACCGCCGACCCCTTTTATCACGGTGTCGTAGAGATAGCACTCGTCCTGTCGGATCTCCACGTGGATCTCTGCATCAGGCGCGGCGAGATTCACCTTCAGGTGCGAGAACGCATTCCTCACGACATCGCCCAGTTCTATTGCCTTGTCGTTCGAGGAAAAACTGTGCTTGCCCACCCTCTTTATCCGGAGCGCAAACGTCTTTGCCGCAGAAAGGCCGTGGGACCGTCCGTACTCGATGAGGGCGGTTTCAAGGGGGACCCCGTGGGGCACGTGCTCCACTTCGGAGAATGAGACGATCCCGAAGACGTTCTTCAACAGTCCGGGCTGCACATCGCCGGTGAGCCAGATCCTGCCCCGCTCGCTCTGGATCTTCAGATCGGGCATCACCTGCCGGATGTTGTTCATCAGGACACGTTCCCACTGCCGGCGCACCGGATCCGACTTCAAAAATATCTCCGAATACCTGACCAGCCATTTCTTCGTCATATTTATTCACCTGTCCAACCGCCACACGGTCTGTTTCTTCATCGGTGCAATCATTACAGTCACGGGATTTTGCCAGCCTTTCCTTCCTGCATTTGGCCACATACCGCTGCCCCCGGACAGACGTGCTCCGCATCCGCCTCCTTGAAGGGATGGTGGCAGTACGGGCAGGTAAAGTCGCACTCCGTTCCCTCGTACGGGCAGATGGTCATCGAAAGGTCGGCGAGAGGGTGACCCTTGCCCCGGATCTCGAACTGCTTGTACCAGCCGAACGGGGCCCGTTTCACGGTGATGCCCTCATCTTTGAGGGCTTTTTCTAACCCGGTGAGGATCTCAAGCGAGACCGCAGGCGATCCGAGCGTGCTCGTCAGGTGGGCATACGGGTAGATGAGGACCCGGTCCACCTTGAGTTTTTCAAGCCGCACCAGCACGCTCTGTTTGGCGCTCTCGATGACATGGGCGGGGTTCTTCTCGTCGAGTTTTTCCACGCAGCAGAAGAGGACGACGCACTCCTCCATGCAGTCCTCTTTTTCCGTAATCTGTTCTGCCATCTTTGTCTTCTTCGTGGCGCGGTACCACATCCGGTCTGCATGGATCGAAAGGATTCTCACGGGTTCTGCCTCCCGACAAGGGTGCTGATCGCGTCGCTCGTGATAAGCCCGATCACATGCTGGTCCCCATCGATGACCGGGAGCGCGGAGATGGAATGGGCCTCCATCTTCTGTGCCGCTTCCTCCACAGGCTCGTCCTGGGTGGTCGTGACCACGTCGCGGCTCATAATCTCGTCGAGCCAGAGGAAGTTGGACGCGACCGCCTTTGCGATATCCCACGAGGTGACGATCCCCACAAGCTGGCCGGTGCCTCCCGAGAGAACCGGCAGGTGGTTGACGCTGCACCGTATCATTCTCCGGGCGGCGACCGCGATCGTGGTGCCCTCTTCAATACACTCGACGTCCCGGGTCATCACGTCCCCGACGACCGTATGCGACAGGAACTTCGTGATCAGGTAATTGAGCTGGCCTGATTCGAGGAGGAACGCATCGTGGCCATAGTTGGAGCGGATCTCGCAGTAGTGCACCTCGCGCTCGTTTGCGGAGAGCGCCGTCACGATCTCCTGCGACTGGTAGGGCGGGTAGAGCCAGTCCGAAGAGACGGAGATGACAAGAAACGTCGCCTTTGCCGCCGAAAGCCCGGTCGTAAGCGACCCGTCCTTGGTCAGGTCGAAGTAGTCGATCGCCTTCGTGATATAGAGATACGAGTTTGCATCAAACCTTTTTGTGAAGGTATCCCCCTGGTGGTGGAGGTAACTCTCGACGGCAAACTCAGTCGAGAAATCGAAGCCGACCTGCTCTTTTCCCTGGAGGTGCCGCCCGAACTTCGCGTGCATCGACTCATCGGAGAGGTACGTGATGTGGCCAACCATCCGGGCGAGTGCGAGGCCGTGCGTGGGCAGCCGTTTCTCGTAGTAGTCGCCGTTATTCCAGTCGGGATCGGAGATGATTGCCTTCCTGCCGACCTCGTTAAAGGCGATCTGCTGGGGCGTCGAGTAGCCGGTCGCGGCGATCACGATCGCTTTTCTTACCATGTCGGGGTACGAGACCGTCCACTGGAGCGCCTGCATGCCGCCCATCGACCCGCCGGCGACTGCGTAGAGTTCAGTAATGCCAAGATGGTCGAGAAGAAGTTTCTGGGCGTTGACCATGTCGCGGATGGTAATAACAGGAAAAGCAGCACCATAGGGTTTGTTGGTCTCCGGATTTATGGAGGAAGGGCCGGTCGAGCCTTTACACCCCCCGAGAACGTTGCTACATATGACATAATAGCGATCGGTATCGAACGCCTTGCCGGGCCCGATAACCGCATCCCACCAGCCGGGCTTGTCATCCCCTTCATGAAATCCGGCGACGTGGGCATCTCCTGATAAAGCATGGCACACGAGGATCGCATTGCTCTTTTCCCTGTTCGGTTTTCCGTAAGTCTCGTAGGCGATCGTCACCCCAGGCAGGACGGCTCCGCCCTCAAGGGTGAAAGGCCCCTTGATTTCTGCCTGTTCTGGTGTGACGATGCCAAGAGAACCGCGTAGCATACTCACACCTTAGACCTGGGCCAGTGCCTGATTAAGATCTTCGATGATATCCTCGATGTCCTCGGTCCCGATCGAGAGCCTGACAAAGTCCGGGGTGACACCGGTCTTTGCCTGTTCCTCGACGGTAAGCTGCTGGTGGGTGGTGCTTGCCGGGTGGATCACGAGGCTTTTAGAGTCGCCGATATTTGCGAGATCGGAGAAGAGTTTCAGGGAGTCGATAAACTTCCTGCTCGCCTTCTCCCCTCCCTTGATGCCGACACCGACAAGAGGACCGGAACCCCCGTGGAGGTACTTCTTTGTCAGTGTGTGGCCTGGGTTATCCGGCAGGCCGGGGTAATTGACCCATGCGACCTTTGGGTGGCTTTTGAGGAACTGTGCGACGGCGAGCGCGTTCTCCGAGTGGCGGGGAACCCGCAGGTGGAGCGTCTCGAGGCCGATCAGAAACAGCCACGAGTTGAACGGGCTGATGACGGCACCGGTATCCCTCATGAGCGAGACCCGGATCTTAAAGACGAACGCAACGTTCCCGAGGCCCGGGAAGTTCCCGAACGTGTCCCAGTACTTCAGGCCGTGGTAGCTGGGATCGGGCTCGGTAAACTCGGGGAATTTGCCGTTGTTCCAGGCAAACTTGCCGGAATCGACGATAACCCCGCCGATGGAGTTTCCGTGACCACCGATGTACTTTGTGGCCGAGTGGACGACAATATCGACGCCATAATCGATGGGCCGTACGAGGCCGACACCGGTCGTGTTATCGACAATGAACGGGATCCCGTTCTCGTGGGCAATTTTCGCAATCGCCTCGAAGTCCGGGGTATCGAGTTTCGGGTTGCCCACGGTCTCGGCATAGATGGCCCGGGTCTTTTCGTTGATGGCTTTTTTGAACTCTTCGGGTTTCTGAGAGTCCACAAAGATCACGTGGCGCCCGAACTTGGGGAGCGTGTAGTGGAAGAACTCATACGTGCCGCCGTACAGGTTGTCGGCCGAGACGATCTCGTCACCCGGTCGTGTGATGTTGAGGATCGCGTACGTGATTGCCGCAGCACCGGATGCCGTGGCGATCGCCCCGGTCCCGCCTTCGATGGCTGCAACGCGCTTCTCGAACACGTCCGTCGTCGGGTTCATGAGGCGGGTATAGATGTTCCCCAGTTCGCGCAGGCCAAAGAGGTTGGCCGCATGCTCGGTATTCTTGAAGACGTACGATGTTGTCTGGTAGAGCGGAACCGTGCGGGACCCGGTAGTCGGGTCCGGCACCTGTCCGGCATGGAGGGCGACGGTGCCCAGTCTGAACTTCTTCTCGGTCATGTGATATCCTCGGTTCTGGTTTTTGTCGTTTTTAGGGTCGTGGGGATAAAGGGCGGCAGACCTACTTTTTGTCTGCAGCCTTTTCCACCTTAATCTCGTATTTTTCTGCGATCTCCGTGAACGCGTCGGCAAGGTAGTGGATCTTGTCCCAGGACAGGCCGTAGGTGTTGAGTTTCCACGTCCGGGTCGCACCCGCAAATTCGCCGACGATACCGCGTTTGGTCAGTTCGTCGGAGAAGTAGAAGCCGCGGCGCTTGTGGGTCTGTGCGACCGTGTCGAAGCTTCCCGTTGTGTCGACCTTCGTGAGCGAGTGCTTCCTCGGGTACTCGGAGAGGACCTTGCTGCCGTTGATCCGAAGCAGGGTGTCGATGAAGTAGTTGGACTTCTTTACTTCCTCGTCCCAGTGGAGCACCCGTTCTTTTACCGTGGGGAACGATGCCATCATCGACAGCAGGGTCCCGCCCATGAGCGTGCACCCGAGCATTTCCACCTCCTTGATACCGAACTTGCGTTTGGTAAGATCACCTACCATTGCCGTGGTCCGAAGGGCCTTTGGCGCGAACTCATCGTTTATCGCAAGGACTCCTGACGGTGCCACCGAGGCCATGCTCTTGTGTCCGGAGCCGACGACAAAGTCCGCCCCGATCTTCTTGCCGTCGACCGGCTGGACACCGACCGTGTAGGCTCCGTTATAGAGGAAGGGGATGTCGTACTGGTGGGCGACTTTCCCGATCCCGGTAATTTCATGCTCGTTCGCATACTGGTAATCGAAGTGATCGATCATGACGAGCACCGGGAGCTTGCCGGTCTCTGCCTTGACGTCCTCGATCTTCCGGGCGGTTGCCTCCGCGGTCACGATGTGCTTGTCGTTGAGCGGGACTTCCCTGACCTGGCCGCCGGCGTTTTCCACGGCTAAAAACTCGGTGTAGTGGGCAAGGGCCGAGACAATGACGCTGTCACCTTTGTTGATGAGCGTGTTTGCGACAGCCTGGAACCCGCGCCGGGCCCCGGGGACAACCCGGGCCTGGTCCATGTTGAGCCATTTCGCGAGATCGGCATGGAACTCGGCGATCCCGGGCCGGGAGATCTTGTCGAGGCGGAACGGCTTGCGGCAGAAATCACAGGTGGAGTATCCGTCACCATAGGATATGAGCGCCTTTCTGGCCTCTGTCGTCAGCCGGCCAGCGGCCTGGATTGGCTGTATGTTGATGAACTCCTCCTCGCGGGAACGGACATCGAGGGTTCCTGCGATCTTCGTTACCTTTGGGGTTCCGGTACCGGCCTCAAGGTCTGCAATAATGGCCTTGAGGTCTGAGATCTTCTTATTGAACGCTGCTTCCTGTTCGGCTGAAAGGCCGGTAGGAAGAGAGTCCCGGAAGATCCCCCGGATCTCTTCAAGCTCGAAGAGTGCTTCAAATGTTTTCTGTACTCTGATACTCATGGGAACACCACGAAGCCAGGACCCGGAATCGAACCGGGATACACTAATCTGCAGTCAGTCGCGTAGCCTTTCCGCCATCCTGGCATTGTCCTTATTCACGATTGTGAATCTGACCATACTAAATAACAATTGTGAATATTTATAGTTTTTCCAATCGGCGGGTTTTTCCTGATCCGGTTTTCAGACGGAAACTGGAATTTTTGCCCGAAATGCGTATGCTGTATAGAGATATTGCACGCGCATCAATCATACGTGTCAGTAATGGGAATAAAGTATTTTCTAAATAATATACTTGTCGCCAAGATATAGGGTGTCCCGGGTTTCGCCGGGACACATCTGTTCTCCTGCTGGCAAAAATACTAAAGACCCCTGTGTGTTCCAGATGGGGTGTAGGAGTTTCAGGGAAAAGGCAGACCTCACGTGCCCGACGACATTGCCCCCTTTGGGACAGTTAAAATCAGGAAAAGAGCCAGGACCCGGAATCGAACCGGGATATACTGATCTGCAGTCAGCCGCGTAGCCTTTCCGCCATCCTGGCATTGGTCGTTCACAATTGTGATTCAACATATTAGTGTAGGTACGGGAATTATTTAAGGGATCATTTTTCGGCAAGATTTTCCGCAAAATGCCTTAACCGGGAGGGCAACTGGATGATTTTGACCTGCACGGGTGCATGTCCCGGTGATATTTGCCACAGGAGTCCCTCTGCACCGATATATGGATCAACCGCAGGGCAAAGACAATTCCATTACTAAAGGTGTAAAGCGAAAGACTTAACAATTGTGAATTCTTACCTGAATATGGTGATCCACTATGAGGGATCGTCTTTGTTGTAAACACAATTGCCAATAAAAATACCTCTGCACGGCTCGGGCACCTGCCTCCTTCGGCAAAGCTCGTGTATAAAGTGCTGGAAACGAACGGTCAGCTGACGCAGAAGGATCTCATCCGCGAGACTTCGCTGCCGTCCCGGACTATCCGGTATGCATTGAACAGGCTTAAGGCCGAAGAATTCCTGATCGAGCGTTATTATTTCATCGATGCACGGCAGAGCCTGTACGGCCTGAACATCAAACCTCCGGAAGAGGGGGTCGCTGTATGATGCGGCCTAGAAGGTATACCCCAGCCATGTCCCCTTATTCCCCGGTTCATGGATAACCAATCCTCACCTTTTAGAGTCTTTTCACGGGTCGTTCCGGATGAACGCTCCAAGGTAAAAACGCGGGATTAAAACCCCCACCCGTCTACACTTTTGTACATGACTGTCCACCCCTCGCGGGCCGATTCCTTTACCGAATCCGTGATCCGGGAGATGACCCGGCACGCGCTTGCCCATAACGCGATCAACCTCGCACAGGGTTTTCCCGACTTTCCCTGCCCGCAGGAACTCAAAGACGCTGCCTGCGCCGCACTTAACGAAGATTTCAACCAGTACACGATCACGTGGGGGGCGCAGGCACTCCGTGCGGCCATCGCCCATAAGGTGGAGGCATACAACGGATTGGTGCTCGACCCTGATGGAGAGATCACGGTGACCTGCGGGTCGACCGAAGCGATGATGGCCTCGATGCTTGCCCTGATCACCCCGGGAGACGAGGTGATCGTGCCCGAACCATTCTACGAGAACTACGGACCCGATGCGGTCATTTCCGGCGCCGTCCCGCGTTACGTCCCGCTCGGCGAAGGGGAATCTATCGACGAGGAAGCGTGGAAGGCCGCGTTCACGAAGAAGACCCGGGCCATTATCATCAACTCGCCGAACAACCCGACCGGCAAGGTGTTCACCCCGGACGAACTCCGGTTCATTGCCGACCTCTGTATTGAGAACGATGTGATCGCGATCACCGACGAGATCTATGAGCACATCCTCTACGACGGGAACCAGCACGTCTCGATCGGGTCGCTTTCCGGCATGGAGGATCGCACGGTCACCATCGGCAGCCTCTCAAAGACCTATTCCGTGACCGGCTGGCGGGTGGGCTACGCCCTCGCGGGAGCAGGGCTGACCGGGCGCATCCGGAAGATTCATGATTTCCTCACGGTCGGTGCGCCGGCCCCGCTCCAGCAAGCGGCCGTCGCTGCTCTCAACCTGCCAGAATCGTATTACCGGGAACTTGCCCGGGACTATGACCGCCGGCGGAAGATCCTGTATGCGGGCCTTTCAAAGGCCGGCTTTGACTGCCGGCTGCCCCAGGGTGCGTATTACATTTTCACGGATATATCAGGATTCGGGATGACCGATGTGGCATTTGCCCGGCACCTCATTGAGACGGTGGGCGTGGCGGCGGTCCCGGGCAGTTCGTTCTACCACAAGGGTGGAGAGACGAAACTCAGATTCACGTTCTCCAAAAAAGACGAGACGCTCCACGAGGCGTGCCGGCGGCTGGAACAGATCGGGTGAACGGGTTTTATCATCGCCCGGCCCTGCTTTACCCAATGATGAACATGTATAAACCACAATAACGTGAAATCTCAGTTACAGGACGACCGAATACCAACCCGTCCGCACGAGATCACCCGGTGACTTCCATGCTCATTTCCTCCTGCAAGAAGACCTACAACAACGAGACCCAGCGGGCAGTGCCGCTCGAAGAAACCCTCGCACGCATCGAACCAAAAGTGCCTGCTGCCGGTATCACACGGGTCGCTGATATCACCGACCTCGACCGGATTGGCATCCCCGTCTTCTCCTGCATCCGCCCGACCGCGGACGACGGGGCGATCACGGTCTACAACGGCAAGGGGGCAACCGTCGAGGAATCACGGATCTCGGCGATCATGGAAGGCATCGAGCGGTACTCCTCGGAGATCCACGACCGGAAGGTACAATTGGATTCCTTTGAGATGCTCGACGGACGCGAACCGGCCGTCAACCCCAAAGACCTCATCCTCCCCGCCGATACGGAAACCGGCCATGTGCTTCCCTGGGTCGAGGGCTGGGATATTGCAAACGACGAGCCGGTGCTCGTGCCGGCACAGGCAGTTTTCCACCCGCTCCCGAGGAACTTCCGGCAGATCTTCCGCACCTCCACCAACGGCCTTGCCTCGGGGAACACCACAGAAGAGGCGATCTTCCATGCGCTCTCGGAAGTGATAGAAAGGGACGCATGGTCGCTTGTCGAGGCCTGTCGGGACACCGGCCCGGCGGTGATCGGGATCGACGACCCAATGCTTGTGGACATGCAGAAGAAGTTTGCCGACGCACAGGTCGAGGTCACCCTGCGGGATATAACAAGCGATGTCGGTATCCCCACCATGGCGGCGGTGGCTGACGATGTACTCTTAAAAGACCCTGCCCTGCTCACCATCGGGATCGGCACCCACACGTGCGCACGGATCGCCGCAATGCGGGCGCTTACCGAGGTAGCGCAGAGCCGGCTTACCCAGATCCACGGCGCCCGCGAAGACACGACGACCGCCGGGCTCAGGAAAAAGATGGGCTACGACCGGGCAAAACGGATCAACGGGTACTGGTTCAAGGACAACGGGACTGTGGACTATGGCACCCTCCGGTCGTTTGACAGCGACGATTTCGCAAAAGATATCCGGTTTTCCATCGACGCCCTGAAAAAACAGGGGCTCGACCGGGTGATCGTCGTCGACCTGACCAGGGAGGAGATTGGAATACCGGTGGTCAGGGTGATCGTCCCGGGTCTTGAGGTCTACGCAATGGACCCGGAGCGGCGGGGGGACAGGGTGAAGCATGCCAAAAATCATCGTCTTTCTCGGGCCAAGCCTTGATCTCTCTGCCGCAGAGAAGATCCTCCCCGCAGAGTACCGGCCGCCGGCAAAACGGGGAGACCTCCTTGCCGCGGTGGCGGACGGCGCGGATATCATCTGCCTGATCGACGGGGTCTTCCATCAGGACTGCGCTGTCGCCCACCGGGAGATCCTTACTGCGGTAAAAAAAGGCATAAAAGTGGTTGGCGCATCGAGCATGGGAGCGCTCCGGGCTGCCGAGATGGACACGCTGGGGATGACCGGCATAGGGAAGATCTACCGGATGTACAAAGAGAGCACGCTTGTCTCCGATGACGAGGTGGCGCTCGTCTTTGACCCGGTCTCGGGATACTCGCTCTCCGAGCCGCTCATCAACATCCGCTGCACGCTCAAAAAAGCCGAGGCGGCCGGCATCATCACCCCGGCGGCGCACGCGGCGCTCCTCGCTGCCGCCCATTCGGTCTTCTACCCGCAGCGCACCTACCCGAAGATCGCTGCCGTCGCAGGTGACGCTCTTGACGCAGCAACAAAGGAACGGTTCCTTGCCTTTGCCGCCGCATCCCCGGCCGACCAGAAGCGGGAAGACGCAATCGCGGCGCTGGAATACATCCGGGATCTGGCGGCAGGTTTAGCCTGATCCGTTCCTGATAAACACCGTAGCCAGTCTTTTCAGTGGACAGGATTTTTTGGCTCTTTAGAAACCCTTAGTTTTCAACATACTGCAAAGCACATATCGACGGAGGGAACAGTGCCTGTCCCCCCGAACCGCCCCTTCTGCTTTAGCGATGATGTTGTATTACCTTCTCGGGGGTTATCACTATAGGGGGGATGCCACAGCGGCGGGGGCGGAGGCAACATTTGCCGAAGCCCCAAAGAGCGTTAAGAGAATCAGCTTAAGGAGTTCTACAGAGCGGATTTTTCCTAATATCCAATACGTTGCCAAAAGGCACAATATAAAAAAGATGGGCTTACTCCATCTTCCGCCAGACGTACGCGAACCGCTGGAATGCAGTGACGTGGCCGAAGGCCCCGAAGAGGAGGAGGAGCCAGCCGAGCAGGTTCAGCCCGTAGATCGTCATGGGGAAGAGGATGAAGATAATCCCCACCACCATGATCAGCACGAGTCGGTCTGCCCGGCCAAGCACCCCGCCATATACCCGTCCCACGCCGACGGCCTGCGCCTGCGTGCCCAAGTACGAGGACATCAGGACGCCAGTCAGCGCAAGCACCCCGATGGGCCAGGGCACAAGGCCGCTCGCAAAGATACCGGTGATGATGAAGATATCCGCGTACCGGTCGACCGCATGGTCGAGGAAATCGCCCCGCAGGCTCTGGTTCTTCATCTCCCGGGCGACCGCGCCGTCCATCGCATCGCAGAAGGCGTTGAGCGCGACTGCAAGGACGGCCCAGATCTCCAGTCGGAAATAGAAGAAGACGCCGGCTACGGCCGATGCAACAAGGGCGGCAATGGTCAGGATATTCGGGGTGATCCTGCACCGTATGGCAAACCGCACGAGCGGGTCGAAATAGACTTTCACATGGGGCCGGAACTGGTCGAGCGTCATGGCGATACCTCCACGAATGCCGACCAGTCGATCAACCCGAATGAGGCAGGAATCTTACCTTCAAAGAATTGCTCGATAGTATCGGCACAGTCAGAAAGATTTCTACCCGTCGTGTCCAGTTCAAGGACCTGCGAGGGTTCATACGTATCCACCGTCTCGATCAGGCAGACATCGAGCGCCTCGGCGTCCCTGTTCTCCACGATCTTTTCCCTTAAGTAGCCACGGGCGCTAAGCCGGGCCGCCAGTTCATCGGGTCGCAGGCGCAGAACCACCACCCGGTCGCAGGGCAGCAGGTGGGCAAAGTGTCCCTCGAGAAAGCCGTCAAAGGGCACAAACTCGTCCGCCATCCGGTCGGTATCGATAATCTGCGTATCCCGCTCCGGGTCCTTTCCAAGAACATAGGGCTGCACAATATCTGTGATGTGGACCACCCGGTACCCCCGGCGGGCCAGTTCATCGGTCACGGTAGATTTCCCGGTCCCCGGTGTCCCGGTGATGCCGCACATCATAGGGCGTTTAACTCCCGGATAAACAACTCATTCTCCCAGTCTTCGCCGACACTCACACGGATATAATGGTCGGCTAGGCCAGTAAAACTTCTGCACGAGCGCACAAGCACGCCCCGTGCGGCAAGTTTCTCCACCACCTCATCGCCGGTGTGCGGCGCCACGTCCACCATCACAAAGTTGGCATCCGACGGTAGCACCGGGAACTTCAGTGCAGCGCTAAAACGCTTCCTCCATACCTGCACCTGCGTGATATACCGGGCGGCGTGCTCCTTGTCCGAAAGCGCCGCTGCTGCCGCTGCGGCAGAGACCGAATTCATCGTAAACGGCGTGCCCGCCCTCATGTAAAACGGCTGGAGCCAGGCCGGGACAAACGCGTAGCCAATCCGCAGGCCGGCAAGAGAGTGCACCTTCGAGAACGTCCGGCCGATCACGAGGTTTTCGTACTTCCGGAGCAGGGGCAGGTAATCGATGCCCGAGAACTCGACGTACGCATTGTCAAGGAAGAGTACTCCCTTAATCTCATCGAGCACCCGCTGCACATCATCCGCAGAGGTCGCGTTGCCGGTCGGGTTGTTCGGGGTACAGAGCACGACAATCTTCGCAGCCTTTCCCACCCGCACAAGCGCATCGGTATCGACCGAGAAATCCGCCCGTCGCGGGACAGGAACAACCTTTGCCCCCTGTGCCTGTGCGGCAAGCCCGTAGAAGGAGAAGGTGGGCGCTGATATCGCCACCGTCTCCCCGGGATCGACAAGCGTCCGCATCAGCGTCTCGATCACCCCGTCCATCCCGACACCGGTCACAAAGGTGTAATCACCGTAATACGCCCGGAGGGCCGCAACGAGGACGTCCACCCGCTCATCGGGGTACCGGTTGGCAGTAAGAACGGCCTGCTGCGCCGCCGCTACCGCTGCCGGTGACGGGGCTTCGGGGTTCTCGTTACTTGCGAGCCGCGCGATACGATCACTGCCCGCACCGTGTGCACTGCCTCCCGCCTTCTTTGCGAAAACATACCCGCCCTGCCTATAGCATGACCTTACCAAGCGCTCCATCGATCACCTTCACTGCACGGTCAATTTCGGCATCCGAGATAACGAGCGGCGGGACAAGACGCAGGTTTCCGTCTGCTGCACAGTTCACGATCACACCGTTCCCGGCACATTCCTTCTGCACGTCAGGGCATTTATCTCCAACCGAGATACCAATCATCAATCCGCGTACGCGGGGATTATACCGTGCAAGCCCCTTGCGGAACCGCTCTCCCTTGCGGGCAACGTCCGGCAGGATCTGTTCGAGAACGCCGATCGTGGCAAGACCTGCCGCACAGGCTATAGGCCCACCAGCAAACGTGCTCCCGTGCTCGCCCTTGCCAAACTCAAGTCCGTCACGGGCGACAAGTGCACCCATCGGAAAACCGCTTGCGATTCCTTTTGCTAGCGTCACGATGTCAGGCTGGACCTTCGTGTGCTGGATCGCCAGCCACTTGCCCGTCCGGCCCATACCGGTCTGGACTTCGTCAACGATCATGAGCGTCCCCGTCTTATCGCAGATCTCCCGTATCCCTTCAAGAAAACTGTTCGGGGGAATAATGACGCCGGCCTCACCCTGGATCGGTTCGACAATGACCGCAGCGGTATCGCCATCGACTGCCTTTTTAAGGGCATCGATATTTCCGTACTCCACGAACGTGGTCGGGAGACCCAAAGGCTCGAAGGGCTCGCGGGCCGAAGGCTTGTGGGTCACCGCAAGCGACCCGATTGTCCGCCCGTGGAACCCGTGGGTAAAGGCCACAAATTTCTTCTTTTTTGTCCTGACCCGGGCGAGTTTTAAGGCACCATCGCTCGCCTCAGCTCCCGAGTTCGCGAAGAAGGCCTTCTTGAGACCCGTGATCTCCACGATCTTTTTCGCGAGCTCCCCCTGGTGGGGGATATAGTAGAGGTTGGAGCAGTGGATGAGCTCGTGCGCCTGCTCGCAGATCGCCTTTACCACCGCCGGGTGGCAGTGCCCGGTGCTGCAGACGGCAATGCCGGCCACGCAGTCAAGGTATTCCTTTCCGGTGCCATCCCAGACCGTGGAGCCTTTTCCACGGACAATCGCCATGTTCCGCGAGAAAGCGGGCATATAATACTGGTCATCAAGCGCCTTGTACTGGCTTGTAATATCGGTAATTTTCATGGGTATCACATGAGTTCTGGTAATTTCTGGATTGTTCCTGTTGTTTTTTTTAGGAAATACGGGCATGTATTCCCGGCCGCCCCCATACCTTCGGGACTGTTTTTGTGGAACGCGGGGGGGTTATTCGTACTCGATCGTTGCCGGTGGTTTCGGGGTGATATCGTACACCACGCGGGCGACACTCGGGATCTCGGCTGTAATCCTCGCGCCGATTCTCGTGAGATCGGCAAACGGGATATTCATGGGATCGGCCGTCATGCCGTCACGGGAATTCACGGCCCGGATAGCGACGATCCACCCATGGATCCGGTTATCTCCCTTCACCCCCGTCCCAAGGCCGACGAGTGCGGCAAAGCACTGCCATGGGTGGTACTGTTCGACGATCTCGGACTCGGCGATCCAGTTGGCCTCCCGGATTACCGCAGCCTTCTCTCTGGTGACCTCCCCGAGGATCCGGACGGCAAAGCCCGGCCCCGGGAACGGCATCCGGTGCTGGATCTCCTTTGGCAGGCCAAGAGCCCCGGCCACTTCCCGCACCTCATCCTTGTAGAGGTCACGGATCGGCTCAATCACTTTCGTAAACGCCGTCTCAAGGGGCATGCCGCCGACGTTATGGTGACTTTTGATACCCCCCTCGCTCTCGATCCGGTCCGGGTATATCGTGCCCTGTAACAGACACGTTGCACCCGACTTTTTTGCCTCCCGCTCGAAGACCCGGATGAAGCGCTCGCCAATCGCCTTGCGCTTTTTTTCGGGATCGGTAATCCCGGCAAGCGCGGCGAAGAATTCGTCGCCGGCATCGATCACCTGGAGCCGGATGTTTCCAAAGACCGTCTTTATCCGTTCTGTCTCGCCCTTGCGCATCAGGCCGGTATCGATGTAGATCGGGATCAACCGGTCGCCAATCGCCCGGGCGGCAAGCGCGGCGCAGACCGAACTGTCAACTCCTCCCGAGAGCGCCATCACGACCTTTCCCGTGCCGGCGGCTTTTTTAATTTCCTCGATTGCCTGTGGGATGAACTTCTCTGGTTTGACCATGACTGTCCGCCTGCCTATTTTGTCCGCTTGTTCGCCCTGCACGCCTCGACAAACCCGAGGTAGGGTGGCGAGGGCCGCGTCGGCCGGGATTTAAACTCGGGATGGAACTGCGTTGCAAAGAAGAACGGGTGGCCGGGGAGTTCCAGACACTCCATCCGGTTCTTGTTCGTGGCCGAGAAGACCAGGTCCATCTTCTCCAGCTTTTCGATATACCGCGGGTTCACCTCGTACCGGTGCCGGTGGCGTTCGACGATCTGTTTCAGCCCGTAGAGTTTCATCGCAAGGGTGCCGTCCCGGATATCGGAGGTGTAGTCCCCAAGGCGCATCGTGCCGCCCAGTTCGGTTACACTCTCCTGCTCGGGGAGGAGCGCGATCACGTGCGAACCTTCCCCGAACTCCTCGCTTGTGGCATCCGCAATGCCGCACCGGTTCCGGGCAAATTCGACCGTCGCGAGCTGGAACCCGAGGCAGAGCCCTAAAAACGGCACGTTATTCTCGCGGGCAAACTTTATCGCCTCGATCTTGCCCTCGATACCCCGCTTCCCAAACCCTCCCGGGATGAGAATGCCGTCGTAATCCTTGAGCTGGCAGCGCTCGTACCGCTCCGCGTCCAGCCAAGCAATCTTTACCTCGGTGGAGAGAGCCCGGCCGGCGTGCTTGAGGGCTTCCTTGATGCTGATATAGACGTCCTCAATGCCGTACTTGCTGACGATCGCAACCGTCACCCGGTTCGTGTACTCCTTGGTGACGAGCCGGTACCAGGACGGATCGGTCTCTTTCTTTTCAAGGCCCAAGTGCGTGGAGAGGACGTCGGCTATACCTTCCTTTTCCATCTCCATGGGAACATCGTAGGTGTCGGCTGCAGTGGCAGCCGAGATGACCGCATTGATGGGGAGATCGCAGAATGTCGAGATCTTGCGCTTGGTGTTGGCACCGATCACCCGGTCGCTCCTGCAAACGATGATATCTGCGTGAAGCCCGAGTTCCCTAAGGGCTTTTACCGAGTGCTGGGTAGGTTTGGTCTTTAAGTCCCCCATCGTATCCTCGGGAACGAGCGTCACATGGATCAGGACATAATCGTGTTCGGGGAGTCCGCCCCGCATCTGCCGGACTGCTTCCAAGAATGGCATGCTCTCGATGTCGCCGACTGTGCCACCCACCTCGACAAGGCACACATCTGCTTTTGTGCCGTCGGGGAACTCCTCTTCTGCTGCCTGCTGAATGCAGGTCTTGATCTGGTCGGTGATGTGGGGGATTATCTGGACTGTCTCGCCAAGGAAGTCCCCCCGGCGTTCCTTCTCGATGACCGTACGGTACACCTTGCCGGTCGTGATGTTGTGCGAGGCGGTTAACTCGATGTCGAGGAAACGCTCGTAGTTGCCGAGATCGAGATCGACTTCGCTCCCGTCCTTTAAAACAAAGACCTCCCCGTGCTGGGCAGGGTTCATCGTCCCCGCATCAATATTCAGGTACGGGTCGATTTTTACGGCCGTCACCCGGTACCCACGGTTTTTCAGGATCCGTCCGACCGAGGCGGCCGTTATCCCTTTCCCCAGGCCGCTCATAACACCACCTGTGACAAAAATGTATTTCACGTGATCTCCCCGATTGCTTTACCATTTGAGCCGCATACCCTATTATTATTACTGACTTGTTAACAGCAAAAATACGTTTAATGCTTCGTCTGATTGAAAAATTAGTCAATTTTTGCGATTATTTTGAGGATTTTTCGGGATAATGTATAATTCACCATTATTGGATATAAAATTGATTCTAACCCCTTGGTGTTCGTTTAATGGGCATTGTAGATGGTCTGTTGGTCTTTACGGAACCCCCCGCCAACAAAGAAGGGATGCTTGTCCATCCCTTCGACTTGGTGGGGGGATTGGGGGGAGTTGGCTCGTAAATCCGTTTTTTTCTCTTCTTGCGTATCATTCATCATATTTTTGATTTTCCTTCGCTGTAGCGCTTCTGTATGCGTTTGGCGGGGTGTTTGGCTTGGGGGTGTGCCCCGCCCCGCGCTCGCGCGGGCGGGGGGGCTTTAAATTCATAATGTATTTTGAAATAATACTTACGGAGTAAGCCTGCGTAAAAATATATATAGTTTGGACATCAAAACCTTGGCATCGATTTTGAGAAGTTAACTAAAAATCAAGCAAGGTTAGAATTAGAACGTGGTATTGGCGTATATCTCCAAAAAAATCATGCTTTGGAGGAATTCAATCGCCTTTGACTATCTTACCAAAAGGGAAGATGCCTAGATTGTAAGATTCGCCATTTGATAATTCGGCTATGAATGGGATTGAGGTAAATTTGAGTTCTTCGCCATTCTCATAATACATTTTTGAATTTAGTAGAGTATTGAAAAGTTTTCCCATCCTGTCGACTGCTTGTTTTAACTTCTTGTTTTCTTCTTGAATTTCGACAATTGCCATCGCATTGAAGTCTCTGGTTTGAAGTGCTATCCGAGCCTCTTGGGAGATATTGATGTGAAGGGCAATTTCGTGTTTTTTCCATATCTTGATCAGTTCGGGCGTTTCCAGTCGGCGGTATGATGCGGTGAGTCCCGGTGAATGTCCTAGTAGGGTCTCGGCTGTATCGGGTCCTGCTGCCATCCCGAATACCGTTCGGAAAAACTTCCTCGTGCTGTGCGGATGAAGTTTCAGGATTCCGTTCTTTGTCTTCTCATCTTGTCCTGCTCGAAGTATCGCCGTTGTGATGAACCTGTGCGCGGTCACATGAGTAAACGGCCATAGGCGGTCGTCATCATCGCTTGTCGTGTGTGCGTTCTTGGCTGCACCTGACGCGATAAGGCCGTTGGTCTTGTTCATGGCTGCCTTAATGTATCGCTGGCGGTTGTTCAGGGTTTGCCCTCCCTGATTCGATGGCGTTAACCATACCGTTTTGATATAATTCGCTGCCTCCGTCGTCAGGAAAACCTGCCGATTCTCGCCTGTTTTTGTGGTTGTCTCGTCAAGCGTCACCGTCACGGGGTCGGATTCCCAATTAACATCGGTAAGTTTCACTTGGAGAGCCTCACCCATGCGGCACCCTGTAGACAGGAGGAACAAAAAGAAACATCGGGATACATGGCTTTTCATCTGGTCGAATGTCCTTCGTGCTGTCTCGTGAGTAAATGCCTTATCGTCGGTAACGGGTCTGATATGTCCTCGTAATTCCCTTGATTTGCTTTTAGGAATCTGAAGGTTATTGCTGGAGAACCACGACTGAAGAGCGGCGGTATAGAGGTGTTTTGTTCGGATTGACAGGTTTTTCTTGGTGAGGTCGTCTCTGAAAAGATAAATATCGTCGATAACCGTTTGGAGATTTGCCTTTTTGATGTAAATATTCAGTTTTTTGAACATTTCCTCATTGGGTAGGTCTCCGAATTTCATTTGACCGAAGAGAAGAAGCGCATAGCGGTAAGTTGCTCTGGTTTTTGCTGCGTTTTTTCTTGTGACGAATGAATCGGCGGACTCAAAAAGACGTGCCATAAACCATGATTGATTTGATAGATAATATGGTTTTTGTTCTGTTAACATGTTCACAATTATTATTATCTTACCGACGGGATAGAACGGCCGGTCCGGGTTTTGGCGGAGAATCTGGCCGGATCTCCTGTGC
>NZ_PMZU01000060.1 GCF_003170075.1 Methanoregula sp.
TTTTCCATCAGGTCATTCAACATGCGTTACCACTCCTCATCGTATAATCCTGTAAGGGAGGTGCAAACACAGTGTCAGAGACAGTAACCGATAAGAGCGTGCGCAATTGTTCATGCGCATCTCTTTTGTAACCGCTCTGCATGCAGGATGCAGGGCGAAAAACATCAGAAAAGGATCGTTGCGTAGAATGTTTGCAAGACTTCAGAAAGAAGCCTTTGTTCGACTCACGGTTCATGATGTTCAACTCCCGGTACACGGATGACACCCATGCATCGGGTGTCGCCCACCATTCTCCCTTCAGATGATCTGGTCGAATGTACTATATTTTAAAGGCGGGGACTCCTATTAAGCGTTTCGCCGGCATTTCGGATGAGAATACCCGTGTACTAAAGGACAAGGTAAATCCTTTTTGGAATAACTCCCTGAAAAAAGACCGGGAGGGTGGCGGCGAACCGCCATCTTCACCGGGTTCACAAATGAATGTTTTTTTATCTGTTGCTGTGCGCGACGCTTAACCGACCCATTCAAGGACGCCGCCGCCGCTCGTCTGGTCCCTTGGTGCAGCCCGCCGGCTCTGGGGCATCTCAATCTGTTTTGGGTTGGAACGCTTGGCATCAATTTCCTGGACCATGGTCTTATAGGACTGGCGCGTCCCGAGGATCTGGGCGCTCTTGACACCGGTCATAATGGCGAGGACACGGATCTTGCCTTCCATGTCGGGCCTGACACGGGCACCCCAGATCACATCTGCGTGGGGGTCAAGTTCGTACGTGAGCGAGGTTGCAACCTCTTCTGCATCCTGCAGGGTAAGGTCGGTTCCTCCGGTGATGTGGATCAGGCTGCCGGTTGCGCCGCGGTAATCGATATCGAGCATCGGGTTGCTCAGGCACTCACGGACGACGCTCTCTGCCTTGTTCTGCTGCTTGCTCTCACCGACAAGCATGGATGCGACACCGCCCTTGGACATGATCGCCCTGACATCTGCGTAATCGATGTTGATGAGCGAGGGTTCTGTAATGGTCTCAGAAATACCCTTGACGGTTTCACCGATCAGCTGGTCCATAACAGAGAATGCCTGGCCCAGCGGGAGGTTGGGGACGAAGTTTTTCAGCCGGTTGTTATCAAGAACAATGACCGAGTCTGCAGATGCGGCAAGCGCTTCAAGTCCTTCTTCTGCACGGATCAACCGGGCCTTTTCGACTTGGAACGGGTAACTGACCATCCCGACCACGATTGCGCCCTGCTCTTTTGCAACCTGTGCAACGACCGGGGCTGAACCGGTACCGGTACCTCCTCCCATACCTGCTGTGATGAACACAAGGTCTGCAGATTCGAGTAGTGCCTCAAGGGTGGGGCGGGCCATCTCGGCTGCACGCTTACCGACATCGGGATAACCGCCGGCACCGAGACCGCGGGTCAGGGATTTCCCGATGAGGACACGTTTGTCAGCCTGGATCATGTCCAGGTGCTGCTTGTCCGTGTTGATCGCAATCGTTTCCGCACCGGAGACACCCATGTGGTGGATACGGTTTACCGTGTTGTTCCCACCACCACCACAGCCGATGATCACAATTCTTGGCTGCCCGAGGAAGTCGTCATCAGGTGCATTTGATCCGGACTTGCTTACCTCTTTTTCAAGTTCGGCATTTTTTAACGCATCGTTAATTATGCTCTGCATTTCTACCCTCTCATACCTTGAATGAAACCTGGTCATTATCTTTTAAGACACGGCCCGCTCGCTTCTCAACAAGTTCACGGACGGCAGCCCGGACAGCTTCTGAAACATTGGGATACTCACCTGCGTCCACCATCTGCTGGAGCAGGTTGATTTGCTGTTCAGGTAACCGAAGCGTGATTCGTTGCATCATTGTATCTCCATTTCTGACATATGTCGGTTAAATGTCATTCATATGTCTGACAGGGGGAACCCTTGTGTCTGATTTAACCAGATAACCCAAAATGATACATAATGGTATAAATACATTTTGCTTTGATTTTTTGAAAGTCTCCAAACGCATTTATGACATCCCGGCCAAGTAATTTTAAAAAAGACGGACGATTCGATGGCTGTTGATTTTCCCAGATCTGTGGTGCATGGAGGAACAGGAAAGCGGCAGCGTGAAAATACCGGAAAAAACCCGCTGGATTTCAGCGCGAGCCTCAATCCCCTGCCCCCCCGGTTCACGTGGCACTGCGATCCGGCGTGTCTTTCATCGTATCCGGATAATGAATACGTTCAGCTCAAGGAGTGCATCGCACACACATTCCACCGCGAGCCTGAAGAGATCTGCGTGGGGAACGGTTCCATTGAACTGATCCGTGTCTTCTGCTTGGTTATGCTCTCCGGAAAAAAGACCTATTTTACCGAATCTCCCACGTTTGGCGAATATGCGCTCTCCGCCCGTCTCGCGGGTGCATCGGCAGCGCGTACATCAGAGGCTGCTAACGTTTCCTTTGTCTGTAACCCCAACAACCCGACCGGAGAATTGTGCAGACATTCCGATCTGATGGCGCGTATAAAGGCGATATCATCGCATGAGGGGATGCTCTTTGCTGATGAAGCGTTCATTGAACTTGCAGACCCGTCTGAGAGTCTTGTTGATGTACGTGCAGTTCCACTTTTTGTCCTGCGCTCGCTCACCAAGAGTTTTGCGGTCCCCGGGATCCGGTTCGGGTACGGTTTCGGCGATCCGGACCTGATTGCGAAGATCGAGACTGCCCGCCCGCCCTGGAGCGTAAATGCATACGCAGAGGCATTTGCCCTTCAGGCATTCAGCCATCTTGATGAATTGGGGAAATCCCGGGACTATATCCGAAAAGAGCGGGACTGGCTTTCTTTGCGGATCGAAGAACTCGGGTTGCGGTGTCCCCCCTCGTCGGCCAATTACCTGCTTGTGGACTGTGCCTGTAATGTGGGGCCGCTGTGTACGCAGCTGGAAACGCACAACATTCTCGTTCGTGACTGCACCTCATTCGGTCTTGCTTCCTGCATCCGCGTGGCCATACGGACACACGAGGAGAACGAACAACTTGTGGAGGCATTGTCTGCATGCGTGCGCTGATCATGGCCGGTGGCGCGGGGAGCCGTCTCAATCAGGGTGAAAAACCGCTCATCCTTATTAATAACCACCCGATGATCCGGTATGTTATCGATGCGTTTTTCGGGGCTAGGTGCGAAGTGGTTGTTGCAACGTCACTCAAAACACCAATGACCCGGAACTGGTGCCGGGTAAACGGCATCGATTCATACAATGCCGGGGGGGTGGATTATATCCGTGACATGGTCGAAACGGTGCAGGCACTTGAAGAGATACAGCCGCTCTTTGTAAGTGTTTCGGATATCCCCTGCATTGATGCCGGGATTATTACTGATATTCACGAGGCTTACGTGCGTTCGGGAAAAGAGGCCTGCTCAACATGGGTGCCGACCCGTATTGTCAAGGCCTGCCGTGGCGGTATGACCTACCGCGAGACGATCAAAAACGAGGATGTCTGTCCGACAGGTCTCAATATCTTAAGAGGGGACCGGATCGCAGAATTGCAGGATGAACTGCAGCTGGTGATTGCCGATCCACGTCTGGCCCTCAATGTCAACACGCGTGCGGACCGGGCCGCTGCAGAAGCATTTTTAAACGAACGTTCCGGAAGACCGTAGGTTTTTGCGGTGAAATTTTAAAAAAGGGCACTGGGTTAACGGGCAATTAACCCCAATTTGTGCCGTTACGCCCAAAAAATGGCAGATGCTGGCGTATTTAATACGAATGCATATTAAGGTGCGGGGTCAAATACTGTTGTATTATGGTGGAGTCGCAGGAGATCGAACTGCAGGGTCATATCATTGATTCGGGTATCATGACCCAGCTTTTTGATCGAGTCATGGACATGGGGGGGAATTTCGAGATCCTTGTCTTTGATGTAGGTAAGAAAAAGACCGACCCCAGTTATGCCCGTCTTAAAATTATAGCGCAGGATAAGGAGAAACTGCGTGCTATCCTGTCGGAGGCCCACCGGTTCGGCGCCCGACTCCCAACGGTAAAGTCTGTCCACTACGTGGCCGCTGCAGGCAACCGAAACGTACCAAAAAATTTCTACACGACCACCAACCACCCGACGCAGGTCAGGCTTGCAGACGAATGGGTTCAAGTCGACAGTATTGAGATGGACTTTTTGATCGTAGTCGATCCTGAAAAGAAGAAGGCTATGTGCACGCCCCTTGGGAAGATAAAGAAAGGCGATCTGGTGGTTGTCGGTGAGGAAGGGGTGCTTGTGAGTTATCCCGACCGGCCCCGGACAAGCAGCACGTTTGAGTTCATGCACGGCACTGTCTCTTCGGAACGCCCCAGTGAGACTCTGATCGCCCAGATCGCAAAAGAGATCATTGACGTCCATAAAAGCGGTGGAAAAATTATCCTTGTTGGGGGCCCTGCGATCATCCATACCGGTGCGGATAAGGCTGTTGCAGATATGATCCGGAAAGGATACATCAATGTCCTGTTTGCGGGTAACGCGCTTGCGACCCACGATGTGGAATATAACCTCTTCGGGACATCGCTCGGGATGGACATCAGGACCGGAAAACCCGTGATGGGTGGACACCGACACCATATCTATGCGATCTCCGAGATCATGCGCGCCGGCTCTCTTAAGAAGGCGGTGGAGAAAGGTGTCCTGAAAGGTGGTATCATGTATGAATGCGTGAAGCATGATGTTCCTTTCGTGCTTGCCGGTTCGATCCGTGACGATGGTCCGCTGCCCGATGTGATCCAGGATACAATGGTGGCGCAGGATGAGATGCGTAAGTATATCCCCGGCTGCAAGTTGGTGCTGATGGTCGCGACCCTCCTGCATTCGATCGCGGTTGGCAACTGCCTGCCCTCGGGTGTAAAGACCGTCTGCGTGGATATCAACCCTGCATCTGTGACCAAACTGATGGACCGGGGCACGACCCAGGCAATTGGTATTGTCTCTGATGCCGGCACTTTCTTCCCGCTCCTCGCCGAGCAGATCGAGAAGCAGAGTAAGGGGAAAAAGTAGGAACATCCTTTTTTAAACGCTTTGGGAGACCGGTTCTCACTACCGTGGCACATCAAAATGATGACTGCCTACCCGGATAGGTCGCCCGGGGGCCTCGGATCCTCGCTGGGCAAGTGCGTTGATCCCTGGAAAAATCGGATAAGGATATGGTGTCTTTATCCGCACCATTCATTTTTTTATAAAAAAACGCCTTCGAAGCGTCCTTTCAGAGGCGACGACAAACATCATTTTTTTGGATCCGAGAGATCAATGGGATTGTTTTTTTATACTTCGCATTTTGGCGTGTAAAAAAGGCCGGACTTTATCAGATCCATAAATCATTTACCGTGTCAGCGGCATGCAGTACGGCTGCTCGCGGGCGAGCACGTACTCCCACTCGCTTTTACAGGTACAGTCCATATCCAGAAGCGCCCCGATAAGGTCTCGGTCGGCGGAAAGTGAATAATCGCGGATGCCCTGTGTAATCTCATAATCGCATATCCCGCAGTTGTGCGGCCCCCGTTTCTGCCCGCCGCCCAGCGGATCGCAGGTCACATGCATAGGTGCATCTTTCAGGATCGAGAGCACGCTCCAGAGGTACGGTGGGCGATAGGCTCCCTGTTTCCAGCATAGTTCGAGTTCTGTCCGCTTCTGCACCGTGCAGGGATTCATCGAGACCATCTCCACAGTTCCTGCGAGATCTGCAAGCGATGACCGCATGTCAGTAATGGCCTCTGACTCGGTCAGGAAGGGCGGCTTGAAAAGGAGGTATGCCTTCACCCCAGCCCCGGCGCTATGGGCAACAGCAGCGGCTTGTTTGAAATCCGCGTACGTGAATCCCTTGTTGATGCACTTCTCCCGTATCGTATCTCTCGTGGTTTCGAGGCCAATGGCGCAGTAAAGCGGGGTTGTATGGGTGCCATCGTTGAGGTCTGCAAGAAAATGTTCGATGGAGTCGGACGTTATGTATTCCGGCCGGCTCTCCGCAATCACGATTTTTCCCATGAATGCCTGTGCGACCTCTTTCTGGAAGGAGGGAGGGACCTCGGCAGGATCAAAAAAACTTCCCGATGTAAAGATCTTAATCATCAAAAATTCGTCAAGGCTGAACTGCGATCGTACCCATCCAAGCTGGGCGTGCAAATGGGTGGCAAGTTCTTCGCAGGACTGCGCCCGGTACCTCTCGTGTCGGTAACTGCACATCCTGCACCGCGCCCATGAACACCCGCCGGACTCAAAGATAATAGTCAGGCATTCGACCGTTCCACCGTTGTACCTCTCTTTTCCGCGCCAGCACGCAAGCGGTTTTTTCAGACTTTCAGAAATCATTAACAACCTCATAGTTGATCTTGTACATAGATGAAGAGGATCGTCATGCTGGTGCTGGGTTTTTTTATGCTGATCAGCGGCGCATCGGCATACCAGGTCTTCATTTATGCCCCCGATACCCTGACGGTTGGAAAGCCCCTTGTGGTCAACGGGACGACCACATTTGGCATCGGGACCCCGATTGATGTGGTGCTCTACCGGCAGGTGACCACCAGTACTGAAGTCAAACGCAAGATTGCATATGTCCAGTCTGACAACACTTTCCGCGTGGTCTTTGATACGACCAACCTCCAAACAGGGCTTTATAAGGTGGAGGTGCCAGCGAGCGGAACGGGTGATTCTATCTCCATGCGACAGGTCCGGCTCATCGATCGCTCCGATGAGATCACCCTGACCTCCCAGACGACCCAGACCCTCTCAGGCAAGATGTACATTGACGGAAAAATTACCGGGGATACAAACTCCGGTGTCCAGATCGCGGTGATCGGGCCGGATAACTCAGTCATCTATGGTCCCATGTACGTGGGCACCGATTCTCTGGGGGGGTTTGACGTGGTGGTCCCCATCAGCCAGACCGGCGATTATGAAGTCAGTTTTACCGATGATCAGGGGTACGTGGGTTCAAGAACGATCAGCATCATTGGGGGACATGAGACGATCGCTCCGGAAACGACCGTGACGACAACTACCATTCTGTCTGCCCATGGGAGAACGTCCCGGGATAACCCGATTTATTTTATTGTCCAGCCCGTTGGTGACGCCCCGGTCACCATCTCCACATCGACCTCCGTTGACTGGGTGGTGGAATATGTTGACGCAAACGGAGACCTTCACACGATCAATGACCAGGGCGACATTACACCCGAGGAAATTGTCGTGAATGGTGCGGACAAGCCCCTTTACTTCAAAGTATACCCCTACAAGTATTCGGTCAGCGCGGAAGTCTATCTCTACACGGAGAATGCAGACTCCGTTATGGTAAGTCCAACGGTACCTGCGGTATTCGGTGTGACAACACTTGCCCCGGTATCTCCGGCAGAGAGACAAAAATCCCCGCTTGCGACGGCGGGCAGCATAGCCGCCGTGTGCATGGCCTCACTTTTTATTCAACTGCGCAGGCACTGATCTTTGCGGGAGATCTTTTGTGATTCCCTGTTCATGGTGTCTCCCAACTCCGGCACGTACCGGGAAAACCGCACAGCTAAAGAAGCCTTTTTTAAATTGCACGGCCAAAAGAGTAAAAACACATGCCGGGGTAGTCTAGTCCGGTAAGGCGGTGGCCTTGAAAGCCACTGGTGCCCTGCACCTCAAGAGTTCAAATCTCTTCCCCGGCGTCTGATTTTGTTTTTTTCTGTTTTTAGCACTTCCAGATTGTGAATAAAAGTATCCCGAGGACCAGGTATCCGGCCGCGCCTTTTAAGGGACTGTGAAATTTAAAACCCGGCCGGCACAGGTTATCTTTTCCGTATGGTTGGCACGGAACTGGTTGTCTGACGCAGACACGGGGTTCTCTCGTAAGGGTGCAGCCGAAAAAAATAACGACGGGTTGCCGGTGCATTATCACTGTTTTTATGAGCGAAGAACACCTAATCAGTATAACCGGATATGGGTGTGAACCATCGATGTGCGTTGCAGTGCCTGCGGAAGTGCTGGAGATCAAGGACGGGAATATCGGAGTTGTGGACTATGGCGATCTCAAACAGGAAGTCCGGCTCGATCTCGTGGATGTCAAGGTTGGTGAGTTCGTGCTCGTGCATGTGGGTTTTGCAATCCAGCGTCTCTCCCGTGAAGATGGTCTTGAGACCCGGGAGATTTTTAAACAGGTCTATGCCGCCCTGGAGGAGTGATGCACGAATACTGTATCCTGAAATAATGTCCGATTATTTCATAATTTATTTATATCAAGGGTACGATAAACTAACTTATGCCAACTGACTATTCCGAGAGATCCCTCGACCATGCCCTTCAGGAGGGAACCGTCACCCCTGGGGATGCGGATCTCATCCGCCGGTTCTGTGATGACCTGCAGGCAAAGCGGGATATAGGCACAGGCCGACGGAACAAAATTACCTCTTCGCTCGTGACCTGGCGGCGGTTTATCGAGCCATTCGATACAGTTAATATCCCCGGTATTCACGGAGGTATCCGGGCACTGAAAACGGCAAAGACGTGGAAGGGTAAACCCTATGCGCCCAACACCGTGGCCGATATGGTGGGTGTTCTCCGGTTCTTTTTCACCTGGATGATCAAGGAAAAGCTCTCAAAGATCTCCCTTGATGAGCTCAATGAGATCAAGGACCCGAAGCGGCCCGGGTCCATCAGGAGATCGTCGGATCTTCTCACGACAGAAGAGTTCGGAGCCCTGATCCGTGCATGCAGGCGGGATGTGGACAGGGCGATGGTATACACGGCTTACGAGGGAGCGCTCCGTCCTGGTGAAGTTTGCCAGCTCCGTTGGCAGGATCTTGTCTTCGACGACGACGGGGTGAAGATGAACGTTGAGTTCAAAACCCGGAAGCCCCGGTACATCCGGCTTGTCATGGCGAAAGAACATCTCGCCCGATGGCGGTCGAACTATCCCGGGGATCCTACTGGTGACGCCCTGGTTTTCATAACCCGGTTCGGCAAGCCGTTCACCCACAGTATTTTTACAAAAAACCTTCGAAACATCGCCGCACGTGCAGGGATACAGAAGAAAATCACCCCGCACCTTCTCCGTCACTGCCGGGTCACGGACCTGATCAGCTCCGGCGCGCAGGAGTCCATAGTTTCCTTGATGTGCTGGGGCTCGGTGAATAGTCAGATGATGAAGAACTACCTGCATTTGTCGGGCATTCAGGTTGACGATGAGATCGCCCGGCTTTACGGCATCAAGTCTGTAGGTCGCCCCAAGAAAGGAGAGGAGTTCAAGCCCCGGCAGTGCCCATCATGTGGTGCGGTATCCTCCCCAACAACCCGGTTTTGTGGAACATGTGGGCGATCGCTTAGCGGGGAAGCAGAGAACGAAGAGGCGGAAGTGCGTCGATTTGCGAGCAGCCCGGACAAGCTCAGGCGCTTGGCGGACCTGATGGATAAAGAGGAGATAAAGGATTAATTTTTCTTTCTAGCGACTCGCTGAACTGATGGTAGATCTTCGCCGTAATCTGGGAATATTTGTCTTGCCTTTTTCTTTATCGTTTCCAATGCGTTATATTCGGGATCGTTTTTATGACATTCATTGAGTAGCAC
>NZ_PMZU01000010.1 GCF_003170075.1 Methanoregula sp.
AAGATACACTGTTGACAGTATATATTTTGTATTGAATTATTTTATAATTTGTAACATTCTGTTTTTCTAATTTGTCGTCTGAAGGAATATTTTACGTGATCCGGCATGCGTTTTCCTTGGAGATAATCGAAAAAGTCTAGTACGCCGCTTCGGTAGGTATTTAGCGTGTTACCCAGATATCTCTGTAGAAAACTGGCAATAAGCATCGGAGGTGAAGTTTTGCCAGTCTGTTGCGCGCATACTATGCCCGACTTGACGGTCTTTGAAGATGTCATACAAAGCATTAGTCATATAGGGGCATGTGTAAGTTGCGATGTTATGTCCGCAACTAGTAACAGTTAACGCTAGTTATGTTCGAAGGTGTCCTTCCCGCAATAATTACTCCTTTTAAAAGTAATTCCGCGATGGACCTTGACATTCAGGGTCTGGAACGAAACATTGAGTACCTGCTGTCCTGTGGGATCCATGGGATCGTACCCTGTGGCTCGACCGGCGAGTCTGCAACGCTCACGTTTAAGGAGCACGAGAAGGTTGTCGGCGTCACCATTGACACGATCAACGGCAAGGTACCCGTTCTCGCAGGCACGGGTTCAAACAATACGGCGGAAGCCGTCACCCTTACCAAAGCGGCAAAGGACTCCGGTGCCGATGGCGTGCTCGTCATCAGCCCGTATTACAACAAGCCCAACCGTGCGGGGCTTGTCAAGCATTACACGAAACTGGCGGACCTCGATATCCCGGTGGTTATCTACAACGTGCCCGGCCGCACGNNCCCTATTACAACAAGCCCACGCAGGAGGGCCTCTACCAGCATTTTCTGGCGCTTGCCCGGACCGTCGACCCGCTCCCTGTTTGCGTCTACAACGTGCCCGGCCGCACGGGCCAGAATCTCGAACCCGACCTGATAGCCGAGCTCGCGCAGCTCCCCGGTATTGTCGGGATTAAAGAGGCCAGCGGGAACGTCGGCCAGGTTTCGCGGATCATCGAACTGACGCAGGACGAGGATTTTGCCGTGATCTCCGGGGATGATAATCTCACCCTTCCGATCATGGCGCTTGGTGGCACAGGTGTGATCTCGGTCGCGGCAAATGTGGATCCGAAACGCATGGTTGCCATGTGCGAGGCAGCTGGTAAAGGCGACTGGAAAAAAGCGCTTGCCCTGCACTATGCCTTATCCCCGCTCTTCCGTTCGATGTTTATCGACACCAATCCCATCCCGGTAAAAAAAGCCGTAGAACTTATGGGCATGGCAGGTGGTCCGGTCCGGCTGCCGCTTGACAATCTTGATGAGAAAAAAACCGCCGACCTCAAAAAAATCCTTGCCACCATACCGGCCGCAAAGAAACTGGCAGGTGCCGGATCAGCCGGAAAGAAAGAAAAACCGGTTGTGAAAATTACCCGGCGGTGATCCGATAATGGTTAAAGTTGTTGTCTGCGGTGCCTCCGGCCGTATGGGCCAGACTATCGGAAGAATGGTCAAAGAATCACAGGATCTCGAACTTGTCGGCGGGATCGATCTTCGTCCGGGGACCTTTTTCGGGGTCGATATTGTTGCGACACAGGAAATCGAGACGCTCCTTAAAAGTAAAAAGCCTGATGTGCTGATCGATTTTACCATTGCACAGGCTGCTGTAGGGAATGTGAAAGTGGCGGCAAGGAATAACGTTGCGCTCATTGTCGGAACGACCGGCTTTACCCCAGAACAGCACAAAGAGATGGCGGCAGCCATTGAGAACCACGTGCCCGCAGTGATCTCGAGCAACTTCTCAGTCGGAGTCAATATTTTCTGGCAGCTCGTGCGGGAGGCAGGAAAACTGCTCGGGGATTATGATATCGAGGTAATCGAGGCGCACCACCGGAACAAGAAAGATGCCCCGAGCGGCACGGCAAAGACGATCCTGCAGATCCTCGATGAAGAGGTCGGTTCGCGCAAAAAACTCTACGGACGGGAAGGCATGATGGAACGCGGGAACGAGATTGGCGTCCACGTGATCCGGGGAGGGGACATTGTTGGTGATCATTCGGTGATGTTCTCGAAGAACTTTGAGACGATCGAACTCTCCCACCGGGCGTTCGACCGTTCGGTCTTTGCGAGCGGTGCGGTGCGGGCGGTGCGCTGGGTTGTAGGTAAAAAGCCGGGCATCTACGGCATGAGCGATGTTCTTGGCCTGCAAAAAAAATAATCTGGCATTCCGGTTGACAACTGTACAAATCGAAACCTATTTTTTGTCTTTAATCGCATTATTACGATGGAGTGAATAGTTTGGTAGCTGTTGTTGATACAACAAAATGTACCGGTTGTGAAACCTGCGTGAGCGAGTGCCCGGCATCTGCGATTTCTTTGGAGAACGAGAAGGCCAAGGTTGACAAGGATATGTGCGTAGACTGCCAGACATGCGTGGATGCCTGCCCTTCTGAAGCGATCCATATGGAATAAAAATTTCACAAAGGTTTCTTTTTTATACGCCTGCACGGGTATTCAGCGAGAGAAGAACACCAACGGCCGGCGAGGTGGGGTATATCATTTTAATCCCTACGTAGCTGTACAGCCGGTAAACCTCTCCCGATTTTTTATATG
>NZ_PMZU01000073.1 GCF_003170075.1 Methanoregula sp.
ATCGTATGCCTTAACGGGAATCGCGGTGCATGACCGCAGCACTGCTTCAGATGTCTTTACTAAGACCGGCAGCAATCCCCTCGTTGCAGCAGAGTGCCTGCTTGCTGAGGCGACTGCTGCAGAAGGAAAGGAGCCTGCACCGTACACGGGATTTATCAGCGATACAGTGATCAGGAAACTCGGTTATTCGCTCGTTGACGGGAGCATTCTCGGCCTTTCACTCCTTGTCGGCACCCCGAAAAGTGCCGAAAGCGCTGCGGCGATCTGCCGCGAGCTCCAGGAAAAATATATGCTCACGTTCCTTTCCGGCGGCGTCATCCCGTCACTCTCTTTTGCCGGCGTAAAACTTGGCCTCGATTACCGGCTTATCCCCCTCGGCTCAAAACCTCTTCACAGCGTATATTTTGTCGATATCGTTGCGCGGGTAGCGATGATGTTCGGTGGTGTTTCCCCGGGTGATACCCAACGGTTGCTCACGTATGCGGCAGAACGGGCAAAAGCAATCGTGATTGCCTTCCCCGGCCTCTCTGATGAGGAGATTGCGTTTGTTGACGGAATGCGCGTGCTGGGGTTCCCGATCCTCTCGCTTGGCGGGTACGAAGGCGGGGACTGGACACATGCAACTCCTGCCGATATCGTGCGCACCGGCATGGATATGAAGGGGATCCGGGTCACGGTGACCGCCATTCCCATCCCGATGGCCTGCTCCCCGGCGTTTGAGGGAAAGAGCATACGAAAAGAAGAGATGCAGGTCGAGTTTGGCGGAGGCCGCTCGCCTGCATTTGAACTATTGCGGATGCGAAATCCCGGCGAGATCGAAGACGGGAAGGTGACCGTTGTCGGGCCGGAGATCGGATCCATGAAGGAAGGCGCAGCCTACCCTCTTGGTATCGTCATTGAGGTTGCCGGTAAAACGATGAAGAAAGATTACGAGCCGGTTCTCGAACGACGGATCCACAATTTTATCAATTATGGTGAAGGGTCGTGGCACGTCGCCCAGCGGGATCTCATCTGGGTACGAATATCAAAGGAAGCGTTTGCAAAAGGGGTAAAGATCGAGCACCTGGGAAAACTCATTGCCAGTAAGTTCCGGATGGATTTTCCCCAGCTTCTCGATGCGGTCACGGTGACACTCATCACTGACAAGGACAAGGTGCTTGCAGGAAAAAAGGAGGCTGAGAAGATCTACGAGGAGCGCGATGCCCGGATCAAGGGGATGCACGACAACGACGTCAACACCTATTATTCCTGTACGCTCTGCCAGACGTTCGCCCCCAACCACGTTTGCGTAATCACCCCGGAACGACCAGCCCTCTGCGGGGCAATCAGCTGGCTTGACGGGAGGATTGCGTACGAGATATCGCCATCCGGCGCGAACCAGCCGGTCGAGAAAGGGGCGCTTATTAATGCCCAGAATGGGGAGTTCGACGGGGTGAACCGGTTCGTGAAAAAAGCGAGCCACGGTGAGATCGAGCGGTGCTCGCTCTACAGCGTGATGGAATTTCCCATGACCTGTTGCGGGTGTTTTGAAGCAATCGCCCTGATGCTCCCTGAAGTAAACGGGATCATGGTCGTCAACCGGGAATATAAGGGCATGACTCCCTCCGGGATGACGTTTTCGACTCTTGCCGGTACCATCGGCGGGGGCGCCCAGACCCCGGGGTTTGCCGGGATCTCGAAAAATTATATCCTCTCGGACCGGTTCCTTCAGGGAGAGGGGGGGATCGAACGCCTTGTCTGGATGCCCTCACAATTAAAAGAGGAATTAAAGCCCCGGCTTGTCGCACTGCTTATAAGCAAGGGACTCCCCGGCCTCTTTGACAAGATCGCGGATGAGAATACCGCAGCTACCATCGAAGACCTGACCGCTTTCCTCGCCCGCGTCGGCCACCCGGCGCTTGCGATGAAACCCCTGATGTGAGGCGAGAGATGATACCTGAACCGAACTTTGGCTGGACGAGTACAGTGGGGGAAGTCATTCTCGGCGCAACCCGTGCAGAGGGTGGAACCCGGTCACGATCCTACCGGATTGGCGGTGGCACCACGCTTCCGTTCATGGAAAAAGGGATCACATCTCCATCGCCTCTGATCGCCTTTGAGATTTGCGACGACTCACGGTTCTGGTCGCCGATCATCAACGAGTTCTGCGGGGATCTTATCCACGATCCCGGTGCATGGGCAAAGACCGCGGAAACCACTTATGGTGCGGATCTTGTCCGGCTCTGCCTGACCAGCACCAGACAGCGGGATTTTTCCGATATCCCCACACTTGGGAAAACGGTCGAGACGGTTCTTGCATCGACAACCCTGCCGCTTATTCTCGAAGGGAGCAACGAGCCGAAGATCGACAGCGAGGTGTTCCTGAAATGCGGGGAGACCGGGCAGGGCGAACGCCTGCTGCTCGGGACCGCGGAAGCAGGACGGTACCGGAGCATTGCCGCTGCTGCACTTGCCTATAACCATTCAATCATCGCGCAGTCCCCCATCGATATCAACCTCGCGAAGCAACTTAATATCCTGCTTACGGAGATTGGTGTCCAGAAAGATCACATTGTCATCGACCCCTACACCGGTGCGCTCGGCTACGGGTTCGAGTACTCGTATTCAGCGATGGAACGGATCCGGTTTTCCGCCCTTAAAGGCGATGCGGATCTTGCGATGCCGATGATCTGCGCCCCTTCGGATTCGCTCACGATAAAAGAAGTACGTGAAGCTGACACCGGTGTCAGGAACGCCATCGCGGTGGAATGGGAGTTTGCAACAAGCCTTGCCGCTGCCGTTGCAGGGGCGGAGATTGTCTGCGTCCGCCACCCGGACACGGTAAAACGGCTGAAGGCTGCATTTACCGGACTGAAAACCCGGTCGGGGATGTGAATATGGCACTCAAGGCTCTTGATATCTACAAACTCCTGCCAAAGAAAAACTGCAAGGAGTGCGGCGACCCGACCTGCCTGACCTTTGCGATGAAACTTGCCGCTGGCAAAGCCGATATCGATATCTGCCCGTACCTGGACGAGAACGCAAAATCGGTTCTCGGGGCAACGACACGGCCGCCGATAAAACTCGTAAAACTCGGGGTCGGCGAGCGTTCGTTTGCGGTCGGCGATGAATTTGTCCTGTACCGTCATGACAAGACATTTTACCATCCTCCGGGCATCATGTTTAAGGTTCTGGATACCCAGAGCGAGGAAGAGATCATGGCAATCACGGCCCGGGTTCGCGACGAGACACTGACCCGGGTCGGGGCCGACTTAAAATTCAACGGGACTGCTATTGTCAATACAAGCGGGACGGCCGATGCATATGCAAAGGCCGTTGCGTCCGTGGAAAAAACCGCAGGCCTCCCTGAAGTCCTCGTCTCGGATAACCCCGCCGCCCTTGCGGCAGCCCTTGTCCTGTGCGGGAGTTACCATCCTCTCATCTGTGCGGCAACACAGGAAAACTACAAACAGATGTGTGCCCTTGCAAAACAGTACGGGTGCCGGCTCGTGGTCCGGGCTCCCGCCCTTGATGCTCTCGCCCAGCTGACAAAAGACTGCGTTGCCGAAGGTGTCAAAAACCTCCTCATCGATCCCGCACCGCAGACCCTCGGGGATTTCATTACCCGCTCGACCGCGATCCGGCAGCTCGCCATCACCCGGGCGGTACCGGATCTCGGGTACCCGGTATACCTGGATGCAACGGCGTTCGATGATGAAGATGCGGCCATCGCTCTCGGGATTGTCAAGTACTCATCTGTCATCGTCACATCCCCGCTTTCCCCTGCATCCGCGAAGGCCGTTCTCACGCTCCGCCAGAATATCTATACCGACCCGCAGAAACCCATCCAGATGAACCCCGGGCTGTACCGTGTCGGCACGCCGGGCAAGGATGCACCGGTGCTCATGACGGTAAACTTCTCCCTCACGTATTTCACGCTCCAGGGATACCTTGAATCAAGCCGGGTCCCCTGCTTCATGCTGATCGTGGATACCGAAGGGCTCTCGGTGCTTACCTCTGTAGCAGCCGGCAAGCTCAACGAGACACTTATCCGGGACGCGATAAGAAAATTCGGGGTCGAAAACGAGGTCACGCACCGGAAACTGATCATCCCCGGGTACTCTGCCCCCCTCTCGGGACGGATAGAAGAGGCAACCGGCTGGAAAGTGCTCGTCGGGCCCCGGGACGCAGCTGAGATTGGTGAATATCTCCACCAGGAATGGAAACCCTAAATGCGCACCGTTACTTTCCTTCCCGGGTATAACAAGATTGTTGCCCCCCGCGGGACGACTATTCTTGACGCTGCCCAGCGTGCCGGCATCAACATGAACGTTGTCTGCGGCGGGCAGGGCAAGTGCGGCAAATGCGTGGTCTATGTCCAATCCGGCAAAACCAAGTTTGACCGGGAGAAGTTCGGGAGGTTCTTTACCGAAGAGGAACTTAAGCAGGGTGCCTGCCTTGCCTGTGAGACTACAATTCAGGGGGATCTCTCTGTAATAATTCCAGAAAGTACGTTGATCCAGGAACAGAAGATCCTCGTGAACGGTATTGATACGGCAATCGAGTTCCACCCGTCCGTAAAAAAATATTATGTCGAACTTCAGTCACCGACCCTTGCCGACCCGTCGCCGGATCTCTCACGACTGCTCTGGGGTATCCAGAAGGGGGGCGGTCCTATCGCGGAGAAGATGTACGCACCGCTTGAAGTGATGCGCGAGATCCCCGCCCTGCTCCGGCACAGCGACTGGAAAGTAACTGGTACCATCGCGCTCGTGCCCGGTGGCTACCGGCTTATCGATCTCCAGGAAAACGACACCTCTCAACGGCTCTATGGGGCGGCGGTTGATCTTGGCTCCACCACAGTCGTCGCTTACCTCTGGGACCTCATCACGGGAAAAGTTGCCGCAGTTGCCTCCAACTATAACCGGCAGATCAGCTGCGGGGAGGATATCCTTGCCCGCGTCAATTATGCCCAGAAAAACGGGATCGAGAAACTCCAGGCACTTGCTGTCGACAGTATCAACGCGGCCCTGACCACGGCCGCAAATTCCGCCAGGATCGACCGCGAGGACATCTACGAGGTTGTTGTCGCGGGAAACACTGTCATGACGCATATGCTGCTCGGGATCGATCCCGCGTATATCATCAAGGAACCTTATGTCCCGGTGGTTCAGCGGGCGCTCTCGGTGGCAGCCGCACGGATAGGGTTGACCTGCAACAAAAACTGCGGGCTCTTTGCATTCCCTGCCGTAAGTGACTTTATCGGTGGAGATATTATTGCCGACATCCTTGCCTGCGGCATGAGCGAGAAAGAGGAGATTTCGCTTCTTGTCGATATCGGAACAAATTTCGAAGTTGTACTCGGGAACAAGGAATGGATGTTCTCCTGTGCAGGGGCCGCCGGGCCGGCGCTTGAAGGCGGCGAAGTGCTTTTTGGGATGCGGGCAAACCCCGGCGCAATCGAGAAGATAACGATCGATCCGGTCACTCTTGCCCCGGCATTTTCCACCATCAGCGGGATCAAACCCCGGGGCATCACTGGTTCAGGGCTTATCGACATCCTTGCCGAGCTGCTCTCGGCAGGTGTCATCGATCGGACCGGGCGGATCAATATGGAGATAAAAAATCCCCGGATTCGCGCGGGCGCACACTTCCCGGAGTACGTGATCGCGTGGGCGCGTGAGACCGATATCAGGAAAGATATCGTGATCACGGAAAACGACATCAAGAACCTGATCATGAGCAAGGCCTCCATCCATGCTGCCTGTGTGACGCTTATGAAAGAAGCCGGAGTGAGCCGGCTTGATATTGCCACCATCTACTTTGCCGGTGCCTTTGGCAACTACATCAACAAGAAGAACGCGACAATCATCGGGCTTATCCCGGAGATCGATCTCGAACGGATCAAGAATATCGGGAACGGCGCAGTCGCAGGGGCGAACCTCGCGCTCATCAACCGCAGGAAGCGGAAACTTCTCGATGGGATCGCGGGGCAGATCGCTTATATTGAGCTCAATGCGGAGCCGTCCTTCATGGACGAGTACACCTCAAGCGTGTTCCTCCCGCACACCGATCTCTCCCTCTTCCCCCGGGTCCAGGCGCTCCTCGAATCCATCCGGGAGAAAAAAGAGGCACCCTGATGTCATGGATGATCCCGCCTCCGAATTCCCGCGCAACCGGTGTCGGCGCCCTCCCGCATACCGATCCGGTGCTCGCATGCAACGACGTGCTCGACATTTTCCCGGAATTCCCGTATGCCCCCACGCTCCCGGACCGCGGCCTCCTTGAAAGTATTGTCTTTAACGACTCTGCCCAGCTCCCGGGCCAGCTCATCCGCGAGGACCGGCTGCTGTACGACAGCACCCGGGACAACACGGTCGCGATGGAGCAGGTGTACCTGGACTTTGTCGAGGAAAACTTCTCGCCGTACGGCCTTGATCGTTCGCATGCATCTGCGTTTACCGAGATGATGACCCGACAGTTCCCAAAGGTACAGGTACTCAAGTGCCAGGTGACCGGCCCGGTCACATTCGGGATGCAGGTGGTCGATGCAGACAAACGCCCGATCTACTACGATACCCAGCTTGCTGACGTCCTTTCGAAAATGATCGCGCTCAAGGCACGCTGGTGCGAGAACGAGATGCAGACCCGTACCGGTGTCAAAGAGACGCTGGTCGTCTTGAACGAACCCTATTTTGCCTCGCTTGGCTCTTCGGTCGTGCCGATCGATAAGGAGTCCGTGCGGGCCGGCTGGCACGATATCGCTTCGCTTGTGAAAGGCGGCCTTGGCGTCCACTGCTGCTCGAATACGGACTGGGGTTTTGTCATCAGCCTCGACCCTTCGGTTATCTCGCTTGACGCGTACGCGACATCGAAAGAATTCCTTCTCTATGCCGATGCAATCCGGGAGTACATGGAACGGGGCGGCGTTGTCGCATGGGGGATCGTCCCTGCCGAGTACAAACTCTTTGCCGGCGAGACAGTCGATTCACTGTATGCACGGTACTGCTCGATACGCTCTCAGCTTACAAAGCAGGTGCCGGCGGAACTCTTCGACGCACAGTCACTGATCACCCCCAGCTGCGGGATCCGGTTTGCCGACCGGAACGGCGCCTGCGAGATCCAGCGGGCCGCCGTTGAGATCTCCCGGAGGATCCGGGCAGATGCGAAAATTCCCTGATTATTTCATGAGACCCTTACCATGACCCTGCTCCCGTTTACCATTGCACTTTCAGGAAAAGGTGGGACCGGCAAGACCACCATCAGCTCGCTCCTTGTCCGGGCGTTTATTGATGCCGGAGAATGCCCGGTGCTTGCCGTGGATGCCGATCCGAACGCGAACTTCCACGAAGCCCTCGGTGTCGAAGTCAAAGAGACGCTGGGGAGCATGCGGGAGGAGGCCTTCACCCGGAACATCCCGCCGGGCATGAACCGGCACGATTATGTGCGGTTCCGTTTCCGGCAGGCACTGGTGGAATCAAGCGGTTTCGATCTCGTCGCGATGGGCCGGCCCGAGGGTACCGGCTGCTACTGTTTTGCAAACGATCTCCTCTCGGAATGCATGCAGCAGCTCGAGCGGGAGTACCGGTTCCTCGTGATCGACACCGAGGCCGGCATGGAGCACATCAGCCGGGGTACGATCGGGAAGCCGGACGTGCTTTTGATCGTCAGCGATCCCGGGGCCCGGGGGCTCCGGACGATCGCCCGGATACGGGAGATTGCCATCCAGCTCGGCCTTGAACCGTCACGGATCCACGTTGTCTACAACAGGTTTAAGTCCGGCGCTGCACCGGTGGATATCGGGAGCGAACGCCCGATCGCGATCGTCCCGGAAGACCCGGCAGTTGAGGCAGCGGATCTTGCGGCAACTCCGGTCTCGCGGATCCTTGCCGACAGCCCGGCACGGCAGGCCACCCGCATCCTTGCGGAAAAACTCATTGAGATGGCGCATGCCCGGCCAGAAAAATAACTCAAAAACGATAAAAACGGTTCTTCGCTGAATTGTGGGGGTAAATCTAGACTTCGTCAAAGAAGTTGATGGGGGCTAACGCCCCCAAACCCCCATTAGGATGGACTCTGCCGCCCCGAAGGGGCACCCCTGCGGCGGCTCAAGCAACTAAATGTAAGGTGAATCAATCGTTTAACTCACCCACACGAAATAGCGAGGAGCCATAAAAAAATTACAGGAAAACCGCTGCGGCAATCACGGTCGTCCACAACCCGTTCTTGTCACCCTGCGCAGACTGGCAGACGTGTTTTGTCCTGATGATCTTGCCGCTTGCCTTGTAGATCTGTTCGCGTTCCTGCCACGCGGCATTCGCGTCGAATTCGATACCGAGCGTCGTCGCAAGCATTGTCGCTGCAAGGTCTTCGGCATATTCCCCGGTCTTGTCCTGAGTCTCGCCATATGCATGGTGCTCTGAGAGGTACCCGTATTCCTCAACGTCTTTTGGGAGTGCGAGCCCGACTGCGGCAGAGACCAGCCGGTTTGGCTCGTTTGTCTCATTTCTTGCCATCACGCAATACGTGATGCCGCCGGACTGGAGTTCCCTGAGGCCGGTGCGGGAGGGGATTTGTTTGCATTTTGGCGGAAAAATGCTCGACACGTACACGAGGTTGCATTTTTCGATACCGGCCTTGCGGAGCGCCAGTTCGAACGATGCAAGACGATCTTTATGGATTCCCGCCCCCTTGGTGAAAAAGATCCTCGTTGGAACAAACATAAATTTTATGGTACCTGTGGCTTTTTTTAATTTTTGGTCAGAATTCCGTACGAAAACCGTCACAATGCAGGATTTCCGGCCCGCCCGCATCAGCGCGCAAGCATGTTTTTACCCGGATTGTGATCACTGGAATCAGGATCCAGATGCCGGCAAACCTTTTACTATTCCAAGGAGTTCGTCCATGCGGTCGATGACAAAATCTGCCCCGTCATAGTCCCGGGTCTTCGAGAACCGGTCCCCGTACCGGGCGTACACCGTCCGGATCCCAAGTTTTTTACAGGGTTCGATATCCCGCCGGGGACTGTCGCCGATGAAGATTGATTCATCCGGCCGGGCGCGGATCGTACCAAGTGCTGTAAGGAACGGGTCAGGGGCCGGCTTTTTTACCTTAACCATATCGAAGGTTACCATGCAGTCAAAGAAGGAGGACAACCCGCATTTGCCGAGCCTTGGGATGGCATCTACCCTTTCCGCATCGGTCACGATCCCTGTAGCAAACCCCATTTCCCGGATCGCCCGCAGGGTCTTTGTGACACCGGGGTATGGGGTAATGTGCCGGAGTTTTTCTGTTGCATAGATCCGGCAGGCCTCCTCATACATTCCGTTCGTTGAGATCCGGCGCTCCTGCATATACTGCCGGATATTTTCCGTGGACTCAAAACCGTGGGGTGTATTGAGGAAATAGGAGAAGAGATCGTCGCCGTCGTCATGCCCGAGGTGGCGCACCACACAGTCGCATGCAGCAACCTGCGCCCCGACAAGGTCAAAGAGCGTGTTGTCCATGTCGAACAACAATGCAGTGACCGGCGGTTTTTTGTCCGTCATACCTGTTGGAAATTGTTGTGTTGCGGAACCTATGAGCATATGGGTACCGGCAATTCCTGTAAGGGGCACTGACTGTGTGAGTACAGGATAAACCAATGTTTTAACCCCCTGCTGCCAATAAACCTGTACCTGCGGGCGATCATGTTATGGACGACACTTATCTTGTCGAGATCCGTCTTGCCCGGACCCGGTGGCGGATAAAGGAGACAACACGCGCCATCACACAAAAATCCGGTGCAGAACGTTACCGGGAACGGCACCCGCACATATCCCTGTACGGTCCATTCACGCTCGAAGACCCGGGAGGGGAGCAGCACCTGCTCGTTACTATCGGATCGATTGCAGGAAATTTCGGTGCGATCCCGTTTACGATCGGCGGGTGGGAGCGGCGTGAGGGGATGCACGGCGGAGTAGTGGCATTCTCCGTTTTTCCTTCCCCCGTGCTTGCCGGATTGACCGGGGCACTTGCCCGGGCGCTTTCCGGTTTTACCATCAGCCTGAATGCGTGGGACCTGCGGCCCGATGAGAAATGGTTCCATGTCACTATCGCAAATCTTCTTCCTCCGGGTAAATCCGAAGAGATTGCATCCATGCTTGCCGCGCAGGAAAATGGTGCAGCCTGCAGCCCCGGGGCACCTTCCGCTCCTTCCTGCCTGCGCACCCGTCTTTTCGCACTGGCGCAAAGGATCGGATTCCTGCACCGCCACACATCCCCGATCCGGCCTCTCCTGCTCGATGACACCGGCATCCGGATCACGGTTATGCACAACGATGAGATTCTCGGCGAGTACGATCTTCTCCGGCAGTGTTGGCTTACGCAGGAAGAGATCCACGATCCCCGGTCATGGCAGCAGTCCCTCGCGCTGTACCGGAAAAGTGCGGGGTTTGAACTCTTCGCCCCGGTCGTCCACGGGCCGGATGAGATTTTCCTTATCTCGGATCTCCACGTTGGCCATGCGAACATCATCCGGTACTGCTCACGCCCGTTTGTCCACGCTGATGTGGCGGAGATGGACCGGGTGCTTGTTGCCAACTGGAACTATTGTATCGCCCCCACAGACCGGGTTTATTTCCTTGGCGACCTGCGGTATGGCAGGGACGCACGCCCGGAAGCGGAGTACCGGGCGCTTCTTAAGGGGAATATCACGTTTATTGCCGGGAACCACGATAATGGGCTCCCGCATACTGTGCCCTCGGCTCAGCTTACCTGCGATGGAATCCGGTTCCTGCTTGTCCACGACCCGGCCGACGCACCGAGAGACTTCGACGGCTGGATCATCCACGGCCACCACCACAACAATGACCTTCGCACGTTTCCGTTCATCGATGTTGCCGGAAAACAGGTCAACGTAAGTGCAGAGGTTCTCGGGTATTCTCCCGTGAGCCTGCGGGAGATCTGCCGGATCATTCGTGAGCAGGTGGGATCCGGGGAGCCCCTGCTCCTGCGGTATCCGTACGTGAGGTAAGGACACGTGCGGTATTTCTGTCCGCGTTAAAGGACACCAATAGCCCGGAACATTTTCGATCTGCCAAAAGTATATACGACCCGGCACGAGAACTCCCCTCAAAGGGGGTCCCTGTATGTGGTTTGAACGCATTGTTGCCGAAGGTCTGTCTCATACCTCCTATCTTGTGGGATCTGGCGGACAAGCGGCGGCTATCGACCCGCGCCGGGACTGCGATTCCTATCTCGATCGTGCAGACCGGCACGATGCTGTCATCACGCATATCTTCGAGACGCACAGGAACGAGGATTACGTATCCGGTGCACTTGAACTCGCGCACCGGTGCAGCGCGAAGATCTATCACGGTTCCCGGATGGACTTCGCATACGGGAACGCGGTCCGGGAAGGCGACCGGTTCACGCTCGGCACGCTCGAACTCTTCATCCTTGAGACCCCGGGGCACACGGAAGAGAGCATCACGGTTGTCCTTGTGGACGCTGAAGTCTCCCGCGAGCCGTACATGGTCTTTTCCGGCGACACACTTTTTGCAGGAGATATTGCGCGGACGGATTTTTTCGGGCCGACAAAAAAAGCGGAGATGGCAGGAAAAATCTACGACAGCATTTCCACGAAGATCCTGCCGCTCGGTGACGGCGTCATCCTCTGCCCGGCACACGGGGCGGGTTCTGCCTGCGGAAGCGAGATTGCCGACCACCCCTTTTCCACCATCGGTTACGAGAGGCGCGCGAACCCGGTCCTTGCGCTCAAAAAAGATGCCTTTATCGCACGGCGCACCACCGAATCCCCGTACCTGCCGCCGTACTTCCGACAGATGGAGATCGTCAACAAAGACGGCCCGGCGCTCCTGAACACCCTTCCCAGACCACAACCACTTCCGGTCGCCGCAGTAGCCAGCCTGATCATATCCGGCTGCCAGATCGTGGATATACGCTCTCCCACATCCTTTGCCGCAGGTCATATCCCCGGTAGTTTATCTCTCTGGCGTGACGGCATCGCCTCATTTGCCGGCTGGTACCTTGATTATACGCGCCCTATTGTTTTTGTTGACGATTTCACCTGCAATCCCGATGCTGTAATCAGGCATTTCGTGCGGATGGGGTACGATACTACCGCGGGCTGGCTGGCCGGCGGGTTTCCTGCATGGTTCCGGGCCGCACGACCGGTCGGGACGACCGGGGCCTGCACAGTGCAGGAGCTCGAAAAACGGCTTACCCGCGAGAAACCGTTCCTGCTTGACGTCCGGGACCGAAAAAACCGGGAGCGCATCGGATTTATCCCGGGTTCGCACCACGTGTATGTCGGCGAGCTCCCGCAGCACCTCCGGGAGATCCCAAAAGGACGGCTCCTTGTCATATACTGCGATTCCGGATTCAAAGGGAGCCTTGCGGCAAGCGTGCTTGCGATGCACGGATTTGCTGACGTGATCAGTGTCCTTGGTGGGATGCAGGCCTGGATCAAAGCGGGGTACCCGGTCGAACGATAGTGTGCCACGGCCACAAAGGCGATCTTCAGGCAGATTTACGAAGATTTATTACCTTCCTCTCTGAATCCAGATTGGAGCGAATCAATGGATGTTGTAAAGATCCCCCGAATGGATAAACAGGAATACGACCGGTTGATCGAGAAAGGATATGTCTGCCGGATCGCATTCCAGGGTGAGAAGTACCCCTACATCGCGCCGTTCCTGTACGTGTTCGATGGATCCTTCATGTATTTCCTCTCCACCAAGTATGGCAAGAAACAGGAATATTTCAGGAAAAGCCCGCATGTATCAGTGGAAATTGAGAAATATACCAAGGATCTCTCGTCCTATACGTTTGTCACGCTGCAGGGACTTCTCGAAGAAGTAGACGACTCGATAGAGAAGAAGATTATCCGAAAGAAATTTGTCGATCTGATCGTGGAACGTAAACTCTCCAGCAATATCCTTGCCGCGCTCGGGCATTCCCCGGCCGACCTCCCGGCAAAAATTGCTGAAGAAGAACGGTCGCTTGTCTGGAAACTGGTGGGCGTGCGCGATCTCGTTGCCCTGAAAAATATGTAACCTTTTTTCCCGTTTATTACATTTTCTGAATTTTACCATGCGTCCTTCGCCGTTTTTCGTTCTCCAAGCATTCGTGCCAGCTCGCCCGGATCATGTATTGGTGCCCGGCATGTATGGCCGGTACAGAGATATGCTGCAGCATGGCCGTCTCTAGCGGTACGCCCGTGTACAACCGGTGCGAGAGTATCGAGATCATCACCAGATTTTCCCGGGGGCCGGTGCAGGACGATCAGGCCGGGCAGGTACTGATTGAAGGCTGCATCAAGAAGGGCTCGGGTATCGGGTTGTGCAGGGTCGCCGGCAATCACCAGATCCTGCATATTCCCGGTGGGTGGCAGACAGGTAAGCCCGGCAAGGAATGCAGCAGTCGCCGTCGGGGCACGCTCTGCTGCACCGGCAAGAAACTGCGAACATGCAATCGCAGCGGCATTAAGGTCGTTATCTTCCGTTACCCGTGCAAGCCAGGTGAGGTTTTCAAATGCTATGGCATTTGCGGAAGGAACCGCGCCGTCGTACCACTCTTTTTTGCGCACCAGAAGTTTTTCAGCACTATCGGATGTGGTAAAAAACCCGCCGTTTTCTTGGTCCTGAAAACGGGTGACAAACGTGGCATTGAGATCGAGCGCCCGGGAAAGATACGCGGGATCAAACGTTGCCTCGTAGAGTGCGATAAGCGCGGAGACAAGATACACGTAATCGTCCGCGAACGCAGGAATCGCGCGCTCACCGTCACGGTAACGATGCAGAAGATACTGGTTGTTATCTGACAGGAATTTAAGGATAAACTGTACGGCCCCTGATGCCGCACCAGTGTATGCAGGATTCCTGAATGCCCGGCCGGCACGGGCGAGTGCAGTGCAGAAGAGTGCATTGGTATCCGTGAGGATCTTGTCGTCGCGAGCCGGCCGGGCGCGTTTATTACGGGCTGTGAACAACCGGGACCGGATAGATTCGCGGCGGGCGGCGATTTTACCGGACGGCAGGGAGAGGGTCTGTTCGAGAACGGGATCCGGCCCGGCTGCCGAGAGGATGAACCGCTGCCCGCTTTTCTGCGCACCGGAATCGCTTATGCCATATGCGGGGGCAGGAAGAGGGGTGAGGGTGAATACGGACGCGGCTAAGGCTGCATCATCCGGGCCAAGCGCTACGGAAAGTTCGTCAGAGGTCCATGTGTAGTACGCCCCCTCCCCGCCGGGGCTGTCCGCATCCTCCGCTGAATAAAAAGCACCGCCCGGGTCGCGCAGCTCGCGGAGCACGTACCCAATGCACTCTTCAGCCATCGTCCGGTAGCGATCCTGCCGGGTTGCCTGGTAAGCCTCGGTGCAGGCCAGCACGAAGAGGGCCTGATCACAGAGCATCTTCTCGAAGTGCGGGATGCGCCACCGGGCGTCGGTCGCGTACCGGTGGAGGCCCCCTCCCACGTGATCCCAGATACCACCCTGCCGGATTGCATCGAGCGTTTTTTCGGCCATCGCAAGGGCCCGGGGTTCGCCGGTAACGTGCCAGTACCGGAGCAAAAAGATCGTGATGTGGGGTGCGGGAAACTTCGGGACGTTTCCGAACCCGCCGTTCTCTGGATCGAACTGCCGGGAAAGTTCGCGGAACCCAGCGTCAAGGAGTAAACGATCCGGATCGCGGGACGCGGGAACCGGTACCGTTCTTGAGAGCGCGACGATCTCACCCGCCGACCGGCTGATCTCGTCCTGCTGCTCGTGCCAGAGGGCAGCGACACGGTCAAGGATCCCGGTCAGCCCCGCGATACCGTGGCCGGACTCTTTCGGGAAATACGTGCCGGCAAAGAACGGCAGTTTTTCCGGTGTCATGATAATGGTAAGCGGCCAGCCGCCCTGCCCGGTCATCTGCTGGCAGATTCCCATGTATACACTGTCGATATCCGGACGTTCCTCCCGGTCGACCTTGATACTGATAAATGCCCGGTTGAGGAGCGCGGCGACCTGTTCATCCTCGAAGCATTCGTGCGCCATCACGTGGCACCAGTGGCACGTGGAGTACCCGATGGACAAAAAAACCGGCTTGTTTTCTTCTGCAGCGCGGGAGAACGCCTCCTCTCCCCACGGGTACCAGTCAACCGGGTTGTACGCATGCTGGAGCAGGTACGGGCTCTTCTCGCGGGCAAGCCGGTTTACCGGCCGCACCGCGGGCCCGGGATGCAGTACCGGCGGATCCGGGGCGGTTCCGGGAGGCATACCAGTGTCATCGCCTTCCGGATATATCAGCCTATCAACCGTGTATATCCATGAACGGGACATGCGCTTTTTTTACCGATGCCATCGGACGTACTGCATCATGGAGAGCACAGTGTCCCCCGCGATGGTCACTTTTATTGGCATTATTTTCACCGCCATTGTAGTCATGGGACTCTCGCGCCTGCTCGATCACATCTGGGCGCGTGTACTCCGGTTCTCGTGGCTTTATTTTATCGTGAGCGCCCCGGGGGTTGTCGTCCACGAGTGCGCTCATATCATCGGCTGCCTCGTGACCGGTGCAAAGATCAAAAAAGTTGTCCTGATCTCAAAAGAGGGGGGGATGGTCTCGTATGCACCACCCGCGATCCCTCTTTTCGGGAACGTTATCATCAGCACGGCCCCGCTCTTTTTCCTTCCGCTTGTGCTAGCCGCGCTCACGTGGTTCTTCGGGACATACGCCGGCTGCACGTTTTCCTCTGCGATACCGGCACTGGACTCTTTTGCATCCGTGTACTCACTGGTAGTTACGATTGGCCAGACCCTGTACCAGAACCTTTTTGTTGCGTTCAACGGCTGGTTCCTCCTCTACCTGTATCTCGTGACCAGTCTTGTTCTCTCATTTTCCCCGAGCACGCAGGATCTCAGGAACGCAGTCGTCGGGATCCTGATCCTTATCATCGCCGGTTTTTGCCTCCTTGCCGCAGGGATCCCCGTCGTCACCGGCATTTTTCTTACGGTCATTAACCTGTTTGGTATCGGGCTTGCGATCGGGTTTGCCTTCGAACTGGTAGCACTTCTCGTGTCGCTGCCGGCCCTCGTGTTTTACCGGAACTCCCCGTGACATGGAAACGATCCCCAATAACCGGTGTATACAGAAAAGGAGATCCGTTTTACCGGATCCGTACGGTTTAATCTCCCGGTCAACAAAACACTAATGCAGATGAAAACTGAGCCTTGTTCCAGTACCGGTGCGGCAGTCGATGACGGCAGGAACCTCACCCCGGGGATGCGGCAGTACCGGGAGATCAAGGCACAGTACCCCGATGCGATTTTGTTCTTTCATATCGGGGATTTTTTTGAGACGCTTGAAGGCGACGCGGAGATAGTCTCCCGCGAACTTGACCTCGTGCTCACCTCGCGGTCAAAGAACGGCGACCAGCGCATCCCGCTCGCCGGCGTCCCCCATCATGCCGGAGAGAGTTACATCGCGCGGCTCGTTTCTAAAGGCTACAAGGTCGCGATCTGCGAGCAGATCGAGGACCCAAAAACCGCAAAAGGGCTTGTGAAACGTGAGGTCGTACGGGTGATCACCCCGGGTACCGTCATCGATCCGGCCATGCTCCCCTCATCTGACGCTACCTACCTCATGGCAATCGCTCCCGGGATAAAAGGCGGCGACTGGGGTATGGCGCTCCTGGATATCTCGACCGGAGAATTTTTTGTCTCTGTCCTTTCTTCTGAGGGAATTGGTGAGAATATCCGGTCCGAGATCGCCCGTTACCGGCCGGCCGAGTGCATTGTCCCGTCAACGGTGGATGAAACCCTGCGAGCCACTCTTCAGCAGAATGGCGTCGTTATCACGCCGTACCCGGACGACCATTTCCTTCCGGATCGGGCGGGGCGCACCCTGCTCGACCACTTCGGGGTGACATCCCTTGCCGGCTACGGGTGTGATACGATGCCGGCTGCTGTCGGGGCGGCGGGTGCGGCGCTTGCCTACGCTGAGGAAACCCAGAAGTCCGCGCTCCCGCAGGTAAGCGGGCTTTCCACGCGCACGTCCACCCAGAGCATGATGCTTGACGCTGTCACGCTGCGCAATCTCGAAGTGCACGAGAGTATACGGGGCGGGAGCAAAGGATCGACGCTCTTTTCTGTCCTTGACCGGACAAAGACCCCGATGGGCAGCCGGCTTTTGCGCCGGCAGCTCACCCGGCCGCTCACGGATATTACGCAGATCAACGGGCGGCTCGATGCTGTCGAGTACTTTACGAACAATACCGCGCTGCGCCTCTCGCTCCAGGACCTGCTTTCATGTCATGCCGACATCGAACGGATTACGGCCCGGATCGCGTACGGGAATGCCGGTCCCCGCGACCTTGTCGCGCTTGCCGACTCGCTTGAGACGATCCCGGCGCTCAAAAAAATCCTTGCAGCGCCACCGGCATCAGTTCCTGTCGAGATCCCGGAACGCGTGGTTGCATCGCGGGATATGCTCTGTAATCTCGCTGAAGTCATCGATCTTGTCAGGAAAGCCATCACTGATGACCCACCCGCTATTGCAAAGAACGGCGGCGTGATCCGGCCCGGCTATTCAAAGGAACTCGACGAGATGGCCGGCATCCTGCACTCCGGGAAGAACTGGATTGTGGAACTCCAGCAGCAGGAACGGGAGAAGACCGGGATAAAATCGCTCAAGATCGGGTACAACCGGGTCTTTGGCTATTACATCGATGTGAGCAAGACCAACGTCTCCCTTGTCCCGGCGCGGTACGAGCGCCGCCAGACCACGGCAACCGGCGAGCGGTATACAATCCCCGAACTCAGGGAAAAAGAGGCGCTGATTACGAATGCCGACGAACGGGTGCTTGCGCTCGAACGTACACTGTATGCAGGGCTCATCAATAAGATCCGGATAAAGATCCCTGCCCTCCAGCAGATTGCAACCGGGATCGCAACCCTTGATGTCTCCGCTGCACTCGCCGATGTTGCGCAGGCAAACGATTATGTCCGGCCGCAGCTGGACAACGGTGATGCGATCTCATGCCGGGATGTGAGGCACCCGGTGGTCGAGCGGAGTCTTGCCGGCGGATTTGTGCCAAACGATGCAGACCTGTCAGGGTCAAAGATCCAGATCATGATTATCACCGGGGCAAACATGGCGGGGAAATCCACATACATGCGATCAGTCGCGCTCTGCTGCATCATGGCGCAGGCCGGAAGTTTTGTCCCCGCCCGCTCTGCACGTATCGGGATCATCGACCGGATCTTCACCCGTGTCGGCGCATTCGACGACCTTGCAAGCGGCCAGAGCACGTTCTTTGTCGAGATGCTCGAACTCTCAAACATCCTCAATAACATGACGCCAAAAAGCCTTGTCATTCTCGACGAGATCGGCAGGGGCACGAGCACGGTGGACGGGTGCTCGATCGCGAAGGCAGTGCTCGAATACCTGCACGGCAGATCGTCTGCTGGCCCAAAGACACTTTTTGCTACCCACTTCCACGAGCTCATCGATATGGAAGGGGAATTAAAACGGGTAAAAAATTTCCATTTTGCGGTGCAGGAAACAAAGCAGGACATCGTCTTCTTACGGAAGCTCATCCCCGGCGCGACTGACAAGAGTTACGGTATCCACGTGGCCCGGCTTGCTGGTATCCCAAAGAAAGTGACAGACCGGGCTGACGTTCTCCTTGCTGAATCTCTCAACCGTGCAGTCGCCCCGGGCACAAAGCCCCAGCGCTACACCCAGATCCTGCTTGTGGACGACAGTGTGCCGGCGCATGAAGGGCCGGAAAAGCTGGACCCGGTGGTCGCGGAACTGTCCCAGCTTAATCCCGACACGATGACGCCGATACAGGCACTGGCAAAACTTGCCGAACTTGTAAACCTTGCAAAAAAATCCGGTGAGACTGGGCCGAAGGAGGCGGGACGGTGACACAGGAATGGGCGGGAGGTCGGACGATCCGGGTCCTTGACCCGGCAACGGTCAACCAGATCGCAGCAGGCGAGGTCGTTGAGCGTCCGGCCTCGGTCGTCAAGGAACTCGTGGAGAACGCGATCGATGCCGGGGCCCGCACAATCCGGATCGATATCACGTCAGTTCAGGGCGGAATCGTGGCCATCCGGGTCACCGATGACGGCTGCGGGATGTCGCCTGCCGATGCAGAGCTGGCTTTTACCCCGCACGCGACAAGCAAGCTTACCACAATCGACGACCTGTTTAAAATCCATACGCTGGGTTTCCGGGGCGAGGCGCTGGCAAGCATCGCTGCTGTCGCAAAAGTAACGCTTGTCACAAAACCCCGGGGCAGCACCACGGTTGCTGGCACCCGGCTCGTTGTGATCGGCGGTGTACAGAAAGAGAAAGGAGAGACCGGGGTTCCTGAGGGAACAAGCGTCCTCGTGGAGGAACTCTTCTTCAACACGCCGGCCCGGAAAAAATTCCAGAAAAACCTCAACACGGAGCTCGCCCGCATCCATGGGATCCTTGAAGGGATCTTTCTTGCCAACCCGCAGGTTTCGTTCCGGTTCTACCACAACAACCGCGAGCAGCTCGTCACCGACCGGACTACGCAGCCGCTCGATACAATTGCCCGGATCTTCGGAAACGAATGCGCCCGCGAGCTGATTCCGGTCTCTTCTGACCTGCCGTTCATGCGCATATCGGGTTTTATCTCCCGCCCGGCGCTCTCGCGCAAAGACCATGATCGGATCCTCATCGCCATCAATGACCGGTACGTCTCCACTGCTGCGGTTACGGCCGCTGTCAAGGAGGGGTACGGTACGCTCCTCCCCCGCGACCGGTTCCCGGTTGCCCTCCTCTTGCTTGCTATCGATACCCGGCTCGTGGATGTCAACGTCCACCCGACAAAAAAACAGGTCCGGCTCTCGAAGGAAAAAGAGATCGTGGAGGCAGTGCGCGAAGCGGTGCATTCGGCGCTCAGTAAAAACGACTTGATCCCCGAGGTCGTCGTGCCCCGCCAGCAGAACCGGGAACTGGAGAGTGCAGGGATCGCAGCCGCCCGGACCTCTTCGGGCGTTGCAGAACCGGCGGTGCCGTACGGTGCCGGGGCCCGGGGACTGCCGGCAGCTGCCACGCCCGATCCGGGCGCAGCGATCGCTCCTGCCCTCACCGAACCGACTCATACCGGCACTGTATTGACCGATCACCGGCTCCGGCAGACCGAACTCGCAAGTGGGGTTCCCCCGGTCACCGCAGTCGTACCTTCGATGGAAGTGATCGGGCAGGTCGGTGGGTGCTACATCCTTGCAGCCGCTGCGGACGGCGAACTCATCATCATCGACCAGCACGCCGCCCACGAACGGATCTTCTATGAGCAGGTAAGCCGGAGCATGACGGCCCGGCACGCACAGGAACTGCTCGTCCCCGCGATCATCCACCGCCCCCCCAAGGATGCGGCAATCCTCCGTGAATTGATACCGGTGCTCGCCGAGGAAGGTGTCGTTATTGAGGAGTTCGGGAGCGGTTCATTCCTGGTCCGGGCCGTCCCGGCCGTGATGGGAACGTGCGAGGGGCCGGCAATGATCGACGATCTGGTAAGCGATCTCATGAGCAGCGATCCCACCCGGCCGGTCAGCGACCGTGAACGGATCACCCGGATCATTGCCTGCCGCAGTGCGATTAAAGCCGGCACGGTCTGCACACTTGAGCAGTGCCAGCGGATTGTGAACCAGCTCCGGGCGACACAGAGCCCCTTTACCTGCCCGCACGGCCGGCCGACCATGGTCCGGTTCTCCCGGGCAAAACTGGACGAGATGTTCAAGCGGACATAAAATAGAGGACTCGATGGAATCGACAATACACCTTTTTTTGATTTTTCCCAAGCCACTCTTTCCGGTGTGTATAATTCGCTGAACTGCTATCTCCCTGCAGCAATCTCAATTTTTATCATCAATACCGTATGACAAGGTATGGAAATACCGCTCCGCACCCATGAACCCCTCCACACAGACGCATCTCAATCTCTTCAGGCAGTCACACTCTTGTGATCCGCCGACCGATGAGGCCATCGTAGAATTTCAGAAGCAGGTGCTTTCCTTCTATGTGCGCCACGGCCGGCATGATATGCTCTGGCGCCACACGGACAATCCGTACCGGATCCTCGTCTCCGAGATCATGCTCCAGCAGACACAGGTGGAACGGGTTGCGGTAAAATATCCTGAATTCATCGCCGCGTTCCCGGACTTAACCTCGCTCGCCCGGGCCCCGCAGTGCGATGTGATCGCGGCATGGCAGGGCATGGGCTATAACCGCCGGGCTATTGCGCTGAAAAAATGTGCAGAAAAAGTCGTGGACGAGTATGCCGGGACCGTGCCCCACGACCCGGATGTGCTTGCGACATTTCCCGGCATCGGCCCGGCGACTGCGTCGTCCATCTGTGCGTTCGCATTCAATCTGCCGGTCGTTTTTATCGAAACAAACATCCGCCGCGTCTTCATCCATTTCTTTTTCCCGGATGCGGAAACGGTGACAGATAAGGAGGTCCTGCCACTCGTGGAACGGGCGCTTGACCGGGAAAACCCCCGGGTCTGGTACTGGGCGCTGATGGACCTGGGCGCAGAATTAAAAAAGAGCGTACCCAACCCGAACCGGAAGAGCACCGCGTACACGAAGCAGGCGCCGTTTGAGGGATCTGACCGGAGGATCCGGGGGATGATTCTGAAAATGTTGGTTGGGCAGCACAGGCTTTCAGAAAAAAAGATTCTGGAACTGGTAAAAGAAGACCCGGACCGGGTGCACCGGATCCTTACGGTACTGGAGAAGGAAGGGTTTATCCAGAAGGGCAGGACCGGATACCAGCTCGCGGAATAAAACATATCTGAAGGCAGACCCCCTCCTTAATGTACTATCTCACATCCGGAGCAGTCCCGGAAACACCCGCAAAATCGCCCGTTTCAACCCATCCGGAAATGCAGCGATATATTCGCCCTGTTTGCCAATATGCGCCCAAATTGACCTCCATATAACGCCCTTTGCCGCCACATATTCACGTTCTGGCAGCCTCTGTTTTCATCAACGATCAAAAACCCATCCAGACCAGGTATCGGGCCTCAAAAACGCAATACGTGAACGTTTTAATTTGTCCGATTGGAAAAATAAGGCTGATTTGAGGTTATTTTGAATCGGAGTCCTATACGGGCTTCTTTTTGGGTGAGGGGGGGTAATCGGTGCTCGAATTGAGCCCGGATTGGATGTATGGGAAGGGGGTGAAATGGGGGTGTTTCACGGGTTCAGTCCAGATAAACCACGCGAGGGACATATACCCAGAATTTCAGGAATTAACGATCTATTTCAGAGAGGATCATGTTAATGCGGCAATGTAATGCGGAAATAATGGGGATTGATAGAAAAACGAGATGGAGGATAAAAAAGTGTCTTTTAGACAAAATCAGATAATTTTTTATTCAACCCATTTTTTAATGATATCTAACGGCGCATTTAATGCATAGTCAACAGTTCGACAAGTTATAATTGAATCTTGATAAATAGACAGTGAGTGCAATGGCAAAAAAAAAAGGCGAGAATCAGAAAAAAAGCAGGGTTTAGTTGAGGAGTGTGATCTTGACAAGGGTTATCAATCTCCTATCAAAACATTCCATGACCTTTCCTTTGAAAATATAAAGTCACTTGTTGCATCGAGCCGGTATATCCAAGCCCTGATTGTTCTTACCGCAATTGGTTTTTTCCTGCGGTTCTACAACCTCGGGTATAACTCTCTCTGGCTTGACGAGGCTTCAACCTATTCCATCTCAATAAAATCATTTGCGGATATCTGGCAAACGATGGCAGCAGGGGAGATCAATCCGCCGCTTTTCTACTGGGCTGAACACATCATGCTGATACTCGGTAATAACGAAGTGATCATGAGATTTATCCCCGCTCTAGTCGGTGCGTTCACCATCCCAATCTTCTATCTTATCGGAAAGGAATTTTTCGATAGAAACGTAGGTATCATTGCATCAGCAGGCTGTGCATTCTCCGCATTCCTGATATATTATTCCCAAGAAGCACGGGCATACTCCCTGGCGCTCTTTTTTATTGCTATTGCAACGCTTTTTTTCCTTAAAGCCATTAAATCCGGTACCCTTTCACACTGGGGACTTTTTGGAGTCTTTTCAGCGCTCGGGTTCTGGACGCACTTTTACACGATTCTGATAATTGTGGCCCTCGTCCTTTATGCATTGGTCCTCTGGATCCCCCATGTCCGCGCAGAGATAAATAACCTAAAGATGCTTGTCGTTGGTATTGGTGTTTTTATTATCCTGTGTTTTCCCCTGATTCTTGTCGCTATCCAACTTTTTACACTACGGACGGCATCGACATTTACGTTTGGTTCTCGTGGTTTGGATCTCATTTCAGGAATCATCACCGGCATCTCTGGATTCAACTATATTGCGATGCTTCCCCTCATTGTGCTCTTTATTCTTGGAATCGCACAAATGTGTTCCATTAATAAAAACAAATGTATTTTTCTTATCTTGATCACGATTTTTACATTTGCGGTCAGCTACATCATCTCATTAATGATACCGCTGGAACCCCGCCATATTATCTGGTTCAGCCTTGTTTTTTTCCTTGGTATAGCCTGTTCTTATCGAACATTTTATACCCTGTTTCGGCGTCCTGCTGTGGTGTACGGTTTTATCGCCGTTCTGTGTATTATCACTATACCATTCCTGCTTAATTATTACTCAGAATACTCTAAACCGGATTGGAGAGGCTTTAGCGGGTTGCTCCAGGAGAAGACCACTTCCGGAGATGTGGTTGTGGCTGTGCCGGCATATAATGCCCAGCCTCTTGATTATTATTATTCATCTGTAAAGGACGACACGCGGGAATACGGGGCAACTACCAGTCAGGATCTCAAAAAGATTTATTCCCAAAAGGGAAATAGTACGATGTATGTTGTTGTTACCACGGATATCAGCCCTGCAAATCCCGAAGGGGATGCGATTGCGTGGCTTACCAACAATACACATTACATCGGTCAGGACTCCGTAATTTATCTTTTCGGAACCTCATAATTTCCATACTGGCATTTTATTGTATATAAAAAATGAATTTATACCACTTTATTGTTTTTACATGAG
>NZ_PMZU01000077.1 GCF_003170075.1 Methanoregula sp.
CAGGCGCATCTCCAGTCATTCATCACCCAGCTCCAGAACAAAGGCGTTGACGTAAGCACGGTGCAGACCGCGCTCGCGAACAACGACACGGCGACGGTAAACTCGTGGCTAAAATCATATTTCGAAGCGCACCCGGGGGCATTTGGCAATACCACCCGGTCGCAGTGGCACATGAGGAACACGACCGCCACTCAGTCGTCATAACGGGTCGATCCACCCCGTTTATCCTTTTTCCCCGTAGTCCGAAGCTATCCTGATACCGTGCTGCGGCGATACTGCCGAGATCGCTCTTTTACCAGAAAACAGTGCCGGACCTGACCGGTACCTGTGCCCCTCTTCCCGCACAGCAGGTTTTCCCCTCTGAAATGAGGGCTGGTCCCCAAGCTCGTCACGGGTGGTGAACCCATTCTTACGGTTGCGAGGTGCCGTTTGTGCCGGGGATGCGGATTAGCAAAAGCACCTTAAAAGAGGAAGTATTCGAGGATCGGGATCGTCGCAAGGCAGAGGAGCGTGGAGAGGAAGACGCCCTGAGAGGCAAGTGTCGAGTCCACCTTATACTCCTCGGAGAGCAGGACCGAGTTTGCGGCGACCGGCATCGCGATGAGGAGGACCGCGACGCCGAGGACGAGCCTGTCGGTGATAAACGGCGAGAGCACAAGAAAGGCGATGACCGGGATAATGACGAGCCGGAATGCGGTCACCAGGTACACCCGCCAGTCGCCGGCCAGCCGTGCGGCGGGGAGGGTTGCGAGCAGCGCCCCTACGACAAGCATCGCGAGCGGTGTTGTCGCTGACCCGATCAGTTCGAGTCCTGTATCCACCGGGGCAGGAAGCATGTAGCCTGCGAGGAAAAGGGCAAGGCCGATAAAAGATGCCACAAGGCCCGGCGAGAGCAGGACTTTTGGGTCGAGTTTTCCCGGCCGGCCCCGGGCAAGCAGCCAGACGCCCATGGTAAAGACGAGGAAGTTGAAGGGCAGGTTGAAGAGGATCACGTAGAAGAGTGAACCGGGGCCGAGGACCGCCGACGCCACCGGGATGCCCATGAACATGGTGTTCGGGAAGACCAGCATGAACTGGAAGACCCCTTTTTCGGCCGGTGTGGAGGGGAGAAACTGGCAGATGAGGATACTGATAAGGAACGCGGCGAGGTAATAGCCGCCGGCGACCAGGAGCATGCTGTCGACGATGCCCATGGTCTTTGCCGTGTCCGGCACCTGCATGCTGCTGATGGTGATCGCCAGGAGCGCGACATTGACGAGGACATGGGAGATCAGGTGGACGCGGTCGCCGTTCAGGATGCCATACCTGCGTGCAGCAAACCCGATCCCGATGATGACAAAGAGGGAGAAGATTGCGATAAGGATGGTGATGAGTTCCATACCAGTGTCCCACGATCAATCCGAATGATGGTCTTTTCCTGTCCGGAGCAGATGGCTCCCGGGTTCCTGTGCCGGCTGACACGCATGACGTCCTTTTCTTTTAAAGAGGCCGGTCTGGAGCACTGCCGGTCTATGCCGGCAGAAGTGTTGATCTGATACGGACATATAGATTAGGAAAGAGCCAGGGGGAGTGGCCGGGCGTCCTCAAAGAGTCGCGTGCACGTTGTTCCCTTTTGTGATTATTTTTGGGTTCGTCTCACAGGTTCCCGTGGCCGCTTCATGATGTCGGGTCAGAGCCTTTCATGGGGCAACAACCGGCAAACCAGAAAAAGGGGTGGAGATTTTTTGTTCCCGCACCCCGCAGGCAGGCTTACTCCGCCGTAATCCTGTCGTAGAAGAATGCTGCTACCACCGCCCCGATGATCGGGCCGATGAGGTAGATTGGGAAGTATACCCAGAGGCTGGATCCCCCTAAAAGGCCGTCCATCACGTACGGCCCGAACGTCCTTGCAGGGTTGAGGGATCCCCCCGTGATATTGCCGGCCATCGTGATCATCCCGGCCACCGTAAGACCGATGACCAGACCGGCAAATCCCGGTGGGGCACGCTGGTCTACGGCGACCCCCATGATAACGAGCATCAGGACAAAGGTCGCGATTGCCTCGACGAGGATCGCCTGCCCGTACCCGATCCCCGGAAACGGCGAGGTCGCCCCGAGCCCGCCGATCGTGACCGCGGATGCACCGAGTGACAGGTACAACAGCAGGCTCCCCGCCGCAGCACCGATGCACTGCGAGACAATATACCCCGCTGCATCAAGAGACGGGAACCGTTTCGTCGCCCACAGGGCAATGGTCACCGCCGGGTTGACATGCGCACCCGAGACCCGGCCGAGCGTGTAGATCACGGCTGCAATGACGATCCCGAACACGAGGCCGATCGCAAGCCAGTCGCCAAGCCCCCCAAGTTCACCGATCCCGACGTTGAATGCAGCCGCAGGTTTTGTACCGGCCGCAAGCAGCAGTGTGATAACCGCCGCCCCGGTACCGAAATAGACCAGGAGGAACGTCCCGACCCCCTCTGCGAGGCAGCGGGAGGAGAGCGACGCCATTACTTACCCTCTCCATACGCCGCATTGCAGTCCGGGCAGAGCATCCGCGGCATCTTCTTTGGCAGCTTACGGGAGGGGAGCGGGTACCCCCCTTCCCAGACCTCGATCTCTTTTCGGATCGTGTGCTTCATGCATGTTCCCATACCGCAGGCAACACATACTGCCACGGCATCGCTCTCTTTTCCTTCTTTTGCACATATGTAACACTTCATCATCTTCACCTGTTTTTTTAATTTCACCCTGTATCAGACGGCCTCTTTCCACTGGCAGGAACAGTGCCGGAAGTCCATGAGCGCGGCAGAGGCACAGTCCTTGCAGATCCGTGCTGGGCAGCCATCGCCTCGGTGATCATCTTTTTTACGATCTCCTGCATACGTCATGACTCCCTGGCACCCCTCAGGGAGGTGCCTGTAAGGGAAGCATAGTCAGATCATCTATATTATTCTTCAGTTCTGACACGGCGCGGTATCAGCCGGCATTATCAGGGAGTGTTCGGGGAATCCGGCTTTTGCGCCACATGAAAAAAGGATCTTCGGGAGGGTCTGGTGCAGGGATATCCGAAGGGTCCAGGGAGGTTTGCAGCGCCGGATTATTTCCCGAAATACTCTGCAACATCTTTGAGATGCTTCTGTATCGGGAGACCCTGCGGGCACTTTTCCTCGCATTCCCCGCACGAAAGGCAGCAGGACGCAAATCCCGGAACGCCTCCGAACATCCCGCTTAAGGCCCACGAATAGATCCCGCCGGCCTGCTCTTTTGCATCGTAGATATGCGCCTGGTTGTAGAACTCGAAGCAATCTGGGATGTCCACGCCGTTTTTACAGGGCATGCAGTACTTGCACCCGGTGCAGGGGATCTTTATCCGGGAATTAAACTCATCCCTGACCCGTCGGATAATGGCGAGTTCCTTTTTGGACAGCGAACCGGGCTGTCCCTGCTCTGTGTACCTGATGTTCTGTACGACCTGCTCCATGGCCGACATGCCGGAGAGGACGACCGTCACCTCGGGGTGGTTCCAGACCCAGCGCAGGCCCCATTCTGCCGGGGAGCGCTGGACCGGGGCACTTTTAAGGATCTCCGGGATCCCGGGCGCATCCTTTGCAAGCAGCCCGCCCCGGAGCGGCTCCATGACAACGACACCAACGCCCCGTTTTGCTGCATACTTTAGTCCTTTCGTGCCGGCCTGGTAGTTCTCGTCCATGAAGTTGTACTGGATCTGGGCAAAGGTCCAGTCATAGGCATCAACGATCTCCTTAAAGAGCGGCAGGGCGTCGTGGAACGAGAATGCAGGATACCGGATCCGGCCGTCGGCAACAGCATCGTCAAGGAATTCGAGGACCCCGAGTTTTGATGTGTTCTCCCATGTTGCCTGGTTGAGCCCATGGATGAGATAAAAGTCGATGTGATCGGTGGCGAGACGTTCGAGCTGTTCGTCGAGGTACCGGTCCATGTCATCCCTTTTCGTGATAAGCCAGCTCGGGAGCTTGGTCGCAAGGTACACTTTCTCCCGATAGCCATCGCCAAGCGCCCTCCCGACCACCGGCTCGCTCTGGCCGTCGTGGTACGGGTACGCGGTATCGATATAATTGACGCCATGGTCGATCGCGTAACGGATCATTGCCATTGCCTTTGGCTCGTCGATCTGCCGGTTCCCGAGTACCGGCAGGCGCATGCATCCGAACCCGAGGATCGAGAGATCCATGGGTGCCTTGGGAAATTTCCTGTACAGCATGAGTATCCTCCCTGAACGGTTTTTGTTTATGCCCCGGTAAGGCGTGAGGGTATGAATGCTTTTCCGGGCCGCCCGGTCAGATCCCTTTTTTGAGGCTGCAGGCAAGGCGCAGCGAACTGTTCACCATGTCGGTGAGGTCTTCCTGCGTGTACTGGTTTTTCTGAATCTGTGCCCAGTCCTTGGTTGTATCCTCGTCGTTTTCACCGACCCACGAGGCGATCGAGACCTCGGGGCTGTGGAAGCCCATCCAGGCAAAGAAGTTCAGGAGGTTGCCTGCCACGTGCTGCATCCCGTCCACGTGCCCGATGATGATGAGCCCCACGACCTTGTTTTTGATCATCCGGTTGCCGAACCACGAGTACTGGTTCTCGATGCAGTTCATCCGCTCGACGAACTTCTGGACGAGTGCCGAATGGTTGTTCCACCGGATGGGGGTGGCCAAAAAGAGGACGTCGCAGTCGAGGACTGCCGTATACACGGTGTCCATCTCGTCGTCCTCGTACTTCATCGTGGACTGGCAGGGATAGGTGCAGTACGCGGGGTTCTCCGAGTAGTTGCCCTCGCAGTCGTAGATCTTCAGGTCTTTGAGCCTGATGAATTTCGTTTCGCACCCGAGACTTTTGCACCGATCGAGCGCCTCGATCAGCAGCCGCTCGGACTTGGACATGCCCGGTTCCTGCCGGCTCGACCCCGAGATCCCGACCACCCGTGTGCCTTTCACGTTTTTGGGGTCAGGTGCGGTGATCGCACCGACACCGAATTTCCGTCCGACCATGGGAGATGGCATATGGTAGTGTGGGTACGGGAAGTGATATGGTTTTGTCCTTTTGGGACTGGTGTGTTATACCGGGTTCTTTTGCGCAAACCGTACCCCCATAAGAAAGGCCTTTTTGCAGTCCTTTGGGAAAACGGTCTTTTTGCGCTCTGCTTTTTTCTTTGCGTCAAACATCGTGCAGAGCACCTTTGAATAGTCCTTGAACTGGTACGTATCGTATGCACAGAGATGCTCCGAGTGCCCAAAGAGCCCGGCGAGGACGTTTTCGTTCGTGGCAAAGTGCAGGGTATAGCCGTATTCTTTTACCAGGTTCTCGGGGATGTTCATGGTGTAGATGAACCCCGTCAGGATCTTCCGGGGGAACAGGGTGCCGTGCGGCAGGGTATAGGTCAGGTACGGGAACATCATCCGCTCTAAAAATGACCTCATCATGCCGGTATCGGTCCCGAAATAGATCGGCGATCCGAGGATGATCGCGTCTGCGTCCTGTTCAATTTTTTTAAGCAGAGGGGTGAGGCCGTCTTTTACCGCACACCTCCCGTAACTCTTCCCGCCGAGGGTCTTGCAGGCAAAGCAGCTGGTGCACCCGGTATACTCCAGATCGTACAGGTGGACAAGTTCGGTTGTTGCACCCTCCGATTCCGCTCCCTTGAGGGCGTGTTCTAAAAGCGTTGCGGTATTCCCGTGTTTTCGTGGGCTTCCGTTGATTCCGATGACATACATGATTTCGTACCCTCTTTTTGTCAGATCGATCGCCCGACCCCGACCTGTTCACCGCAGCCGGGCTGGTGCATTGGCGAGGTACAGCGGTGTCTTACCGGCTTTGTATCTCCTGACGTTCTCCGCGAATGCCAGCGCGATGCCTTCATACGACATGTCAGTGACGCCCGCGATGTGGGGGGTAGCGATGACGTTCTCACGAAAGATCGGGTGCGTCATGTCCACAGGTTCTTCCCAGAAAACATCGAGCCCTGCGCCGGCGACCTGCCCGCTTCTTAATGCGGCGAGCAGGGCGTCCGGGTCGAGAAGGCCGCCCCGGGCCACGTTGATGATGAAGGCACCTTTCTTCATGGCGGTAATCTCCTGTTTGCCGAAGAGATGGAACCGGTCCGGGGTGAAGTTGATGCAGAGCATCACGTAGTCAGCCTTCCCGACAGCCTCGCGGAGCCTGTCAAGGGAGAAGGCCCGGGCGATCTCCACACCGGGGACGGTCCGGCCGGGATGGTCGTCCACCGTCGTGATCCTGACCTTAAAGCCGGCGAGCCGCCGGGCGAGTTCCCTTCCGACCCCGCCAAGGCCGACGATGCAGACGGTTCTGCCGAGGAGTGCCTGGCCGGTCGGCGACCCCCATGCGACGTGCGTTTCCCTCTCCCGTGTCGCTGCGATCTGGTTCCACCTTCTGGAGAGCATGAGCATGAGGAGGACCGCGTGTTCGGCGACCGATGCGGCATTGCCGGACTCTTCGCTCGGGATGCGTGCGACAAGGACGCCGTTTCTGGTCGCGGCTTCGATATCCACGGTCTCAAGCCCGACGCCGTACTGCTGGATCAAACCGAATGTGCCCTGCCGGATGAACGTCTCGTCCACCCGGTTGACGAGCGGCACGACCACATCGGTGTCTGCGATATGAGGGCCGAGTTTGTCGGGAGGGAACGCGAGGATCTCATCGTCCGGGAGGAGTGCGGCGAGCCGTTTGCGGGCCTCAGGGAAAGCCTCGCCGCAGAACAGGATCTTCATGATTATTTCAGGTACGATGTTCCGGGTGATCACTGCATCGGTTGGTGGGATCTGTAAAGAGAGTACCTGTCCACCTGGTGGGCCAGGAGACTAATTATTACCAAAAATCGACCGGTGGGGAATTTCTCCCCGCCCGGTATGGTCTTATTTCTTTTCTGGTTCTCCACTCTGCTCCATGTGATCGAGCATCCGGTCCCACATCACAAGGAGACCGGGGATCACCACGTAGGCGAGCAGCCCTGTACCGAGGAATGCACCGGTAATGATGAGCGAGGTGTCCATCCCTGCCCACCTCATGCGAGGGCCGGTACCCCGTCTGCCCAGGTCTCGATCACGGTCCGTATCGCGTCGTCCTCGTAGGACGAGATCGATACCTGCTGGCGGGCGAAGGTGACCATGTAGAGTTCGCCGTTGGGGTCGTGACACTTCAGGGCAACGGAGAACGTGTCCGCGTCTGAATCATGGGCCGGGATTCATGACGGACTGGATGATTGCGTTGAACGCAGTCACGTCCGTAATCGGTTCAGCAAGTTTGCGAACCGCACTCTTCACGTTGCTGTTCTGTGTAAAGTCTGCCATTTTTCTTCCTCCTTTTTGTCTTTGTCGCGGGGCGCCCGTTGACATACTATCATAGGCATTTGTGGGATATAACCCCAAAAAAGGAAATGAATCCGGGCCTGTTCCTTACCCGGATACGCTGACCGGGCAGGGAGAGTTTCGGGTTTGCTGATCCGCAGGATTCTTTTGGACATTTTGCCGTACTGGGGCCGGTTCGGGCGGGATTTTGAGGATTTTTGTGATGGTTTTTGTGTTTGCGATCCCCCAGTTGAAGACCCGGTACCGGAGCAGGCCGGCTTCTTTTGAGAAGACCCAGAGCTCGATGATGTCCGATGCCGAGCGGTAATACGGCCGGAGCGTGAGGATCTCGGGGAGGTAGAGCTCTGCCACCCGTGCGGCGCCATGGACCGGCTCCCGGGGCCGGACGATCTTGACCAGGATCGCCTGGTCCGGCGACCGTCCCACAAGATCGAAGACCGGGGCCGGCCCGGTCGTCTTCCCGACGATATATCCCTCCGCTGCAAGGAGGTCTGCCGCCTCCCAGGTGCCCCGCGGGGCATGCTGCCAGTTCTCTTTTGGCCGGGCGGTCCGACCTTTTGGGGCCGTACCCTTCCCGCGGCTGGCTTTCCCGGACTTCCGGCCTTTGACGGTGCGGCGGCGGGGGGACGCTGTTGTGCCGGCGTGCTGCGGTCTTGGGTCCTCCTCCGGAATAAGGGAGGGTGTTGTCTCACCTGCGACCTGGCTGCTTTCGTGGCTCACGGTCCCGCAGGGGTTAATCCGGTTGCTGTACGTGGCACCGGATGCAATCGCACCCGGTGTAATCACGTCCTCTTGGGTTGTACTGATACCTTCCATTTGACTCACGTTTTTCCTTGTTTCTGGTGTTCTTTTATTCCGGTACAGGAACGAGCGCGTCCGCTCGTCTGAAAATGTACCGGCGCCGGCCTGGTGGGAAACGACAGCCCTGACACCCTTGCCAAAAGCCATCACCCCGTTATGCGAAGCGGCTCAACAGGCCTTTTCGCACAACGATCACTGATACCTGTCCAATGACGACCGGACCGGCGGTCAACTACGTACTAGAGAAAAGGCGGGCGATACCGTACCGGCCCGGGCACCCGCAGTATGCATCCCGATACCGGTGATCAGATAGATCGGTGCTTTTACTATCTCAAGGAGCCCGAAAAGTCCGCACACCAGCGTCATGGAGACAAAGCAGAACTTCGCGAAGCGGCGGGCGACCTTTTTCGCGTACCCGATCTTCCGAAACTTCCTCGTTATCTGTGTGCAGAAATCCTGGTTCATTCTTGATTATTTCTTCAAGGGTACGTCAGGTTATAAACTCTGTGGTAGATTCGAATATTTTGGTAGTTATTTCGGGAATCGGGGGATGATATGGGCCCGGATGGGTATAACCTGCGGGTTAGCTGAATGGGAGGCGCGGAAGAGGGGTGACAGTTATAGCGGTGACAAGTATCGGGAAATTTGATTATTTCTGCAAACTCCCCACAATCCCGCTGAACTGCTCCAGCGCATCCTCAAGGTTCCCTGCGATCTCCTGCGCGATCACATCGGGGTCCGGCAGGTTGTCCGAGTCCTCAAGGCTCTCGTCCCGCAACCAGAAGATATCGAGGTTAACCTTGTCCCTCTCCATCAATTTGTCGTAGGGAAACGCATGGAACCGCTCGGTTTCTTTACGCTTGGGCTGGTTTCCCGCGTTGTAACAGGCAATGAAGTCCTGGAGGTCTTCTAACTTCAGCGGATTTGTCTTGAGCGTGAAGTGCATGTTCGTCCGGAGATCATAGATCCACAATGTCTCCGTCCACGGTTTCTTTGCCGCCGGCTTCTTGTCGAAGAAGAGGATGTTTGCCTTGACGCCCTGTGCATAGAAAACCCCGGTGGGGAGGCGCAGGAGCGTATGGACATTGCAGTTATGCAACAGGTTTTTCCGGATCACTTCCCCTGCCCCGCCTTCAAAGAGGACATTGTCCGGGACAACAACCGCAGCCGTCCCGTGGATCTTGAGAAGCGACCAGACATGCTGGACGAAATTGAGCTGCTTGTTGGAGGTTGATGCAGCCCAGAAATCATTGCGGGAGTACGTCAGGGTCTCTTTATTGGTCTCACCGTCGCCGTTAGTGACCGTGATGCTGCTCTTCTTCCCGAACGGCGGATTGGTCAACACCATGTCGTAGTGCTCGGACGGCTCGGAGACCAGCGCATCGCCGACTTCGATCGGACTCTCCTTCCCGCCAATCCCGTGCAGGTACAGGTTCATGGCGCAGAGCCGGGCCACGCTATCCACGATGTCTTTTCCTATGACAGTACCGTCTTTAAGGAATTGTATCTGCTCTCTGTCAAGGGTGCGATTGTGAGCGGTAATGTAATCGTGTGCGACGAGCAGGAATCCCCCGGTCCCGCAGGCAGGATCGTAGATCGTCATGCCGGCCTGCGGCTTCATGACCTCGACCACGGCCTTGATCAGGGAACGGGGCGTGAAGTACTGCCCGGCACCGCTCTTGACATCCTCTGCGTTCTTCTGGAGCAGCCCTTCGTAGATCTCTCCTTTGACATCGATGTCCATCCCGAGCCAGGTCTCGCCGTTGATGAGCATGACCAGCCGCTTGAGTTTGGCCGGGTCCTGGATCTTGTTCTGGGACTTCCGGAAGATGACGCCGATCAGCCCCTTTTCTTTCCCCAGTTTGTCCAGCACGGCACGGTAGTGAACTTCCAGATCGACGCCGTCTTTTTCCACAAGGCTCTGCCAGTCAAAGTCCGTGGGGATGGTCGATTTGCTCTTGAACGGGGGCTTTGTCTGTTCATCTGCCATCTTGAGGAAGACAAGGTAGGTGAGCTGTTCCACGTAATCGCCATAGCTCACGCCGTCGTCGCGCAGCACGTTGCAGTAGTTCCAGACTTTCTGGACGATAGCAGAGGATTCAGTTGACATCTCGTACCTTCCTCTTTGGTGATTTTGGTTGAAGGGTCTTGCCTTTCTTTGTCCCGGCAGCGTGACAGGCTTTTTCGGCTTTGATTCTCTCTAATAAAACCGATGCCGGTTCATCGTTTGGATCCTGCGGGACGAGCCGGCCTTCGAATGCCTGTTTCAGGATGCTCTGGCGGAGGGTTTCGGCTTGGCGGAGGCTGGTGGTGATTATATTCTCAATGTGATCGATTTGAGAGAAATGTCGTTCAATCTCTTCAATCATAACTAATTGCTCAATATAGGGCGATAGTGGAAAAGGCATTATTGATAACTGATTTTGGTTGATCGATGCCATTCCAACGGTTTGTTGAGCATTCTTATTGAAAAATTTTTGACTGTAATGTAAAAACCAATAATTTACCAATTTGCTATGGACTATATC
>NZ_PMZU01000057.1 GCF_003170075.1 Methanoregula sp.
CCTCCACACCACCCATCACCCCCACCCCCCCTTGCTACATCCCTACCGCTAAATACAACGATGGCCCTATCTCTCCCTATGGCAAACCTCTCGCACTTCATGATCCCGGCCGACAACGTTGACCGGGCACGGCACTTCTATGCAGCCCTTCTCGGCTGGAAGATAGAACCGGTACAACCTGCTCCCGATTCCATGGGGATCGCGGCGATGCAGTACCATGATATCACGACCGGGGCAGCCCGGCCGGGCACGCTGAGCACGGGCGGGTTATACAAGCGGCACCTGAACGAACCGATCCTGGATTTCGTGGAGGTTAAGGATCTCGATTTTGTGCTCTCAAAGGTTGAGGGGCTGGGCGGGAAGGTAACGATGCCTAAAACCGCTATCCCGGGTGTAGGACAGACCGCGATGGTCCTCGACTCCGAAGGGAATCTCATCGGCCTCTGGACGCCAATAAAGAAGTGAGCCGGGCGCTCCCCCGGCCTCCTGCCGGTGCGTTCTCCGCGTCCCGGTCGCGAAAATATCTGTTTAAAGCCGTTAGAATCCCCGTATCATAAGAAAGCGTATATCCCGGGATAACGAGAGTAACACTACGTGGCATAAACCACAATCAACAAAAAGGAAGTGATTACTACGTCAGTGAAGATAACCAAGGCAGCAGCAGCCGCGAAGAAGGCATCGGCAAACGCGAAGTCAGCTGCCAGCAGCAAGAACTCAGGCGCAAAGAGCGCTTAAAACCCCTCATATTTTTTTATTTTTTACCTTGGGCGAACTCCCCAGTTTTTGTAAAATCATACTACTTTACAGTGAATATTGTTAAAAGAGGGGTTCAGTAGACGCCCTGTTTTTTGTCCGATTTTTCCTCATCCGCACCTAATTTGGGAGGGTCCCCTCTTTCTCCCCCAGAGGAGGAGGCAGCCCAAGGGGGGTGTCCCCTAGACCCCACCCTTTAGTTATTCCGATTTCAATCTCATTTTCTCGCTAACCGTCTGAGGAACTATCGCTATAGGGGGGATGCCCACGCGGCGGGGGTGTCAGCCCCCAGAAGCGTCTGTAAAAAAAGCCGGTATTCCCGGACCCGGTTACCGGGCGGCCATCACCGCATCGCATTCTTCCGCATCAGCGCCATCACGCCGGGCTTTGCAGGCTTCCCGGGCTTTTGCATGGCGGGCATCCCAAATCCTCCCATCTCCATCTGTGGCGCATCGAACATCTCCTTATTGAGCCGGTTGCCAATCTCGTCGAAGATCCGGGTATAGGCGACACAGTGCGGATCGACCCCTTCGATCCTCCCCGGCGTTGGCGCCATCGCGTTGTAGGGACACCCGCCCCGGCAGTACCTGATATGCTTACACTTCCCGCACGCTGTATCTACGTAGTCCTTGAAAGAGAGCATCAGTTTTCCCGCCGGCGATGCCATCAGCGTCTCCATCGTCGGGTGGTCCGCCACGTTTCCCATCATGTACTCCGGCATCCCCACGAACCGGTAGCAGGGGTAGATGCTCCCGTCAGGCCCCACCGCAAACGTGCTCCCCATGCAGTCCACGTACGTGCAGACGCTGCCCCGCCGGGTGAATACGCACCGGCACAGGTCGTTGATGTTCATCACCTCGATCTCGCCCATGTGGTCGAGCGCCTGGTCGAGCAGGTACACCAGCAGGTCGCCATACTCCGCAGGCTCAAGGGCCCACTCCTTCGGGTTCTCCGAGCGCAGGGACGGCAGGGCAGGGTGCAGTTTCAGGGTAAATCCTTTGTCGAGGAAGAACCGGAAGATCTCCTCACGGGCCTTCACCGACTTGTTCGTAAATGTACAGATGAACCGCACGTCGAGACCGTGCGCTTTCGCGATCTCATAGCCCTTCATGCACTTCTGGTAATAACCGTCCCCCCGCTGTGAATCAGTGATCGCTTCAGGGCCGTCGATACTCGACCCGATGGGCACGTGGTACGCCGCGAGCACATCCGCGATCTCCGGCGTCATCCGCCAGAGGTTCGTCTGCATTGCAAACTCCGGGTGCATCCGAGCGAGCCCATCTGCGAGCATTGGCAGCACAGTACGGTAGAAGTCCACTCCCGCCAGCAGCGGTTCCCCGCCGTGGAACGTGAACGTCACCCGGTCCTTATCCCACCCGTTGAGCCATTCCACGATCTCCCTTACCATTGCCGGTTTCATCACTGGCGATCCCTCTTCCGAACTCCAGCAGTATTTGCATTTCGAGGGGCAGCCCAGTGTCGGGATGATCATCACGTGGAACGGGTTTTTCATTACCCCTTTTTCCCCTCCTTACGGTATAATCGTTTTCATTCTGCCGAATCGGACATTCGTAAATCCTGTGCGGTTACAGGGCCCCGGATCATTGGGGTGAATACTCCCCGGGGTTTGAAACGGGGACATCACGTATCCCCCAGACCGGAAACCAAAATGTTACGAAAAAGGATGAATGGCTTCTTCTCATCCCACTTTAGACAGTTGTCATTCCAAGCCCGGCAGATGTGACGTTGGTGGGGTTGTCTGATGCCCCGGTTGCACTGGCTCTTGCTGCTGCCCGGGCTGCTATACGGTGAGCCTTGATGCTGGCCTTCATCTCCTGCCCAAACTGTTTCCAGAGTGACTGGAGATTCGAGTTGATGGTCTTGAGTCCTTCCTTGTCTTTGTTCGTCAGGGCGGTGTCAAGTGCTGCACGTTCGCTGCTGATTGTCGTCAGGGTTGCCTGCATCTGCGTCGTATCGATACTGTATTTATCGAGAATTGCGATTACGCTGGTTGCCCGCTGGACATGCAGGTCGAATTCCTGAAGCCGGTACTGGATGTGGTTGGCCCAGAGATCATCTTTGAGTCCCTGGTCGACAGTGTTTGCCGTTGTCCCTTGTCCGGCTGGCGCCGCTGCTGCTGGCAGCACCAGCATGCCGATGAAGCAGAATGCAACGAATGCGCCTTTAAGAATTGTGTGTGAGTTCATGAAGGTTCTCCTTGTTCCTGGTTTTGGGTGCTCCTGGCACCCTGATCCACTGTTTTCCTCAGGAGGTTATGTATTGGTAAAATGGCAGCGCTACCGGCTGTAAAAACGGACGGATAATCGTATAACCCGCCGGTTCAATGGGAAGAACTGGTAACCTTGGAACCGCATGCCACCAGCCTGCTCAAGTGTCACCCACCGGTTTTTTAGCCTGTACAACAACAATACCTTAATAGATCCCGCCACACAGTGGCGTTTACAACTGTCCAGGGATGATCATCTATTACTGATAGAAAAACAGTATCCATCTCATCGGATCCCGTTTTCCTGGAAGAATTATCCGAATACCTTGAAGTTCTCTCAAATCCCCTGCGGCTGAAGATTCTCAAGTTCATCGAGCGTGAGCCAAAGGAGATCACGGCGGTTGCAGAACATGTCGGCATGACCTACCAGAACACCAAAAAACATCTTGATCGTCTGATCAGCATCAGTCTTGTGCAGAGGGCAGCTGGTTTCGGGCGGGAGACCGATCGTGGCATTGCCCCCGTATGGAAATATTCGCTTGCAGACGGGGGCCTTCTGAACCTTACTAAAACGCTGGGTATTTTTTCCAGTATCATACCCCCCATGGGGTATAACGACATCCGGGAGCGTATCCGGGCTGTCAGAACAACCCTCGACGATAACGGTATCCCGGCAGGACCGGTCCTGTACCTGATCGGGGGCACTGAAGACGGGCGGGCCTTCATCCTGAAAAATGATCGTATTCCGATGGGACGCGAAGATCCCGATCACCCGCCCGCCGGCAATGAAGCGATGGTTGTACTGCCGGATGATTACCGGGCTGTAACGAGAGTGACAAAGCCCCATGCATTTCTCATCAGATCTGTTGAATCCTGGCAGATCGAGGATAATGCCAGCACCGGGGGGACGTTCCTCAACTCCCGGCGCCTTGAGCCCCTGAAAAGAACCGCGCTTGCCAATGGCGATGTTATTGATCTGTCTGTAGGTGCGAACGCCGCACGGTTCTTGTTTATTTCTGACGAATGATGTACCTATTGGGAGCAACCATGTACGCAAGTGTCACGGGAACATGCCGGCCGTCACCGTTATGGCGGGTAATGGGTGTCTTCCTCCTTCTGGTGTTTCTTGTCCCACCGGGAGCGGCTCTCACTGCATCAGGAACTGCGGGGATGGGACATGATCCCGCCGTCTCGCCGGTCAGTCCGTTCATCCAGGGTGCGGAACCGGGAACCGGGGGGATGCTTGCAGCATCCCCGGTGGCCGTAATTACCATGCGGCCGACCACAATCCCTGCCCGTCAGAACCGGACATCCCTTCTCCAGACGGTTATAAAAAACGCGGCGGAGCGGCCAAAGGTAACGGTACCTGCGTTCTGGTTTATCCTCATTGTTGTTATTATCTTTATCGGGCTCGGAACCATCTTGTATACTCTTCTGAAAAAAGGGGACAGACCCTCCGTGACGCGTAAAAAATCCGGTAACGACGTTCCAGATCATGTAACCGTAATCGAAACGCCCCTGCCAGAGACCCCTGTGGAGGCAAGCCCCCCTGACCGTTCGAGGGGTCCTGCGGTATCGTTTCCCACGACTCTTGAAAAGAAGTTTCTGAACGCAGAGTTTATCGGTGAAGGAGGACTGGCGCGGGTTTTTCGTGCACAAAACGCAAAAACCGGGAGGACCGTTGCTGTCAAGGTGCCCGTCCGGTTCGATGAAATTACCGGCACNNGTTCCCTATATCGAGATGGAATATGCACCATCCTCCCTCGCTGCCATACCCCTTCCGCTTCCCGAGGAAAAAGCGGTCAGGATGATCATGGGTATTGCACGCGGGATTGCATATGCTCATGGGAAGGGGATTGTGCACCTGGATATCAAACCTGATAACATCCTGATCGCTTCTGACGGAACCCCGAAGATAACCGATTGGGGTCTCAGTAAGGCAATCGGTGACACGCGCAAATCCAGCATGATCGGCTTCTCACCGTCCTATGCCGCACCGGAGCAGATCGCACCTGACCGGTACGGCAAACCCGGGCCGGCAACTGACATTTACCAGATCGGCATGCTTCTCTCCGAGATGCTGACCGGCTCCGTCGCATTTGTTTGTGAAGGTATGCATGACCTGCACTGTGCGATTCTTGCGGACACTCCTGTCATACCCTCATGGAATGGCCGGCATGTGGATGAGATCAGAAAAATTATTCTGAAATGTCTTGCGAAGAGACCGGAGAACCGGTATGTTTTGGTTTCAGACCTGATAAGCGATCTCGAATCTTTGCAGAACCCTGTGTAAATGATATGCTCAAAAACCCGTGTATCTGGGGTCCGGGCCCATCCGCACCGGTTCATGCACCTGTAGTACCCTGACAGTGCGGGTGCAGAGGATTGCCGTGGAATAATCGTGCCGGCGTGCTCTCCGCATAGTCGCAGAAAAGAATAGTCTAATTTCTTCTCCTGCGTGATATTTCTCTATGACACCGCGGCTTTCCCTTTCGGTGCTGTTCGATAACACCACGCTTATTGATCGGTATTTCATCGGAAAACCCGGTCTTCCGCTCCTGATCGAAACAGAGGGCCGGCGGATCCTCTTTGACACCGGCGTCGGGCTGATACTGGAGTACTAATTAATCCCTGACCGTGTTTTGCCCTCAGTCGTCGTCCTCATTGATAAACAGGGCGGTGACATATATACGTCCCCCGATACTCTGGAAGTAGTGCGGGGATCTTGATATACTCGAAAAGAGGATGTAAAGCGATCTTTTTCCTTCACAGAATTCAGTTTCCCGCTCCGGGGATATTCTTGTTGTAAGAAAAATCTCTAAAAAAGAAAAAAAATTTGGTTGGGGACGATGTGCTTACCTTGCGGGGATGATCAGTGAGCGCTCGCCTGCGGGCATGAACTCGCGGATTGCACCCTTTGCGAACTCGCGGCGTGGCTCGGCAAAGTCGAACTTGAGCGACGGGTCTGCAAACGTGATCTTCATGAGCGGGGACAGGGACCAGGCATCCTGGCGTCCATAGTGGGCGGCACCGACAATAGCGGCGTATTCTCCCTGGTGTCCGACGTTCATTGCGTAGTTCGGGTAGTTTGGTCCACGGAGTTCTCCGACACAGCCCTCGTCGGCCCTGACGGACATACAGTTCGCGGAACCGCACTGGTCCTGCAGGTCGTAGCCGAAGAAGCCGAGGCGTGACCAGCCTTCCTTGTGCATGAGCATCGACATGTACCAGCCGTTCAGACCTGCATTGGAGTTTGCCGTTGCAAGTGAAGCGGAGATACCTGATGCTGCCGCAAGGACGGACGCACGCTGGGAACCGCCGAAGTGGTCCTCGAGAGTAGTCGGGTACGTCTCGTACTGCTCCATACCGTAGAGCGTGACTTCGGATGCGATATCGCTGACCGCTTCCTGGGTCTGTTTTGCCTTTCCGATACCGCCGTGGTTTTTCTTGATATAGTCAAGACCATAGTAGCAGTAGTCGTCGAGGATGTTGTCGGTGTATGCAGCGGTTGCATACTGGGTGAATCCGACACCGCCTGACATGTAAGATCCGAGCCAGATCTGGTCGAAGAGCATGGTACCTGCACCGACGACTTCAAGGGATGCCTTGACGGGGTCGTTCGGGTACTTGCGGTCTGCCTGGCACATGTCGGCGAAGTGTCCGAACATGATGCCACCTGGCTCGTTCGGGCCACGTGCACGGCGGGCGGGCAGGATGTCTGCCATCTGGATGACACCAGCGTGCTTTGCTGCGAATGCGAGGTCAGCAACTGCTGCCTCACCGGCGCACATCTTGTATGCTCCGATGAAGGACATACCGATCTGCATTGCAGACCACCGNNCTTTGCCGGGAAGAGCTTGTCGAGGTTTAAGACGAACTGGGGCTCGAGGTCGTCTGCCATCTCGTCATCGCCGGTGAAGACTTTGACGTAGCAGTCGTCGACGAGTGCCGGGTGGGTCTCGACCATGTGTTCCTGAACGACGGCCGCGCCGGGCATTGCGTGGTTCAGCACGTGGAGGTACTCGTTGATGGTTTCAGGAGTAACTTCCTTGCCGAGACGCTTCTGGAGGGTCTGGTGGGCGAGGTCGAGGCCGACGATGATCGTCCGGCGGATGTCGTCCCACATCTGCTGCATTGCAGCGTTGTTCACAAAGTGAAGGTCATCTCCCTCGACAAAGACGCCGGTGCCGGAAACCTCGTAGGGTGTCAGCTGGCGCTGGCCGAGCGGGATACCACCACAGTGGCAGCGCTTGGGGTCGTACATCGAGATGCCGCGCTCCATTGCGGCAACCTGGCCTTCCTTTAAGAACTCCATCTTACGGGGAGACTGCTCGAGACCCTTGCGCTCGAAGACGGTGGACATTGCCGCCGGGTCTGCATGGAACTTTTCCCTCATTGCCTTCAGGAAGAGCTTCTGGGTCCTTTCGATTTTTGCCTTTGCCATAATTATGCCTCCTTTGGCATGAAGCCGTACTTTACCCTCAGTGCGTGGATGCGCTGGATGTATTCAACGTATTCTGCGTCATCGCGGAATCCGGTGCCTACGAGGGAGTGGTACATGGTGGTGTGCGTCTTGAGCCACTTTGCGTCCATCGGCTTGCCGACCTTGACTTCGGAGTCAAGGGGAACGCCGACCTGATCCTTGACGTACTTGACCATGCCCGACTTCTTGTCCATGACAAAGCGCTGGAGCATGTCGAACATCATCCCGTTCTCATCGAGACGGAGGGAGTGTCCGTGCACCGTGCAGCCACGGATGCCGGTAAGTGCTGCATCGAAGAGCTCGGTGTTGATGAGTTCCTTTGCATACTTTTCGAGATCTCTCTCACGGCATTCGATGATCTGACGGCCTGACAGTGTACCCGGGTCAATGCCACGGAAGCGGTATGCCTCGAGCCAGGATCTCTGGTACGGCTGGCAGGGTGCATTGTACATCGAGTCGGTGAACTGGATGTAGCGGACGCGGTCGCCGGCCTTTGCGCCATCGGTCGGGGTTACGAGCTTGCGGATCGGGCAGGCGGGTTCCTGCTGCTCGGAGAGCGGCGGGTGTGCCGACGGGTATGCTGCACCGGGTGCCTTATGTCCCATGACGAGGACGACGTCCTTGTCCGTTACATCGCGAATCTTTTCCAGTTTGTGGTTGGGGTCCAGCTGCTTCCGCCGGTTCTCGGCGACCTGCGTCTGGCCGGGACAATACTGGGGTTTATATGCCATTTTTTATCACTCCAATGTTTCCTTCTTTTTCACGATTCTCATGACAGACGAAATGACTTCCGCCATCTTCTCGCGGGTCGGGGTCTGACCCCGGGTCACGCCGTTCACGATCGCCATCACCGTGCCTTTGGTACGGATCCGGTCGGCCGGGGGCATCACGACGGCAGTCTTCACGCCCTCTTTTGCGAGATCCTCATAATCAATCGGGGACTGGGAAACGACAATCGCCTTCACGTCACAGGCCTCAAGAATAAACCGGACCTTGTGCACCACATGGGATCGGACGTTCCCATGGTGAAGTATGGCGACCTTGTGTTTCTCAATCTGCGCGACCTCCTTGTCAGTAAGCCCGAAGTAGGCACCGATGACGCCGCCGGCAATATTAGGGGCGTCTGGGGGGACGCCACTGCCGGCGTTCAGTACAAGGGTACTGATACTGTATTCGACGCCTTGCTGTCGCAGCCCCGAGGTGATGTCGCACACCGGCTTTGTGACGTGGCGGCGTCCTGGGGACATTCCGACCACGATCACGTCCGGGTACCGGCATTCGGAGATGGTGCCCCGCTGGGCAAGCCCGCCTCCTTTACCCATGCCCATCGCCTCGCGGCAGTCAACTACCTGGGTTACTCGTCCTATCGGCATTATTTGATTCCCTGAATGATAGTGGGTTTGGACTTGCTGCTTGGATCAGCTAGTCCGAGGATCGATTTGTCCGCATCCGGGCCATACTTGCAATAATCGACAAGCGAGGGCTCGGTCTTCATGAACTTCCCTTCCTGGATCCGGAAGGTGAAATTGGTGAAGACCTGTTCGCATGCGGTCTTCAGTGTGGGGATCACGTCGCGGCTCTCGAGCTCGAGGATCACCGTACCCACATGAACCTGCAGCTCCACTTCCTGGTCGCCGACATGGATGGTCTTCCTCATGTTATGAGGATTGGCCATTCCTGTGGCTGGTCCGTACGTTACGGTAGCGGGAAGGCGCGGCCCGTTGAGGACCATGCGCCGTATGCCGGCGATCTCGGAGAGCTTGTTCAGCAGGTGCTCGGTTGTCTCGGGGTTAAGCAGCCGCTCGGTGACAATCCTGCACTGGGGGAACGTGGCATCAGTCATTTGTATCCTTGTGGGGTTTAGATACCCTTTGCTACTGTCTGAATCGGTCTCTTGAACGCTTCGATCTGCCCGAAGGTGTCCTGGTAAACCTTCGCAGTTGCCTCGGGGCCGAACATCTGGGTGCCTGCATCCAGTGCGCATGCTGCGACGATACAGGGCATACCGACACCGGCTGCGTGACGGGTAACGACGTGGTTACCGTTGAATCCACCGGGGCCGCCGCCACCGTAGATCGAGTGGCTGAAGAACGAGAATCCGACTGCGACACCCATTGTCCGACCGAAGTCGGAGCCTGGGAGGCCGGTCTCGTGCTCGAGCAGGTCGTTGAAGTAGAGCAGGGTTGCGGAAACTGCCTGGGCGAACCGTCCTGCACCACAGTTGACCATGGTCGCTGCGAGGGTGCCTGCGGATGCGTAAGCGTTCCAGAGCATCGGATCCTTGGTCTCGTAGAAGATGTAGCCGCTCTTGCCCTTCTTGCCTGCCTTGATGACCTTGTCGTCAAGGGCACGCTCGACAAGGCTCTGCACGACAGTACCGATGGTACCGGTCTTGCCGTTTGCCTTGACGAGGTCGTAGACGATGTTGTTTGCATTCAGGCCCTGGTACGCGTAGAGCAGGAGCTGTGCACGCTCGAACGGGCCGATTGCGGCGCCCATCTCGAACTCTCCTGCCTGTTCAAAGGTTGCGGAGAGTGCTGCACCCTGCATTGCATTCCGGTGGGTCATCATGACCGCAGTGTTTGCGGGGATGTTGCGGAGTGCGTAGCCGAGACCTTCGTTGTTCTGCGGGATGGACAGGATAGAGATGATATTGCCGCCCTTCATGTCCATCGTCTGCGGGTAGGTACCCCAGACTGCACTCTTCACATAGGAACCGTCAAACATGCCGACCTTGTACTGCTCGAGCAGTGCGTAGGTGGTCGCTGATGCTACGGATGTGGTTGCCGCATCGTAGGTTGCTGCTGCGTTAATCCGTGCAGACGGGACCTCGATGAGGAGCATCTTGCCGCCGCCGACCTTGGTGATCTTGGTGTCGTCGCCCTCGGTGACCTGGACCATTCCCTTGATCTTGGCTGCGAGTGCATCCGAATCCTTGACACAGCTGCAGTTCATGCTGTGCCCGAGGATCTGGTTGGACTTGCCGCCCATCTTACCGGTCTTGAGTGCATCCTCAATTCCACCGAGGTTGACTGCCACGGTCCTCTTGGTGAGGTCGATAAGCTCGAGTGCACCCTTGTTGACCAGCGGACTGATCCTGTCAATGGTGACGTTGCTCTTTAAGAGCTTACCCTCATCGTCGTAGAGGTCGATTGCATCTTTATATTTTGCCATATAATTTCCTCCAAATTGACTTTTAACTCCTATACCGTACGAGAACTGAACACTGGTGGTGACTAATAGAACACTGGTAATGAATGAAAGTCGCTATTGCACGTCCCCTAGATTGGGACATTGAATAATTCCCAATTTCCGCTTATAAGCGTTCCGATTTTATCTCGGAACGCGTTTTTATAGAACTCCAAAAATATTACATAAAACCGAAGCAATGTTCAAATATTACATATATC
>NZ_PMZU01000004.1 GCF_003170075.1 Methanoregula sp.
ACTCTCTCCCCTGTTCTCCTTAAAAAATAATTTTATAATCAAAGCCCATCCCCCCCTACATCCCATAGGGATATGTCAAAGGGGCCCCCGAGACAGAACCGAAGTCCGAACAAAAAAGAGCGAAGGTTTGTAACAAACCGTCCGCTCTTCTTCCGGGAAAATCCCGGAAAAAAACAAAAAAGGAGTGATACACGATGGGAGATTTCATCCAGAGCACAGCAGTAAAATCCGCGGTCCGCCCGCTTGCGAACCCGATCGCCGATGTAGCGACATTCAACTCGATTGTCGAGTCGGTCATCAGCACGAACCCGTTCGGCTGCGTGTCCTACGTGACCGCCGGCACGACCCACGGGCCGGTTGAAAAGACCAGGGAATCCTACACCGCAAAGATCGTCTACCAGGACACCGATGCGAAAGTTGTCGGCAGCGAATCCGGTAAGTTCAGCACGGTCGCCGGCTTTAACGCGGGGGCCGCCGCCCTGCTCGCCGATACCGCACTCACCGCGGCCCACGGGGGCACGGCAGCGCGGGACACCGATGCCGAGACCTACTCGGCAACGATCAGGTGCCAGGGCCAGAACGGGGAACTCTACATGGTCACGTTCAGCCGGGACCAGGGCACCCTCTCCTCGTACGAGGACGACGCGATCCGGACCACGGTCGAGATCTGGGCCGACAGCGTCGCAGCACTCGCATAAGGCGATGGCGATGGACAACGAACTTGTCATCACCGGGGCGTTCCTCGGTGCAGGGCTGCTCGCCTACGTGATCATCCCCGGCCTGCTCGTGATGTGGGACCGGGGCCCGGCCACATGGAAGATGCAGGGAACAACCCGAAGTAATGAAAAAAACCGGGCAGGAGAGCGATCCCCTGCTCATTTTTTTATACTAAAAAGATCCGGGAATTTTAGTCTTCTTCTTCCTCGTTCTCCGGCCAGACATACTCATCGCCGGGGGAGTCCGGTGGTTCTTCATAGAGATCCCTCACATTGCGGCAGGGATCTTGGTCCGGATTTTCCTCGTCCCACGGGTCATCGTAGGTCCCGCGCCCGTTCTGCCCCCCGAATCTTTTACCGCCCCGGTTCCCCGCCCGGTCTCTTGTGCTTCTTCCCATCAGGTCGTACTCCCTTCTGCTCATGTACCGGTAATTCAAAAATCAATCCTGTTTTTCTCTATAAAAATTTTCTGGCAGGTTTGAAAAAACCGTTCAGGTCACCACCCGCCAGCACCGCCGCCCCGGCCGGCGACAAAGGCGGGGCCTCTTTACTACCGAAACAGTAAACACCCTTTACCCCCATCGTAGTGTAATGGCAGAAGAAAAGTACAAGATTGTCGTTTTTGGTGCGTTCGGGGCGGGAAAGTCCACATTGATCCAGACGCTCGACCCGCAGGCAAAACATATCGAGGCCGAGTGCGCCGGGGGCTCCACGACCGTCGCACTCGACTACGGCCGGGTGCAGATCGGCGAAAAACGGGTCTACCTGTACGGGACCCCGGGGCAGGAACGGTTCGAGTTCGCCCGGGAGATCATCGGGACAGGCATGGACGGTGCGATCCTGCTCGTGGATGCAACCTCACCGGTGGATGAGTTCATCGATCACCTCTACTGTTCGATTGGAGCCGAGAAGATCCCCTTTGTGATACTCCTCAATAAGTGCGACACGGTCGGCGCACAACCGGATGCGGTAAAAGCGCATTTTAACGGGGTGGAGACAAAGGCGGTGTCGGCAAAGGACCGCCGCGGGGCCCGGGACGCGCTCGAAGGGTTTATCGGTACGCTCCGGCCCCATACCGGCAACAAACCGTCGGCCTGATGAGCGGATCACTGGCGGCCGATCCCCCGGCTGCGGCGGAGCCGGTGCCGCCCGCGTTATTTTTTCCTGCCCGGTGAGGCCCGGGTACTGCCGCTGCTGCCCCGGTGCAGGGGCACAAATTTTGCGCCCTGCATCCGGATCCCGGAAACAATTGTCTTCCCGGCCGCGTGTGCCCCCTCTGTTGTCACCGCGATCACGTCCACCGCGTCCGCAAGCGGCCCGGCCCGCACCTTGGGCGCGAGGATCTCCTGCACCTGGAAGATCCCGGCCGAACTGGACATGTGGATCACAAGCCCGATGGGTTTTTCCACCCCTTTTTTGATCTCAACCTTTTCGATGGCAAGGGCGGAGACCGAGTGGATCGTGATGCTCCCGGATTCAAACGCGACCCGGCCCCGGCCCTTGGTCATGTCAGTCGAGTCCGCGATGCAGACAAGCGCCGCCTCGATGGAAAGCGGCCGTGGTACGCCGTGATGGGTATAGATCGCGGAGAGGATAAACGACCGGATCGCCATGCGCTGTGCGGGGTCGTCGTAGATCGCGGGCAGGAGCCGGTCGAGAATGGGGATCGCAAGGGTCACCCCGAGACCCGCGTGGTCCTCGCGGTGCACCATGTTCCCGAGGTCGTGGCAGAGCATCGCTGTCATCACGACGAGCGCAGCGTCGTCCCGGTCCCCGAATTTCCCGGCGATGATGTCGGGGGTAAACTGCGAGCCGTCCAGCAGATCGAGCATGGCAAGTGCCGATGCGGTCGCAACCTTCGCGTGGGTCCTGCCGTGATCGTTCATCCCCAGTTTTGTCGAAGCAACGTAGTTTGCCATCCGCCAGCTGGCCTGCATCTCGGCATCGTCGGTCAGGAGGTTCCACATCTTTTTTGCCCGGGGCCGGCGGACGAGGTGGCGTTTTATGATCCCCGTGGAATGCGCTTCGAGATCAGGGTCCTGATTGACTGAGGGTTTTTTCATGATGACTGCTTCCTGCTGTACTGTCTGTCAGGCCCGGCACATAGGTGTTCCTTTGGGGGTAAAATGGCAGTGCCCGGTCGTGTGAACCAAAAGAGTATGAGGGCGTGTTTTCCTGAAAAGATCGGTGCGATGAGTGCCGCCGCCCCCGAAGGGACGCCCCCGCGGCGGATCGATGACAAAAACCAATAACCCCCTCACCCCGCCGTGCCCCGGAGGGGCCCTGAGGCGGGGAACCCTCGTATTTTTCAGAATGGAGTGTACGGGTTGAATAAATCTCTTTGAAACCGGTTTTTAGAAAATAAATTCAATCACATTTTCCCGTAATGATCGTTTCTCCCGAACAGCTGCGAACGCATGTACTACGGGTCAGCAGGCCGCTACCAAAACCCGCGAAAAAAAGAATAAACCCGAATCTTTCCCGGGACCACTTACTCTACGACCGCGTGGAGGATCGTGACCTTCTCTTTTGGCCGGTCGTCCGTGTCGGTCTTTGTCTTCCCTATCTTGTCCACAACATCCATGCCTTCTGTGACCTTCCCGAAGACCGGGTGTTTGCCGTCAAGGAAATTGTTGTTGACAAGGTTGATAAAGAACTGCGACCCCCCGGTGTTCGGACCGGCGTTTGCCATCGAGATGGTGCCCCGGTCGTTCCGGTTGTGGTTCGTGAACTCGTCCTTGATCGCGTACCCGGGCCCGCCTCGGCCGGTGCCGGTCGGGTCGCCGCCCTGGAGCATGAACCCGGCGATCACGCGGTGGAAGATGACGCCATCGTAGTAGCCTTTCTTTGCGAGCGTTTCAAAGTTGCCGGCGGTGACCGGCATTTCGGGGTCAAGGGCGATTGTGATCGCCCCCATGTTCGTTTCGAGCCGTACCCGTTGAGCGGGTTCCTGTGCAGGAGTCATATTGCAAGGGAAGTATTTGCTCCCGCGAGAGATATTCTTTGTTTTCGTGCAGGGCAAAGGAGTGCTCCCGTTCCGGGGACTCCCCGACCGGTTCCCGGTGCCCGGGAAAAAGAGGATATGTGTGGCCGGTAACGGACCCCTCACACCATCTCTGCGTGCAGGATTGTCACGTTTTTAAGCGGCCGGTCGTTTGCATCGGTTGTCACCTTCGCAATCGCATCCACCACGTCCATTCCTTCGACCACGGTCCCGAAGACCGGGTGTTTTGCGTCAAGGTAATTGTTGTCCACGAGGTTGATGAAGAACTGCGAACCCCCGGTGCCGGGGCCGGCATTTGCCATCGCGACCGTGCCCCGGTTGTTCCTGTTCGTGGCCGTGAACTCATCAGGGATGGTGTACCCGGGCCCGCCCCTGCCGGTCCCGGTCGGGTCGCCGCCCTGGATCATAAACCCGGGGATGACGCGGTGGAAGATAACCCCGTCATAGTAGCCTTTCTTTACGAGCGTTTCGAAGTTGCCGGCGGTGATCGGCATGTCAGGATCGAGCGCTATAGTGATGTTTCCCATCGTCGTTTCGAGCCGGACGTTGTCCTGCGTGGCAGGGGTTGCGGCCTGCGTCATGCCGGAAGAACCGGTGGTTCCCGGTGTCGTCACGGTCCCAGAAGCGGTCGCGGGAGTCCCTGCCGTCTGCGTGCACCCGGCAGAGAAGAGCAGGGCACACGCGAGCAGGGCGAGGATCACTATCGTTCGTTGCAGCGTCATGGAGTACCCGGTTTGCCCGGTACGAAAAAAAGTTTTTGCAAAAAAGATCCGATCAGGGGGTCTTTGGTGCATCTTCGGGTTTTCGGCCAAAGATGCAGAGTAACCCCGACACGATGACGATGGAGACCACACCGGTCACAATGATCCATCCGCCCCGGGTGGCCGGGGCCACGCAGGCACTCGCTGCCACATCGATCCCGGGGACCGCAACCGTGTTGCCGCTGGAATCCGCTGCCGAATTGTCGATCGGTGCATAGGCGGACATGAACGATCCCCACGGATCGGCAGAGGGTTCCGGGGAAGCGGTCGGGCCCGAGACCGCATCACCGGGCATTTTTTCAGGGACGCCGGTTCACGACACCGGCGAGCCGGTGCATGCCCTCTTTGATCTTCTCCTCGTCGGCATTGGAGAAGTTGAGCCGGATCGTATCGGTGCCGCCGCCATCGACAAAGAACGGCATGCCGGGGAGGACGGCGACCTTCTGCCGGATCCCCTCTTCAAAGACGTTCATCGCGTGCAGGCCGGCGGGGAGCGTCGCGGTAAGGAACATGCCCCCCTCCGGGGTGGTGTGGGAAAGGGCGGGCATCAGGTCGTCGAAGAGGTCGCACATGAGCCGGCACTGCCGGCCGTAGACCGCGACAATCTTCCTGATATGGACATCAAGGTCGTGCGTTGCCAGGTACCGGGCAAGGATCTGCTGGCAGAGGAAGTTGGAGTGCAGGTCGGCGGCCTGCTTTGCGGTGTTGAACGCACTCAGGATCTCCTTTTGGGCATACATCCACCCGATCCGCATGCCCGGCGCGGTGATCTTGGAGAACGATCCGGAGATCACGGACCGGTCGGGGAGGTAATGTTTTACCGGGAGCCGGATTTTGCCGTCAAAGAAGAGTTCCCCAAAGGCATCGTCCTCGTAAAAGATGGTGTCCGTCCCGTCGAGGCACTCCGCGATCTCCCTGCGCCGGTCCTGCGAGTAGGTGCAGCCCGAAGGGTTCTGGGAGTTGGGGATGCCGTAGAAGAATTTTACCGGCGCTTCTTTCATCATTTTTTTAAATGCCGCAGGGTCCGGCCCTTCCCTGTCAAGCGGCACGGCCGCAAAAGTCGGTTCGTAGAGCGAGAACGCCTCGATCGCCCCGAGGTAGCCCGGCCGTTCCATGCCCACGCGGTCGCCGGGGTTTAACAGGATCTTCGCGAAGAGATCGAGGCACTGCTGCGACCCGTTGACGATCTGGATCTCATCTGCTGTAGCCGGGATACCGAACCGCCGGCGGTACCGCGCCGCGATGTACTCCCGCAGCGGCCGGTAGCCATCAGTGGTTGAATACTGCAGGGCGGTCCGGGGATCGGTGGTAAAGACGTCCCGTGCCGCAGCAGCAATCCCTTCCGTATCGATCAGCGCCGACGAGGGAAGCCCGCCGGCAAAGGAGATGATCGCAGGGTCGGCAGAGACCCTGAAGAGTTCCCCGAGAAACGAGGCCGGGGCATGCTGGATCCGCCGGGCAAACTGAAATGTCATGGTACGCCTGCACGTGAAAACTGATGCGTACTGTGTTGGCGTTCACCACTAAAAAATAAGGCGTTTCTTATGAAAATCGAACATTCTGATATGATGGGGAGACTGTTACTCTCCTCCCCATGAGCGATGAGTGCCGCCGCACCTAAAAAGGGGCGCCCTCGCGTCAGATCAGGGACTATAAAATACTACAAAATCTTCGTTGCCCCGCCGGGCCCCTCAAGAGGCCCTGGGGCGGGGAACCCCTCCTGACATTTTTCTCTTCATAATCCTCTGTTGACGGTGAAAAGAGCGAAAATTATGGGTTTTTTATTATTACGTTCTGGCAATACTCTGGTATCGCTGGCAGGCACTAAAAAAAAATGAATGGAATGTACCATTAACGATTGATGAAAAACCCTGGTGGTTTTTCATGCCGTGTTACGGGCTATCCAGAATTACCCGGAGTTTCATCTCGATATGCGGTGAGATCAGGTAATACCCGGGGGTAGATAAGGAACCCGTATTATGGTTGATCGCTTCTTCCAAATCATCTTCCGATATCCCGTGTTTGTCATGGTCTACTATTTCGTGGAAAAACAGTTTTCCCGCACCGGGCATAATCCGGCACAGGGACATTCTGTCATTCTCCGCACGAATGTAATAGTAGGATGATCCGATGAGCGAGCTCTGGTAATCCTGCAATTGCTCCAGGATCTTTTCATATTCCGGAATCGAGGTGTCCGGATTGATGTACCGCGGTAATGGTTCTATACCGCCAATTCTTTTTGCAGTAGGCATATCTCCCTCCCCATTTCCCCAACCTGTACCTGACAGATATGGCTGAGGTACGAAGGCAGTATCATTCCTACACTTATATAATCTTCTATTATAGCGAGATTTGTCATGTGAGACTCGTAACCAGTTTACTCGTAACGATTTTCATAATTATGGTGTAAACCAGATCGGTTTTGCCTGCTTTTTTTACAAGACCCTTGCGGCGGGCCAGAGGGAGGACGGCTCTGCCCGCACACCTTATCTGCCCCGGGAGACAATCCCGGTACTATGACACTGACACGGGCTGACGATGCGGCTGCCTGTTTCACCGGCGGTCTCTCCTGCTCACAGGCAGTCTGCGCCGCATTCGCAGAGGATTTCGGCATCGATCGCGACACGGCGCTCAGGCTCTCCTGCGGGCTTGGCGGCGGGATGGCGCACACGGGGAACACCTGCGGGGCGGTCACCGGTGCGCTCATGGTGATCGGGATGAAGTACGGCCGGACGAAGATCGACGACCTTGCAGCAAAGGAGAAGACCTACGCGGTGGCAAACGAGTTTATCAGCGAATTTTTGCGCCGGAACCATTCGGTCAGCTGCACGGACCTGATCGGCCACAACCTCTCCGATCCAAAAGAGCTGGCGATCGCACGGAAAGACAACCTCTTCCATACAAAATGTACCCGGTTTGTTCGCGATGCCGGGGAAATTCTCGAAAAAATTTTATAAATTTCTGTGGGGGTGATCCCCCTTTTCGTGTGAAAAAGGATTTACGCGGCGTCCGCGACATCGATCCTGATGATCTCGGATGAAAGGGACTGGATTGTGCGGTGCAGGTCGGCCTCCCAGGCCTGCTGCACCTCACCGATCGCCTCCTTAAGCCGGGCGAGCGCTTCTCCTTTGTTCGCACCCTGGCAAACGGGTCCCGGAATCTCAACGCAGCGGGCGGTAAACCCGCCTTCGTCGCTGGGTTCAAGGACGATTGTGTATTGCATGATCCGGAATATTTCGCGGGTGAGTATACAGCCTTTGTTGTCGGCAAAAAGCGCCGCAGACGTTCTTTTTGCGGGCGAAAGTACCTCCGTTTTTGCCCGGCTCTCTGGTCTGGCCGATCAGGCAAAACCCTGGTTTGAGGTATCTGGCATACTGTCCCGTGAGCACCGGGAAGGCCCGTGGTCCGATGAAGTGATCCGGTTGGTAAAAAATGCCGCCGGGTGGAATAACTGTTACAAGTCCGTAACTGAATGTTGCAGCATCCTGGCCACCCTCATATGTGACTATGATCTCGTTTAAACTGGGTTTGGATGCCGTCGCCGCAACTCTTTTGGTCTTCTGGAGGTTTCCTGCCATACTGAATACAAACACAGCGAGAATTGCTGCGAGAATTATCGTGATGGCGACCACCAGAATGACGCCGGTTACCATTGAAGCGGCATCTTTATTCATCTCTGTAGAATACCTGTGCTCATCTCATTTTTCCGAATCTTTTCAGATAAATTATGAGATGGTGACTCACTCTCTCCCCCCCGTGGGGAGGCAGTCTCCTTAATGTACAATCCCCCATCCGGCGCGGTCCCGGAAACGCCCGCAAAATCGTCCGTTTCAACCTGTCTGGAAATGCAGCGATATATTTGCCCCGTTTTCAAAAATAAGCCTGTAATGAGCCCCATATAACACCCATTAGCGGGCCATATTCGCGTTCTGGCAGCGGTCATTTTCCTCACCAACAGAAAACCCATACAGGCCCTGGTTCGGGCCTTAGAAACGCACTATGGGGTCGTTTTAATTCGTCCGATTGGCAAAATAAGGCCAATTTTGGGGTATATTGAAACGGAGCCCGATACGGGCTTCTTTTGGAGTGATCAAAAGGTGAACGGGGCTTAAATCGGGCCCGGATTGTTTCGGGTCGCTGATGGTTCCTGAAAGAAAACGGCGGGACCTGGGGAGAGGGTCATGAAGAGGACGATCAATCAGAGAGGATTATTTCGCCTCTTAAACGGTATTCTCCGTCCTGAAACGAAAGTTTGGGGAATCCCTCAAGGCTCGAAAATACCGACTCCAGGTCAAGGAGATCAAAATCAAGGTGATCCTCTATAACCTCTCACGATTCATGATACCATTCTCTGTTCTAATTCTGGTTGAGGAATTCTACAGAGCCACAAAATCTTCTTTGCCCCGCCGGGCCCCTCAAGAGACCCTGGGGCGGGGAACCCTCCTGATATTTTTCCATCCAATAATTACGTCCCTGTTATATCTGTCTCCAATCTCAAAAAAGCATTGATATCTCAAACCGGGTGGTATAATCTATATAAAGAAATGCAGAACCAAAAATGGTCTTTGACTCGTTTGTTTTGATAACAACATTATCCGGACTTTCAAATTCTCAAGGTTATTCAGCGTATACT
>NZ_PMZU01000062.1 GCF_003170075.1 Methanoregula sp.
CATTTACCCCCTCAAAGAACCCTATTCCTATATATAGATCCAGATAAAACTTTTTGTACATGCCACGAGGACGACCAAAAGGCTCACGGAATCTAAGTGCGTACGAACGCGGAAAAGTAAAAAGAATACGTGAGATCCTGAACCAGAAAGGGATCACGGATTTTGAACACCTGCGTGATCCCCAGATCCTCAATAATATTTATGTCAGCACTGAAGGTGAAGTTTTTGTGAAATTCGGACTGGATAAAAACGTCATCGCAGAAACCAAGGCCCCCCGGAACCGGTCCGGCGAGAAGATCCTCGCAAAACTGGAAAAGAACATCGCCGCGTTACGTACCGTGATCTGAAAACCCGATTGAAAAATTTTTGCCGGGAAAATTTATCAGAGTTATTGGAATAATTTAGACAATTGGTTTGTCCTTTTTCCGGGTAGTGTTTTTTGTTTAGATCCCCGTTATTTTCTTGAGAGACTCCACCATAGTGACTGTAATTTTGTGCGCCGGACGGGAGTTAACCCCGTACCGGAATCAACAGGAAATACCGGCAGAACACGGAGAGATGGCATAAAAACAATATTCCGTGCCGCCCTACCCTTTCGTACATACCGGTGGTTATCGTTTCCCTCATCGCTATCCCCTACCGCATTGCCGCACTCACGCTGGAAGAGCACGCCCTTTTTGAGTACCCGATAGAACGTCTCGCTGATGTGATCAGGGACGTCGGGTTCCGGTGCACCACCTGCGCGAAGTGCTGTACCCGGGCGTTCAACGGCCATGTCTTCCTGCTCGACCGGGATGTATCCGCAGTACGGGAGATCGATCCTACGGCGCTCGAGCCGGCCCCGGATCCTGAGTTCTGCGATCAGAACGGTACATTCTATGTCTCCGGTTATGCGCTTCGGGTAAAAGACGATACGAAGGGGTCGTGCTGGTTTCTTGAAAACGACAGGTGCCGGATCTATGACCGGCGGTTTGCTATCTGCCGCATCTACCCGTACATGCTCCACCGTGAACCCGATGAAAGAGGAAAAGTGGACTGGCGCCAGATATCCGGTCTTGACCGGCACGGTGAATACGGTGCGGAGATCACGGATGGGGAATGCCTTGCCATCGCCCGCGAAACCATGGAATACGAGCACGCGTTCCTTGCCCACCAGATTGCGTTTCTCGAATGCCTCCATGAATATTTTACCCAGCACCGGCTCCGGCATGTCCAGAAAATCTACGATGACCACATGAGGCAGTACAGGAAGGGAGCACCGGTCACCGTTATGGTCTACACTGACGGACATTTCGAAAAACACCTTCTCAATCCGTAAACAGTGCCCGTACTGATGCAAAGCCTGTTTGCGGGATTAGGGAAAAACCCGTCCCGGTTGAACACCGGAGCAGACCAGAGATATCGGCGCCCAGTCTTGGTAACAGGTGATCATCTCTACACGGCGCGAAGCACCATGAGGGTGATGCCGTCATGTTACGGCATTCTCCCGTGTAAACGCGGAGAAAAAAGTAAGGTTTCTGTTCAGATATTGCCCGGGCCAAACTGCTGCCGGTTTGCGGGGGCAAACGCATGCTCGACCACACCGGGTGCAAAGATGCCCGGTGCCGAGCCGGTCTTTGCATAGGTGTACAGCGCTACGGTGAAGATTCCCTGCATGGCAGAGGAAAGAATTGCAAGGACGGCAACAAGCACGATAAAGAGCGCGAGCGCAACCATAAAGAGCGTTGTGTTGCCGATAAAGAGCGTGCCGAGCACAAGGAGCAACCCGACGACTCCGATCGCGGCAAAGATCAGGGTGATCGAGATCGTTCCGACAACGCTCTCGCCCCAGGTCTTCTTAAAGAGTCCCAGCGATTCTTTCATCGCAGAAAACACACCCTTGTCCTCGAACGCAAGCACCGGTACCACGAACAGGGTGACAAGGCTCCAGACCCCACCGACAATTGCGGCGGCAACCTGGCCCAAGAACCCGGCCCGGTCTTCTATCATGTGCAGGATCAGGCCGATGGTCGCAGCAACAATCGCCCAGGCAAAGATGGAGCCGATGTGGCGGCCTGCGGCAGAGAGACCCTCCCTAACCGTCATGCTCTTCCCATTCAGTTTTGCATGTACGCAGCTGATCAATCCCACGTTAAAGAAGATCACGACAAAGTAGCTGACCAGATAGAACAGGAACAAAAGAATGATCCCGGTGACGCTGTTGGTGGCAAGCGAGTACGCACCGTCTGTAAATATCAGCGGCACAACAAAGGTTGCGATCACAAGCAAGGTAACGATACCGGACATGATCGGGAATGCGAGGAGTTTTTTGTCCTCCATCAGGATCCGCCAGCTCGCCTTTACCAGCTCGAAACTACGCATAATCCGTTCGAACATAGTTTTGTGTTGGCAGTTTCAAGGGATGAATGTTTTTTTAGTATTGACCCGCCGTAGGGGGTCACCGGCGAGCGAAGGTGTACTAAAAAAAGACGCTGATCCCGGCACGTTCGTCGCGCACCGGAGCAACAAGAGGATTCTTCCGGATAAAACTGGATATCCAGGATCCATTTACGACGGCACTAAATAAAGATCCCACGCCAGGGCCCACCTTACCGGCCAGACGTTTCCTGTACAAATGCTCCCACATGAGCAACCGCTGCACGGGCTTCGGGCACCTGTTTGCCAAATATCTGCCAGAAATGGAACATGCCCTCCCAGATCTCAAAACTAACCTGTCCCCCTGCCCACTTTGCCTTCTTTGCAAATGCTGAAATATCGTCATACATGAGTTCGCCGGTCCCGGTCTGGATATAAAGACGGGGAAGCCCGTACAGGTTTGCATGGACCGGAGAGGCGAGGGGATCATCGGGGTCCCTGCCACCGAGATACAGGGTTCGGATTGCAGCAAGGCGGGCTGCGGTGAGCCAGTCGTTGTCCCGGTTTGTTGTAACCGATTCCCCGCCAAACGCCAGATCCACTATCGGCGACATGCAGACGGCTGCCGGGGGCATCAGCAGGTGCTGATCGCGGAGCGTGAGCAGCAGGTCGAGCACGAGCGTGCCACCCGCAGATATACCGACCGGGATAATCCGGTGTGGCGGATATCCGTGGCTTGCAAGGTAGCGGTACGCGGCAACCGCGTCCTCAACCTGCGCTGGGAAGGCATGCTCCGGTGCCAGCCGGTAATCGACTGAGAAGACACGGGACTGCGCGACTCGTGCGAGCTCTGCGCAGAGTCCCAAGTGGTCAGCCGTTGACCCTACAGTGAAACCTCCACCATGGAAAAAAAGAAGGGTCCGATCCGGCACTGCCTCGGGCACCGAGCACCATACCCCCTGCAGATCATCCCGTATCGCTATCTGTTCCACTGCCGGGCGTTCATCGGTCTGGAATTCTGCAAAAAATTCCGAGAACTCCTGCCGGGCCACCCCGACCGGCTTCTGCGGGTCGGGAACATAGGATTTGAGGATATCCAGGAACTCCTGCGGCGTTTCACGGATCATGATGTGTGGTTATTGTGCGTGAGGGTGATAAAATGTGGGGCTGACACCGGCTCACCGCGTTCTTTTGGGGCGGGTACAAAAACCTGGTCACCGCCATGCATTTGAGCCGGGACATCGAGATCTTTTCACATCTCCTTAATGCTGGTCACCCGCGATCTGCCGGGATCCGGTCTTCAGGGTTTTTTTGGATATATGATTGCTAAAGGAGGATCCCACCCATGAATAATCCCTCGCCCTGCCGCATTCCCGCGTCCCCGATGGACCAGTTTAACTACGCGCTCCAGGCCCTCGGAGATCAGTCCATGCACATGGTGATCGCATTCGAGGGAATGCTCGATGAGAGGCGCCTGCAGGAGGCCGCATCAACGGTGCTCTCCGAAATCCCCGTGCTTGGTTCACGGTTTGTCGACTGCGGCGCACCGTACTGGGAACTCCTGCCCGAAACTGACCGCGACACACTCGTCTGTATCCATCCATCCGTTGATCCACACCAGGATCTTCCAAAGGTTCTTGCCATACCGGTTGATTCAGCAGCTGGCCCGCAGATCTGTATCCACCTGATCCGCACCAAAAGCAGCGATACGCTCTGTATCACCGTGCATCACGCGGTAATGGACGCCCACGGATTGCTTGCCTGCACCCGGCTACTGGCAGAGTGCTACCGGAACCCCGATTACAAAACTCTCCCGCCGACAGAAACAATAGACCGCTCTCTCGCCACGGTACTTGCACAGTTCCCGGAGACGGTACTCCTCTGCGATCGGCCCGCACCGGAAGATCCACCGGCCGGATGGGCATTTCCCGTCGGGCCCGGGGACTGCTGTACCCGTGATTTTGCGATACGGACGCTTCCTGCATCCCGTCTCGACGCGATAAAACATGCCGGAAAACAGCAGGGGGCCACAGTGAACGACGTCCTTCTTGCGGCATATTTTGTGGCGCTCTGCACCACAATCGGCCCCTCACCGGGCTGTCCGGTGCCCGTTATGGTCTCCATTGACCTCAGGCGGTATCTCAACGGTTCCCGATCCGTTTCCCCGAACAACACGATCTGCAATCAGTCGGTAGCCTTTGCGGTTATGATGAAACCAGACATGAGGTCACATGACGGGATGATCGCATGTGTACGCGATGCGATGCAGGCGTACAAGGCCCATAACCCGGGCATTGCCTCTGCTATCGACATGGAAACGTTCGGATACACAGGGTTCACCCGCATCTGCGAGCGGGTGCAGATGATGAAAGCCACATACGCTGCCTGCCACGCAAACCCTCCTTTCCTGGGAAACATTGGTATCATCCCTGAAGAGATCGTGGCCTTCTCGCAGGACATTCCCGTCACAAACGCATTTGTGGCCGGTATCGTGATCGATCCCCCCGGGGTTGCATTGGGGGTGACCACGTTTAAGGACCGGCTCACACTTTCAATCGGATATGGGACTCCTGCGATCCCGCACACAGCCATGGAGCGGTTCATGGATACACTGGTCAGTTACCTGCCCGGTGGATAAGGTGGGCAGGCGCGGGTTTCCTGGGTACCTCGGACATCACGACAACCCATGTGCCGATACGTGAGACTAGAGACCACTTGTCATCAAGCCATGCGTTGATCATGAGCTGAAATTCTTTTCCAAGCCTGTTTGTCTCGCACGGCGCCCAGACCCTCCCCCTTTGACGATTTACCCACCCGGACGTGGCATTCCCGGAAAAACGGGCCTGGTTAACCAGGCTAAGTCACAGCTGATCGTGGTCGAGCCGGTACACGTACCAGGCAAGGCGCCGGGCCCCGGTCTTCTCGTAAAACCGGATCGCAGGAAGGTTCCAGTCAAGAACCATCCATTCCATCCGCCCGCACCCCCGGTCCCGTGCCACCTTCCGGCAGAAATCCAGCATTTGCCGGCCCAGACCCTGTCCCCGGTATTCTTCGCGTACGAAAATATCCTCCAGAAAAAGGGTCGGTTGGGCAAGAAACGTGGAATACGTAAAATAAAATGTCATGTACCCGACCGCCGTATCACCGGTTTTTCCCAGGTACGCTTCGTATTTCGGATTTTCACCCTGAGCATCGGCCGCGAGCCGCTCTTTGGCACCGGCATCGGGCGGGGAAAGTTTCTCGTATTCCGCCAGTTTTTCGATAAGGTTTACAAATTCGTCAAAGTTCGTACTGCCGACTTTTTCCATGGCCAGTGCAGTCATCGGGATTCCTCCTGAAAGATGGGAATCCATCGGTTATATCGTCATTCATACGATCCCATAGACTCACCACCATCAAAGGGTGCGGCAGCGGCGATCCCATCCCAGAACCGGGCCAGCACCGGCCAAATCCTGTTACGCAACGCCGGGATCTGTTCTTCCATCACTTCTGGAAGACGGGTCGGCGTGCCGCAACGTTCATAGAGCGTCCGGTTCACCTCGATCTGGATCCACGGGATGCCTTTACGCCAGTAATGGGCGTTCGAAATAAAACCCCCGGAAAAAGGGGTATTTATCGCCACATTATCAGCCCCGGGAAATTCTTCCCTGAACGCATCTGCGAGACGGACGATCCAGTCAGCAGGACACGTGGTAATGCTCCCGGGCTTTACCCGTCCGTTCCGGTCTCCGTAGTTTCCCAGGCAGATCAGCGGCCGGCGTTTCCCGGCATCGCTCTGTTCTGCCGATCCATACGGCAGCATCGAATGGCAGTCAAAGGCTATGCGCACGGGGTACCGGTCGATGAGCTCGTCGATGCGCTGGTGATAGGGAAAATACCACTTCATCATCAGTCGGTGGATAAACGGCAGGTCCGGCAGTTGACCCGGCAGGTAGACATCCCGGCCATCGATAGTCCGTACCTTGATGATTCCATCCGGGTCTTTTGGAGGAAGTGGCAGCGGCGGGCGGTTGAGATCGATGACCATCCGGGATACAGGTGTATCGATCGTGGCTTCAACGGACCGGCCGAAATTAAAGAGCTCCCGGGTCGCTGGATCGCAGTACCAGTGGAGTTCCTGGTAAGAAAGAGCGATCCGGTTGGCAACCTCTACCGGGACCTCAACACCACCGTGGGGAATAGAGATGAGAAAGGGATATTTCACAGGTACCACTTTTTAGTAAGAGAACCTGTGTCGGGTGTTTTTGTTAATGTTTGGATGGGGGAGCTCGTATGAGAGCAGGTGCCCGCGGATGGTATCATCACCCATCTGGACCCACTTCGACGGGCGAATATTCACGTACCTCAGGAAAGGGAGCTCGCAGGTGTTCAAACACTTTTGCGATTTGACCAGACCATCTCTGCCACTTCCATTAACACAAAATTGTTTATAAGTACAACCGGATACAATCCCGCATACCCCAACATGCACTTGACACGGCCCGTATCTTCAGGTAGATCCAGATTTAAACCCTATTTAAAGAAACGAAGATCTGGACTTTATAAATAAAACAGGGCAAGAATTGCCGCTATCTCCAGTGGAAATAAAGGGGTATAAAAAGATGATCAATTTGCCGGATTGGCATAATATTCAATATACAAGTATAAAATAAAAAAAACAGCGCGCATGCAGGAAATTTGGCCGGTACCTGTGAGCACCTGATGTCGGGCGCGCACCTGCCGAATTGGGTTTTTTGGGTTGAACCTGCAGGTTGATGCGTCCTCTGGATCTCTATGATCGAGAGGAGGGGGTCAGGTGTCCTCCTTTTAGACTACCGGTTGAGGACCGACGGCATTTAAACATCCTGATCCATAGAATGTTTATAGTACAAAATGTAATGTTTGAATGACAAAAAGGTGCGGGAAAGAGACCATGCCCCCCCCACAAATGGTAGTTACCGCTGCTTCCCAGCATCCGTATGTATCCCCGGGTATGTGTCAGATCTTCCGCACAAGGATGCAAACATTATGGTCCGCTTGATCAGGGAGCATTGAATGAAAGATGAAATCACTGGTGATACCCCGTGACCAAATGTCTCATACTCCTCACAGGATGTATAATGTTGGTTTTTATCGCCGGCATCGTTATTCCGGTTGCCGCGGATGGTAGTACCAACACAACAACCGTGGCAACTACTTCATCGACTACCGTTCCTACTACCGTGGCAACTACAGTGACGGTGACCACAACCACTACAATGGCTGCAGTAGTACCGGTGGCCGCATTCACGGCAACTCCAACTTCAGTATCCATCGTTACAGCTGTTCAGTTCACTGACACCTCCACCAATTCACCCACATCCTGGAGCTGGACGTTCGGTGACGGCGGTACCAGTTCTCAACAGAACCCGTCATACACGTACACGACCGCAGGAACCTACACCGCATCCCTCACTGCCACAAATGCGGCGGGCAGCAGCACTACCTACACCCAGACAATAACGGTGAATGCAGCGGTGACGGTACCGGTCGCCGGTTTCACAACAGATGTCTCCTCGGGCTCCGCACCACTCATCGTTCAATTCACCGACACCACTACAAACACCCCCACTTCCTGGAGTTGGGACTTCGGTGATGGAGGTACCAGTTCTGAACAAAACCCGTCATACACCTACACAACCGCGGGAACCTATACCACATCCCTCACTGCAACAAATGCGGCGGGCAGCAGTACCAGCACTCAGACTACCACTATAACGGTGACCTCAGACGTGCCGGTCGCCAGTTTCATAAACGATATCTCCTCGGGCTCCGCACCACTCACCGTTCAGTTCACCGACACCTCCACTAATTCACCTACATCATGGGACTGGGATTTCGGGGACGGAAATTCAAATACTACCGAGAGCCCGTCATACATCTACACAACCGCGGGAACCTACACTGTCACCCTCACTGCCATTAATGCAGGTGGCAGCAATACCAGCACTCAGACTACCACTATAACGGTGACCTCAGGGGGGCCAACCGTAGCCTTCACAAGCGACATGACATCAGGTACTGCACCGCTCACGGTACAGTTTACGGATACTTCTACCGGGTCTCCTACCTCGTGGAGCTGGGACTTTGGTGATGGGCAATCAAGTTCAATCCAGAACCCCAGGCATACGTATATGACTGCAGGAACCTACACTGTCACCCTCACTGCCATTAATGCAGATGGCAGCAATGTTGCCACAAAGACCAATTTTATATCAGTGAATGCGGCACAGACCGTGACACCCCTTGTGCCAACTTATGCCATCACGGTTGCCCGGACTGCAACCGGATCCTCGGTTGATACATGGCTTGCACAGCAAAATGCTGAAGTGGCCACAGTATCCCCAACGACAAAGTCACCGGGGTATGACATTCTCTCTGCACTCATTGGCTGTGGAGTTATTGCCGGCATTACCCTGTGCGGCAGGAGTTGACCGGCCCTTTGTTTTTAAGCGATCCTCACCATGAATGTTCACGGTCGGGAGATCAACAAATAACGGTAATCAATTTTTTTTCAACGGCTCAGTTCTGCGGATTTTTGAGAGAGAGCGGGTTCTTTCTGATACAGGCCACTAAGATACAGATTCTATCAGACGAATACTACAGGAATGTGGAAAGTAATACGCCACATATGCAGAAAAGAGGAAGGTGCTGATCCCTTGATGGGATCTCTCAAGCACCAGAAATACTGCCTACTGCACGATCACTGTCATCGAAAACGCAGTCTCATTACCGGTGACCGGTTCCCATGATCGTATGTACACTGCGTGGATCATCTGCGTTCCGGTGCTGGCTGCGTTTATCTCCCAGACACGGGTGCCGCCCGAACCCACCAGTTTGCCGGTGGTATCCGATGGTATTAACGTATCATTGGTGATCACAAGACCGGGGGTTACGGTCAGGTTCCACTGGTAGCCGGTGGTGGGGTTCTCTTTAAGTTTGAGCGTGATATCCGTGGTCCGGTTCACATACACCGTCGCCCCGTTCTGGCTCTCAGTGGCAACAACATGCCCCACCATAACGGGCGTTCCCGTCAATGTCGGCGTCTGTCCTGATGGGTTCTGCGAACCGGTGCCAATACACCCGGCAACAACAAGTGCGGCAAGGCAGAGGATGCCCATGCCCATAAAAGTAAGTGGGAAATTCATACAATTCACTCCAGACAAATATCTGGTTCATGGTGCAACCCGTAATTATTTATGGATTTATTTGACTGCAAAAATTCCCGTAGTCATCATGAGCCCAACTGCACCAGGGAAATAGGAAATTCCAACGGATCTGATAACGAGGGCATTCTTACATCATCCAACGATATAGAATGAGGTTGCTGACGTTCATTAAAAAACCGTCCCGGGATACAAAAATACCTCAACAAAGATATACAGTTAATCGTTGATATGATGAGTACACAAACAGGAGACACCAGATGAGCGACGACACCATGTTTGACCAGCAACCGCTGGGGCCAGTTACCTTCGCAGAAAATCCCGAACCCCGGTGTCCCTGCCTCCTGCTGCTGGATACTTCCGGTTCCATGTCGGGAAAGCCAATCGCAGAACTCAACGCCGGCCTGCGATCCTTTTACGAGGAACTCCAGGGCGATTCGCTCGCAGTAAAACGTGTCGAGGTGGCGCTCGTCTCCTTTGGCCCGGTCAGGGTCATCTCCGAGTTCAACACCGCGGATTTCTTCCTCGACCCCACGCTCGAAGCCGAAGGCGACACGCCCCTTGGCGAGGCCATACTCCAGGGGATCGATCTGGTGAGGAAACGCAAAGACGAGTACCGGGCAAACGGGATCTCCTTTTACCGGCCCTGGATCTTTTTAATCACCGACGGTTCACCGACAGACGAGTGGCAGCGTGCGGCGGCAGCGGTCCGGGAGGGCGAGAGTTCGAAGTCCTTTGCCTTCTTTGCGGTCGGCGTCCAGAACGCGGACATGTCCGTCCTCCGGCAGATCACGGTACGGCAGCCGCTCAAACTCCAGGGCCTCAGGTTCCGCGAATTCTTCCAGTGGCTCTCCAATTCCATGAAATCTGCCTCCCGCAGTAACCCGGGGGACAGGATCCTGCTCTCTCCACCGTCAGGGTGGAGCGAGATATGACCTGGAAACACCTCTCTTTGTCGGTCACGGGAAAATCGCACAGTGACAGGAACGAGCCGGGCCAGGATTATTGTCGTACCGGCGCACTCCGGTTCTCTGACCGCGATTTTTTCATCGGACTTGCTGCCGACGGGGCGGGGAGCACCACCCACGGGGGCGTGGGCGCGGAGATCGCCTGCGAAACACTGTACCTCCGGATCCTTTCCGTGATCCGCGAAGGAGACAATATCTCTTCCATCACAGACGATGACATAAGGGCATGGGTCACCGCTTCCCGGGAGACGATCGCCACTCGGGCACAGGCCGATGGAAAGCGGATAAAAGACTACGCCTGCACCCTCATCGGTGTTGTTGCCACAAGCGACCAGGCGCTCTATTTCCAGATCGGCGATGGCTGCATCGTGACCAGCAACGGTACCGGGTACCGCACCATCTTCTGGCCGGAGCAGGGCGAATATGCGAACTCGACCTATTTTATCTCAGACGACACGTTTCTCGCGCACATAAAGATCGACCGTTACGAGGCCGCACCTGAAGAGATCGCACTCTTCACCGATGGCCTCCAGAACCTCGTGCTCTCGTTTTCCACGCGGACCGTGCACGACGGATTCTTCCGGCCCCTGTTTGCCGCGCTCAGGAAAAAACCCGATAACGGGTTTGCTGACCTCACGACCCACCTGACCGCACTGCTCTCCCGGGACGATGTGAATGCACGAAGCGATGACGACAAGACCCTGATCCTCGCGGTAAATGTGCAAGTGAGCTGAAAAAAACCATGAGCCAGCCGCCGCACCACAACCTCTTTGACAGCCGGGGGAACCACGTTTTACTCGGAAAAAAAGTAGGGAGCGGTGGCGAAGGTGACGTCTACGAGATTGCACCCCACCGCATGGATGTGCTCGCCAAGATCTACCACAAGCCGCTTACCACGGAAAGGCAGGAAAAACTCCGGCTGATGGTGAGCGGCTGCAACGATGATTTAAAGGAATTTGCCGCATGGCCGCTCGACCTGCTCCACACCGGCAAGAACGGCCCGGTCTGCGGGTTTGTCATGCCGAGGATCACCGATTGCGAACCGATCCATAAGGTGTACGGTCCCTCGCACCGGAAAGAGTCCTTCCCGAACGCAGACTGGAAATTCCTTATACGAACCGCCAAAAACCTCGCTGCTGCGTTCTACATCATCCACAAGTACGGGTACGTGGTCGGGGACGTCAACGAGGGAAACATTCTCGTCACAAAAAAGGCATGCGTACGGCTGATCGACTGCGACTCGTTCCAGGTACAGACCCGTGACAAAATCTACCACTGCGAAGTAGGGGTCGCCCAGTTCACGCCGCCAGAACTCCAGAAGTCAAGGGATTTCAAGATGCTACGTACGCAGAATCACGATAACTTCGGGCTTGCCATCCTGATCTTTCTGCTGCTCTTTATGGGGAGGCATCCCTTCTCGGGGGTCTACAAGGGAACCGACGATATGCCGATCGAACGGGCGATTGCAGAGCACCGGTTTGCGTTTGGGAGGAGTGCAGCACTCAAGGCGATGTCGCCGCCGCCAAACTCCGTCGGACTCTCCATCGTGCCAGGAGAGGTCTCCAGCCTCTTTGAGCAGGCGTTTACCGAATCGGGCCTCCAGTCATGGGGGCGCCCGAGTGCAAACGACTGGTGGAATGTGCTCGATGCGCTCGAAAAACGGCTCAAAAAGTGCCCCACGGAATCCGTGCACACCTATTATACCGATCTTACCGCCTGCCCGTGGTGCACTCTCGAAAACAGTTCCGGTATCCTGCTCTTTCTGAGTTCGGATACCATCACGAAGATCGATGTTGCTGCAGAGTGGCAGAAGGTGCTGGCGATAAAGCCCCCGGGTCCCATCCCCGAGATCAGCCCGCGGAAGTACCGGTGTCTGCCGGCACCGCTCACCCCGGAGATTGCACGGGCGCTCAGGTTCAGGAAGGTACGGCAGGCGGCGGCTGCCCTGCTTCTGGCCATAAGTGCCGGTCTCACGTGGTGGTTGTGGTCCGGAACCTATAGTACCAAAGACCTTGCAGGTCTTGTCCCGGCAGCGATTGCCGGTATTCTCCTGATGTACCCGGGACAGGACACGGCAGAGAAGAAACGCCGGAAAAAAGAGTTTGAAGACGCCCGGTACAGCTGGCGGCTCTGGGAGAGAAAATGGAAAGCCGAGGCCGGAGATGCGGAATTTACCGCCCAGCTTGGGGCGCTCACCGCCCTCAAAGGCAGGTACGAGGCGATCGAGCGGAAATACAAGAACGCGCTTGGTACCCTTCAGCACACGTCACGGGAGCGCCAGCAGAAGAAATTCCTGGAGAACTGTTTTATCGACACTTGCACCATCCCCAGATTAAGCGAGAACCGGAAGGCTGCGCTCCGGTCATTTGGTATCGAGACCGCAGCAGATATCGCCCCGTACAAGATCATGAGCATCCCGGGTTTTGACAGTGTCCTTGCCAATGAACTGATGAACTGGCGAATGCAGCAGGAAAGCTGGTTTATCTATGACGAAAAAAAAGGTGTCTCCGCGTCCGATGTCCAGGGTCTGATCCATACGTTCCAGCCAAAGATCCGGCCGGTGGAGCGCGAACTTTTAATCGGTATTGAAAAACTGCACACAATCCAGCAGAAGATCTTCAAGAACCGTGTCAAATTCCAGCCTGTTATAGAGAAGAGTGCGCGGGATCTCGCCCAGACTCATGCAAATCTCTCGGTCTTTGCGCTGACCGGAAAACTTTTCTGAATTTCTGCAGAGGATAGGGTAAAAACCAAAATAACGCCGGGCATCCGCTCCCTCCCCGGATCGGTACCGCAAACCAGATCATAATAACTGGCAAACCTGGCTTCCGGCATCCGGCTTTTGAGATACTGATAAAATACCCTTGGTACAATAAGTACGAACCATGAAGTATACGCCACGGCACATAAAAAAATTCCTCGAAGAGGGGAAGATCGATCCCAACCTCTGGCAGATCCACTTCCCCCATATTCTCCCGTCCCATGTTCCCGGGTGCAGCGAATGCGAGGACAAAAAGAATAATCTCTGCCAGGGCGGGAAAAACCCGGTGGACTGTTTCCTTGGCATCCATGCAGAAGAGGAAGCCGCAAAGCAGGAGGATACCGACCGGAAAACTCACAAGGCTAAAAAATCCAAGGGATTCTTCCCGGACGCCAAGGGAAAAAAGAGGAACGTCCCAGCGGGGGCAAACATTACCTTTGACCAGTCGAAGATGTGACCGTATCACACACCCCATCTTTTTTTGTTCGTTTCGACTCTGCCTCACGTTCGGATCTGAAGGATTCCGTATTTTTGTGCCCCACCGATAAGAACCTGCTTATTCATTGAATCTCTTATAGAGCCGGTTTGCCGCGAACTGGAAGATCAAAATGAAGATCACCAGCACGAGGATATCCAGCAGTGGCGAAAAGAGCGACGTGCCGGTATACGCGTACGCGATCATGTCATTTCCATACGTGAGCGGGGAGAGAAGTGCAATATCCTGACCGATCTGCGGCATGGCGGATAATGGGATAAAGACACCGGAGATGAAGATGAGCGGCAGCCGGACCGTGTTGAGCATCGACATCACTTCCCCAACGTTCTCTGTGGGGTACGCGGCAAAGAGGGTTCCGAGTGTCGCAAAGCAGAACGCAGTCAGTGCCATCGCAATCACGAGAACCGGTACATGTTCAATCGGCGTGGCAAACAGGATGATCCCAACTATGAGCGGGAAACATGCAATACCGAGACTATAGAGAAAACCGCTGAGGCTCTCACCGAAAACCAGTGAATGAAGCGAAATTGGTGCCGAGAGCAACCGGTCGAATGTTTTTACCCGCCGCTCGATGGGGATCGATACCGGCTCGATCGAGGATGCCGAGAAGAGCAGCGTGATCGCGATGAGGCCCGGGATCAGGGTGCCGGGCGGGGCGTTCTTCCCAATAGCAAACGCGAGGAACATAAAGAACGGGAAGAGGATCCCCATCACGATAATGTTGGGCTTGATGTAGTAGGTGATCATGTCCTTGCGCGAGATCGCCCATGCTGCGGAGATCTCATGACTGACCCGCGCAAACCATGCGCCGGCTTTCCCTTCCTCAGTCGATGGCATGGATCGCCCCTCCCGTTCTCTGCAGGCCGGTTAACTTTATGAACACATCCTCAAGGCTTGGTCCCAGGGTGGAGATGCTGATCACCCGGAGATTTCTTGTGCGGGCATATTCCATCACCGATTCAATGACCGTTGCAGGATCTTCCGTATAGAGCCGGAACTTGTCCCCTTCCTTTATGGCATCATTGACCATCGGAAGGCTGCGAACCTCTTCGAGTTGTCTGGCAGATACGCGGTCAAATGAGACCACAATTGACTGCGCACTCTGGATCGTCTTCTTGAGCCGTTCCGGGGCGTCAATGGCGGCGATATGTCCCCTGTTGACGATTGCCACCCGATCGCACATCAGGTTTGCCTCCTCAATATTATGGGTTGTCAAAAATACGGTCACCCCCTCATGAATAAGACCCGTGATCACATCGCGGATAATGAGGTTGCTCTGGACGTCAAGACCTGATGTCGGTTCGTCAAGGAAAAGAAGGCGCGGGCTGTTGACAAGCCCCATGGCTATCGTCAGCCGCCGTTTCATACCCTTGGAAAAACCATGCACCTTGTCGTTGCGCCGCTCATACAGGTCAAAGGTGGTGAGCAATTCGGCCGCTTTTTTCTCCCGCTCGACCCGGCCCACATGATAAAGCTCTGCGGAAAAGATCATGTTCTGCCACGCGGTCAGGTCATCGTAGACGTTTGAGGTCTCGGAAACGATCCCCATGGACAGCCGCGCCGCAATCGTGTCGCTCCCGATATCGTGGCCGAAGATGGTCGCCGTCCCAGAAGTGGGGTAAGAAATGCCCGTCAGGATCCTGATCGTGGTGGTCTTCCCAGCACCGTTGGGGCCCAGAAAACCAAACGTTTCTCCCACATCTACCGAGAAGTTCACATCGTTTAACGCGGTCAGGGCGCCGAACTTCTTGGTCAGATGTGAAACCTCTATTGCGTGCATATGATCCCGGATAGGAGCAGGTGATGTTTAAAGCTCGTGTTAGGGATCCGACAGGAAAAATCTGCAAACGATCGTTAGCGAGACAGTGCCCCCTTTTAAAAAATCACAACGCATATGTTTATCCCGCACAGGGTAGAACGTCATCTCACCGGAAAAAATCTACCTCAGGGTAACGATATGTCGGTAAAGTCTGCTGTTTTTATCCTTATCCTGTCAGCCTGCTGTATGTGCCTTTTTGCGGTACCCGCGCTGGCGATCTATACGACATCAGACCTCGGGGGCTCGCTGGTGCGGGGTCACCAGTTCATCGTTGATATCACGGGAAGACCAAACACGGCATATTACATCTGGCTGACCGGCACCTGGCCGCTGTCGGGTGAGGCAGGCGATCAGCCACCGGTGGTTGTCGCCAACCAGTGGAATGTACAGCAGGACCCGGAGAACGGGCCGTATACGATCGGCTCGTACCAGTACTATAACGGGGGCGGCCGTACGATCCTTGATGACGTGGCGCCGTCCTCGTCACTTCTGCCCAAAACCAGTTATTACGCGCTGGTCACGACCGATGCATCAGGACAGGCGGTTGTAGCATTCGGGACATCCATGAATACTGCCCTGCGCTCGTATTCCGTCCGGGTCGAAAACCCCACATCGATCAACAACGAGACGCTCCTGGTGCAGCGCGGGGATACAACGGTAACCAGAGGTTTGATATCGATCGAGGCAATTGACACCCGGCCGACAAAACCAACCGTCCCGCCTACAACCATACCGACGCTGACGCAAAGCCCGGTTCCCACATCACCAGAAACGACAGTAGTCACCGTGCCGGTCACCACACCCGCCACGACACCCATGGTACCGGTGGAAACCGCCATCGTCATAATTGCACTTGGGGCAGCGCTCTGTGCAGCACGGCACCGGTAAGTTTTCCTCTTTTAGACGCGCTTAATCCGGCAGGGATACCCCCGGAAACAGGCAGGTATGATAATCCATTCATAACCCATCCCCTCCCCCGGAACAGGAAACATGGCAATGTGCAGTGATCGCACCGCTATGCGATTACTGTTTCATTTTTTTGGATCTGTCGGGATCTCCCTTCTTTGCAATCTTCCCGGGCCGTGGCCGATCCTCGTGCGTTCCGTGGTCCTGGTTCAAGGCCTTGTTTTCCGGCCCGGTGTGGGGGTTGTGCCGGGGAGTAAGGACAGCCTTTTTCTGTGGGTGATGGGGGGGATGGACGGCAGGAGCTGCCACAGGGTGGTGCTCATGGTGTTCGGCATGGCGGCTCTTGTCCGGGCTGGCAGGGCCGCTTTTATGGGGGGGTACCGGCTTGCGTGCTGGTGACATAGCCAAGGTTTCATCGCTGTGGAGTAATAAAGCCATGCCCATACCAGCCTGCAGATACAAGTGGACCGGTGTTCTCATGCGTGACCGGTACTCGTTTTTTGTTTACCAAAATCCTTCTTATTCTTCCCCGACCTAATGCTCACCGGAATACACGATGACTCCCACCCGGATCCGGTGTGGAAAAGCGACAAGGCCCCACAGATTTTGTAAAATCGGATATTGCTAATCTCAATAGTCCCGCACTCATGACCAGAGAACAGAACCCGGAACAGAATTACGGGGAAACCTGCCCAGTCCTTCATCCAGCCGACCGCATCCAGAAATTCTTCATCCGACCATTCTTTCTCACGCTGACGATTGGCATCCCGTTCTGCATCTTCAAAGGGCTTTTTGGTCTCGCCGCCATCCGTGTCGGAACTCCGTCAAATCCCATTCTCGCAGGTTTTGGGTGGTGTGTAATTGCATGGGCGTCCATTGATTTTACCATGAACGCTGTGCGTGCAGCCGGAGACCTCCTGCATATCCCCACCCCGCTGGAATACTGCACGCTTGCTGAACTCGGGCGGCTCGTGCGCCGCCCGATGGTCTTTCTCGCGGTGGATACGCTGCTCTCCTTTTCGATTATCTGTCTCATGCTCTGGTCAGGCTGGATCCTGCAGCTGACGCAACCGGAAGCGTACCTGTGGTACGCGGCAACCACGCTCAACCTGATCAGCATCTCGCTTGTGTCGCTCTACAACGAGGCAAAGAGAAGTGCCTGAACACATCATCCCATATTGATGGGCCCGTGGCGCAGATACTCCACGACCCGGTCCACGACTTCGGGTGCCCGGGGCAGCCGGATATGGCAGTACTGGGCGGCATCCCCGTCAAACGTCGCGGGATCCACAGGCAGGACCTCAATAACCGCACCGGGAAGGACTGAGTCGGCAAGCGGCACGATGCCGTCGCCGGCGTACGTCATGCACCAGCTGCCGTCCGGCTGCAATTCACAGGTCTTTCCATCAAAGCAGGGAAAAAATGAAGGTGTACGGGTGATGTTTTCCGCGCAGAGGACCCGGTACCTGATATCGGGACGGATGCCGGCCTTCCGCAGAGCGGCCATGGTTATGCTTCCCGGCCGACAGGCCTGGACGATGACATCGGCTGCCGGATCGAAGTTCCGGGGAACGAAAGTGCCGCACAACCTACCGGTGATCCCCGGCCCGATCACCGGGTCGCAGAAAAGTTCGGCAAGGGAAGAACCGTTGTTGGGCGGGCCGATCGCTATGAGCTGGCGCACCTGCTCGTGCCGGGCACTGCCGTCCAGTACTTCAAGCAGGTAGCGGGCGATGCAGGAGCCGATGGAGTGGCACACCACATCGATGCTGCCGGCATATCCCTGCACGTCCCGCTGCGTAGCGGTGTAGTCCCGCAGGGCTCCTGCGATCTCTTCCATGGAGGCGCCGTTGAGGGACGTGTAATCGAAACTCCAGAAGGAGATATCCTCCTCGTTCAGCCGTGAGGTGAGCCGGTTCCAGATGCCGGGATGACTCTTCCAGCCGTGAACGAGGACGACGGGGATGGGTTGAGAGGGCATTATCAGGGAAATATGGGGTGCGGGGGAGCATAGTTTTTGTGGGATTGGGGCCCCCCCTCCATCAGGGCATTGGAAGTGGGAGAAGGGGGGGGTCGGTGCTCCTGCACTGGGCCAGGATTCAGGGTGCCAAGGGAGGATTACGACGGGGAATCTTCCCCAAGCGACTCTCTGCTCCGCATCTGGTAGAGCACCATCGGGTCCATCTCTTTGTACTCGTCGGGGGTCGTCCGCATGATGACATTCGTAATCCCGCTGTTGACGATCATCTTCGAGCATAAAAAGCACGGCCAGATCTGGGTGAGTTCGCCGGTGGTAACATCGAACCCCGCAAGGTAGAGCGTGCAGCCCCGGGCGAGTTTTCCTGCCTGGAGTAACGCATTCATCTCAGCATGCACGCTCCGGCATCTCTCGTAGTTGGAGCCGGAGGGAATATTGTGTTCTTTTCTCCAGCAGCGGTTGAGTTCCGTGCAGTCCATCTGCTTGCGCGGCGCGCCGGTGTAGCCGGTGGACACGATCGTATTGTATTCATCAACAATGATCGCACCGAAGTTGCGCCGCAGGCAGGTGCCCTGGTTGGCGCACCGCTGCGCGAGATCAAGAAAATACTGGTGCCTGTTGGTCCGCATCAAAGAATTATGGCAAAGCCCGGTATTAAAGTGGCATGGTTCCGGTTTTGGACACCCGTCACTTTTAGGAAATCATGTGAAGCAGGCGGACCGTGATGTATATGATTCCTGCGATATGCAGGACAAGGAAGAACGGCACGAGCCAGAATTTGATCTTCTGCGTCTTGTGCCGGAACAAGAGCATCGCCCCGTATGCGCCAAACGGCCCGAACAGCGCCGCCACAATAAGAATGCGCTCGGGAATCCGCCACCCATCAGTGCGGGCCGCGTGTTTATCGTACGCGTACAGGCAGAACACGGCGTTGTTGGCGAGCGCGTAAAGTGCGATGACGACCAGGCCGTCGGAAATCGGGATCATTCCGGCATCTCATTTATTTTATCTGGGATTAAGGGTTGATAAAAGGAGAGAGCCTGCGAGCACAAGGGAGATGTGGCATTCTGCATAATGTATGGGTATGAAAAGCGGCCCGGGTTTCCGATCCCTTGCATATGCAGCTATGGTTATCGCACTGGCTTTTGTCGGGATTTCCGGCTGTGTCCTTTCCCAGCAGCGGCCTGCGGGGATACCGCAGGCTGACCAGTACGCGTTTCTCGACCACCATACGTACTATAGCGGTACGCTGGTGAACGGAAAATGTTACCCTGCGGTGATCAACTTCTCCACGTACCGCCTGGAAACGGAGACCGGGAGCCTTGAAGGAATATTCCCCTTTGAGGTAAACGACTCCCTTCTCCTCATCTATGGGGAGAGCACGAGCCTGTCGGGGGACTACGGTAATGGGAGTTCCGGTATGCTCACCGGGATTTATGCCATGCCGCACACCTCAGGGAATCTTACGGTTAACGGGTTCACCTCTGACGGTACGATGTACCTCACGTACCATAACCAGACGATTGCCCTTGAACCAGGAACGCAGTGGACAGATGTCACGACTGACACCGAGGTTACGACTGCTTGTACTATCAACAGGACGGTCACAGACATCCTCACCTACTATGGTAATTACCAGAAATCAGCCATAAAAAAGACGGGGATACACGGGTAAAGAGGAGGTGTCCCGATATGTACCCGTAAACTCCGGACGTGTTCACCAGCCAAGGTATGCAAGCATGAGGAGGATGCCAATCATGACGATCTCCGCGATGCCGATCACCACCCATCGGTTCAGGCGCAGAAGTTCGGGGAGCGTCTGCGCCGGAAGCGGGGCGCAGGAAAGGAAACGGGCTTTTATCTTTGGGTAGAAATCTGCGAAAAGCCCTGCACCGACAAGCATCCCAATGATACCGCCAAAGAGCGCATCGAGCGCCCCTGTGCCGGCCGCCCCTGCCACCGTTCCCGGGCAGAGACCAAGCAGGGCAAACCCGACCCCGAAGATGAGCCCTCCGATCATGTTCGACCCCAGCGAACCCGGGGAGACATGCAGCTGTGCGTAACCGATATGAACCAGCAGGTTGACCCCGATCATGGCAACGATGACCGCGGAGAGCATTACTTTTACCACGACAAAGTTTTCCAGCAGCAGCTGGCCGATGATCACATTGTAATCTGTCACACCGCCTTTCTGGAGGAAAAACCCGAACGCAATTCCAATACCAAGCCCGATCACGATCTGGGCCCTTCCATTTTGGTGAAGCCGGGTCAATAGAGGCATGGCAGCATCACACCCCCACAACATGGAATATTACGAATGCTGCAGCGATGCCCCCAATAAAAAAACAGGCCGCGGACACGATGCTTGCAACCGAAAGCTGGCTGGTACCGCTGATGCCGTGGCCGCTCGTACATCCGCCTGCCCACCGCGCCCCGAACGCAAGGATGATACCACCGGCGAACGCAGCGAGAACCCGGACGATGGCGTTATCGCCAAACGTTGCCGACCAGAGGCCGGGTACCCATGAGAGATGGAACTGACCGGAAAGAACGGCCGAGATAAATGCACCGATAACGATGCCAGGCAGGATCATCAGCACCCCGTCGACCCGGGGCGCGATCTCACGGTAATATTCCTTCTTCTCTTCGACATGTGGATCGACAGCTTTTTCGAGCAGCCCCCGGGCCTTCACGTAGGCAGAGGATGCCCCAAGGGGCCGGTTGCACAACAGGAACGAGAGGCAGACAAGGACACCGATACCGACGCCGGCTGCATAGGGCGACCATGTCGCCGGGAACAGAATGCCAGACATACGATGAGCCTCTGGAAGATCCCGACAGGTTAGGGACGGGATACAAGATATCCCGTACGCGGCGCACATAAATGTTTGTCAGGTAACATCTGGGGAGGGGGGCATCGTTCACTTTCTCCCCGCGCACCCTCCTTCTTTAATACCCCGGCGCCGATGAGTCCATAACCTATGATCCTTGGCAAAGGGGCGTATCTTAAGCAGTTAACCGCTGCAACGATGCAGATGAAGTCGGTTGAAGTGGGAAAAGAGATGACCGGCAGCTCCCCGCCTTCAGTCTTTATCGGTAGCTGGAACTATCCAGATGTATACGCCGGGCCGATGATCGCCCCCATACACGGGGATACCAGGATCCTAGACCGGCCCGAGGAGTGGATCTCCGGCCACCGGACCCAGGAAGAGATCATAGGGTACCGGATGAACCTTGTCCGGGGCAAGCGCATGACCAATGCCTGTGATCTCGACAACCGGTTTGTCGAGAAACTCCAGGAGATCGTCCTTGCCAATGGCTCAATAGAGAGCGAAGCGGCGTTTGAAAGCACACCGGTCGGTCACTCATTTTCAGAAGAGCATGCCCCGTTTGGACCGAGCGCCCCACTCGAACGTTTCGAGATCGAGGCAAAAAACTGGGATCATTCCCTTGAAAAAGTTTTTTACGATACGGACCTGACTGCCCGCAATGCTGTTCTCGATCTGCACCGCACCGGGCTCCCGTTCTCCAGCATCCAGAAAGCATTCTCGGCCGGGACGATGGGACGGGGACCGAACCGCCGCCTCGTTCCCACCCGATGGTCGATCACTGCCTGCGACACGATGATTGGAGACCGGTACCTGTCCGAAGTGAAAAAGTGCCCGGTGATCGATACCTGGCGGCTCCACGAGTTTTCCAGCCTGCACAACCGGTACGCAGTGCTCCTGATGCCGACCGCGTGGCAGTACGAGTGGACCGAGGCGTTCCTGCACGTGCTCGGAAACGAGGAATATGTCTTCTCGGATCATGAGGGATTCAGAGGCAAAACCGGCTATTCGCCCCTTGGCGGGTGTTACTATTCCTGCAAGATGGCGGTACTCGAAGCGCTTGCACAGGAGCACCGGCAGGCTGGCGCCATTATCCTGCGCGAGGCGCTGCCCGGTTATGTGCCCATGGGCGTTTTCAATGTTCGGGAAAATGTCAGGAGCGCAATGCGTAAACCGGCAACCGAGTTCGAGGATATCCGGTCTGCCCTCGCGCATATCTCAGAACGGTTCACCTTGCCGGTGCAGCGGTTCATCACAGAGACCACGTTGCTCCAGGAGAGTATTAAACAGCGGCAGTGCACTTTAAGCGATTTCGCCGTATCCGCAGGTTAAACGCGGGCCGGCAACCGGTACCTTTGCACCGAGACATGGATCTGGTCAAGCAGGACGGGGGCACACTCATAGGGAGGGGGAGAATACCATGACCTACGATGCGGGGATCACGTCCCCCCGGATTATCCTGCATGCGGATATGGACTGTTTCTATGCAGCAGTCGAGATGCGCGACCACCCTCAATATGCTGCAAAACCGGTTATTGTTGGCGCCGACCCGCTGGGGGGAACAGGCCGGGGGGTTGTCTCCACCTGCTCGTACGAGGCCCGGGCGTTCGGCATCCGATCTGCCATGCCCATATCGCAGGCCTACCGACTCTGCCCGGACGCCGTTTTCATCCGCCCGGATATGACCCGGTACGTGCAGGTATCCGAAGAGATCATGGAGATCCTACGGTCGCCAGGGTTCCGGTTCCAGCAGGTAAGTATCGACGAGGCATTTCTGGACGTAAGCCCTCTCGGCAATTTTATTGCGGCGCAGAAACGGGCTGAAGAGATGAAACACGAGATCCGCATCCAATGCGGGATCAGCTGTTCGCTCGGTATTGCCCCGACAAAGATTGTTGCAAAGATCGCCTCGGATTTCCACAAGCCCGATGGCCTGACCGTGGTCGAACCCGGGGATGTGCCGGCGTTTCTTGCACCGCTTCCGGTCCGCAGGATCCCGGGGATCGGGAACAAAACAGAGATGGAACTGCATGCCCTGGGAATTCAGACCATCGGCAACCTTGCCGCATACGACGTGCAGGGCCTGCTAGCGCGCTTTGGACGCTCCGCAGTGGCACTACACGAAGCGGCTCTTGGCATTGATGAGAGCGAAGTCGTGGAGCCCGACGGGATAAAATCCATCTCAAAGGAGACGACCTTTGGGCAGGATACCGGTGATTCAGGTGAGATTGTCGCCACTATGGAGGCACTCATTGGGGAGGTGTACCGGTCTCTTGCCGCAGAAAATCTCTATTTTAAAACCGTTACAGTCAGGATCCGGTACGAAGGATTTGTGACAAAAACTAAGGCAAAGTCCCTGCCTCATAATCATAACGACGAGGCCACGATCCGTGGCTGTGCGCATGAACTTCTCCGGGAACTCTATGATGGCAGGAAGATCCGGCGGCTCGGCCTCCGGCTCTCCGGGTTGTGGAAGCCGGATACCCGGCAGCAGGTGCTTTTTTGATACGGGAGACTTCGGGATACAGGAAGGGGAACCTGATGGGGAGTGGGAAAAACTGAGATTATAAAATAGGAGGTGACAGGGATATCCGGGGAAGGGGATGTTCCCCGCTGCACGTACCGTTCAGGGATCGAGGGGCGGTTCTGCCTGTGCAGGTTCCGGTTGGGAGACACATGTTGCTGACGTCAGGATGCCCAGGACAATCAGGGAAAACCCGGCAGCCACGAACGCCCCGATGATGGAAAGATACGGGTTGCCGGCAAAGAACGTCTCCCGTATGGGATAGACCATGAACGCGAGGGCAAAGAGGAGTGTCCCGGCAAGGGCCATCGGGTGATCGGGAAGCGAGTGGTTGAGCCCCGTAATGATGAGCAAGCCACAGGCAAAGAAGTAGAGCAGGATCATCAGCGCCTGCCGGGTGATGCCTCCCGTGGCGAGGATGGCGAGCGGCACGACAAGCATCAGGAGCAGAACCGCGAGCAGGATCAGTCCCCGGACCTGCTTTCTCGGGTAGATGCGGTTGTAAGCCGAGGAAAGGAGCAGGATCGCGGCGACAAAACCCATATCGATGAGGCTGGGGAAGGTGATGTTCCCTGCCCCGAGAAGCACGGCTGTATACCATGCAACATCTGCGATGCCCCAGAGGGCCAACGCCCCGGCAGCGAAGAGCAGGCCGGTCCCGCGCCCGTGCCGGAAATAGAGCCAGAGGAATACGGCCGCTCCTGTAAACGCCGTGATAATCTGGAGATAATTGTCGAATGACAGGTACTGGCTGGAAGGAACGATGAAAAGCGCGAGAGCAAGAGCAGCTGCCACTCCAAGAAATCCCCCAAAAAGTCCCGAAAGGACTGATATTATAGTGTCATGAGAAACAGAAGTGGGAGTAGATTGTGCGGACATACTTTTTTTATAGGGAGTACAACGGGAAAAATATACGGGACTTCAGCACGGAACCGGCATCGGGTATCCGGCTCAAGGAAAAAAACACAGACTGGGACATTTGGGGGGACCCTGATGGATATGTTAATGATTCCTGACGCCGTTAATATATACGGAGTTGTTGGCATCACCGATAATAACCATAGAAAGGGGAACAACGAGTTCGATCCCAATGCAGTAAATCCTGACGGGACGCCACTTGTCCGGGTCAGGCTGCCCAAGAAATGGAACAACGAGATGTTTGGTTCCGCCGACCTGATGATGGGGGCAAACCATATCCGGGTGCGCTGTTTTGACGGGGTCACCCGTATGGGGCGGATCAAGGGAAAGATAAAAAAGCGCGTCTGGATCCGGGAAGGGGATACCCTGATCATTGTCCCGTGGAGTTTCCAGGACGATAAGTGCGATATTATTTACCGGTACCTGCCGCCCCAGGTGGACTGGCTGCGGAAGAACCGGTACCTCTAATCCGCTGCTGTTTTTTTTATTCACATATTCACTGGCAAATAGTGCCGGCAAACCATTGTTTCATCGTCTCATACGGCAGAGTATCTTCTCATCTATGCTGACAAACGAGAAGAAGATCCGGTTGATCCGCGACCGGTTGACCCGAATCGGAATCGGGGAGCGGAGCATGAGCGATGAGATGATTCTCGCATCATACAGTATCAATAACATCGGCCAGCTCTGCAGTGTCCAGAAGCCCCGGCAGCCTCAGACCTGACGATCACGCTGGTTTTTTCCAAAAGATCCTCGTTGGGGAATGTCCTCGTGCATTCCTTGCGCTCAAATTCACCGGTTTTTCCTGTGCTACCATACAGAAGTACTTAAGCCGGGACAGCATGTTTACTATCACAGTTTTTTGACTGTATGTGAAAGCTATGTATGGATCATCCAATTTTGGCGGTCGCGGTCCCAGAGACTCCGGCCCACGTGAAATGACAAAGGTCACCTGTTCCGATTGTGGAAAAGAGTGCGAAGTACCGTTTAAGCCAACCGAAGGAAGGCCAGTGTATTGTCAGGAATGCCTGCCAAAACACAGAAAACCCCGGTTCTAAGTACATAACCCTATAATTATTTCCTCTTTTTTAAGACATTCCATATCAGATCATCCGTAATCCGATGATGTGTTTTTAGCGCTCCGCTGCCTCCATACCGCAGGGTCTGAACCTGTATTGGGCCGGGTGCCATTGTTACCACCGGGATATAGCGCCCGCACGTCACACTGGAAATCCGTTGAGCAGCCAGATCTGTGCATTGAGTACTGCGGCAAAACAGCACCATGCGAGATACGGGGCAAGCAGCCATGCAGCCGGTACTGAAATGCGCCTGAACGAGATCGCAGTTGCTGCAATCAGGACAATGAGGAGCAGGATCACCACGAGAGCGGCCGCTACTGCGTGCCCGTAAAAGAAGACGATCGACCAGAGGAGGTTGAGGGCGAGCTGGGCGGTAAAGAGAATGACACCCTGCCGGACCGGGGCGCGCTCCGTACCATCGCGGAGAATAAGGTAGAGCGAGATCCCCATCAGGATGTAGAGCACGGTCCAGACCGGACCAAAGATCCAGCCCGGCGGGTTGATCGCGGGTTTGTTGAGCGAGGCATACCAGCCCGGGATGCTTCCCGCCGTAAAAAACGAGCCGACGATCCCTACGATAAGGGGGAGGGCGATGCAGAGCAGGGGCAGGAGCCAGGTGCGAAAGGTGCGAGGAACCATAATTGTTCCGAGGATTTTCAGGAACATGAAGGTGTCGGTCTGGAGAGAAACCAGCGAGTGTGCTGTGTGAGGTGTTTCATAAGGGTTGAAACAGAAATGAGAGAGGGCTTACCAAGACATACTGCAAAAAAGGGCATGCTGGCGTTTGACCCTCACCGGATACTCTGCCAGAGCATCACCCCAATCTCAAAGGCGATGAGGATGATGACCACCCATTCCAGGAAATTCGAGTGCTGTATCCGCACCTCATCAGACAACATTGAGTAGTTCTCCCGGATCACCGCGATCTTCCGGCTCGCGCTCTCGCTCCACTGCCCGCTTCTTAAGATCTTTAACGCCGTCGCATAGACCCGGGCGTAATAGATGTCCTCGGTCACCTTGATCAGGTTGTCAACCTTTTCTATCGTCTCCGAGATCTCCGCAGAGATCTTCATCTGGTGTTTCATGATCGCATGGTACTGACGGCTCCTGCTGAACCATGAGAGACGATCCGCGTGCTCGATATCGTCATACATCCGCGCCATTTCACGAGTCAGCTCCCGGTCATAGTACCGGAGCTCGAGCACCTGCACGTTTGCAAACTCGATCAGATCGATGATATCGGTCGGGCTCTCGGGGCCGCACAGCAGGGCCGAGTCCCAGGAAATAAGCGCAAGATCCTCGTTTGAGTAACTGAGGGAATTTTTTAGGATATCCTCCCGGATCTGGGGAGACACGCAGGTCCGGTCCCCAAGGAGCAGGGGTACCGGGTCGATCGAGTCGTCCCGCCGGTCGGTCACGTAGATCGTGTAATCCTCGTAAAAGTCCGGGTCAATGGCAAAATTTTTGATGTGCGGCTTGATGATCTCCCCGAGGGTATTGAGATACTGGAGGAAGAAGTCCGAGAGCCCTTCTTGGCCGGCGAACCGGAACGCGATATCTTCGAGTTCCCGGTGGTCGGCATTCTCGTCATCGTAGATGAAACAGAGGCTGATAACGCCGATATCGTAGACACGGGCGACCGCGGAGAACTCGTACGAGCGCCCCTCCCGTTCCACCGTGACCGGCAGCATCCGGATCAAAAGCGGGACCGACTCGATCATAATGGATTTCGGCTTGACCCTGACAAAACTGGTACGGGCCGTAAAGTAATTCCGGGCCAGAGACTTCTCCAGCCAGTCGATATCGATCTCCCGGCCGATATCATAGATGCGGTAAAACCGCAGTGAGATCATAATAGTTTCTCCTTTCCCGGTAAAGACCCGGGATCGTATGCTTGTATTATTTCACCTTAAATCATCATAAACTCTCACACCGACAGTACAATGCCATTGTATCCACCGGTTTTTTTGGGAGAAAAACAGGTTTCCCCCCGTTTGGGGGTGAATGTACGGGAGAGGGCGGAACCTGCATCCCCTCGCGGTGATTTATATCCCTGCAGCACAAACCAACGATGATCATATGTACACTGATTTCCTGTCCCTTGCCATGGTTACCATTATCGGCCTTTTGGCAGGTACCGCAATCGGCCTTTTCATCGGGTACATCATGAAGCAGCAGCGGTCCCGCTGGTCTGATATGACCGGGCGCGAGAAAGCGGTTAACATTGCGCTCATCGTGGTTTGCTCGGCGATCTGCATCGCCGGTCTTGCGTGGCGCTTTCTTCTGAAATAAAATCGCCGCAGCCGTACCGGTGCCCGCGCTTTTTATTTATCTGCCGCTCCGGGGACAGGACACGGTACAAAAAGGGCATCCCGCATGTAACATATTGATGATGGGGGACATGCAACAAGTAACGGTACAATGTCCATGCAGGGACAAAAATCCGGTGCCCAGACATGCCCGCTTCTCAAAGACGCTCGTGCGCCGTCCCTGCTGTGATATCAACTTCGGCAACAGGCAGTGCTAAAAAAGGTGCATGTAAGTGGAGACCGGACTGTTCATCCATGGCATCATCATCGGCATTGCACTTGCCGCGCCGGTCGGCCCGATCGCGTTTGTGTGCATCCAGCGCTCGCTCGCCCATGGACACCTGCACGGCATCACTTCCGGCCTCGGGATCGCCACAGCCGATGCCTTCTATGCAGCGGTAACAGCGTTTGGCCTGGCGCTCATCTCTGACTTCCTGCTCACCCGCCAGTGGTTCTTCCGGCTGTTCGGGGGACTCGCTCTTATTGTGGTGGGTCTCCGTATCGTCTTTACCGCGCCCCCGGAGGTTACAACAGATCCCGAGAAGGAGTCATACCTTGCCGATTATACCACGATGCTTGCCTTCACGCTGGCAAACCCGCTCACCATCCTCTTCTTTACTATCATTATCCCAAGTTTCGGTGTGGTGATCAGCGGTAGTACCTGGGTAACCCCCGCGATTTTTGTGGTCGGAGTATTTATCGGAGAAATGGGCTGGTGGATCTTCCTGTGCGGGACACTGGGTTCCATGCGAAGTTATCTTACAAGAGAGCGACTGCATCTGATCAACCGGCTCGCCGGTCTCGTGATCACCGCGTTCGGTGTGGTGCTGATTGCCACACTGATCGTGACAAGGTAACTCGTGTGACATCGGAGCCGCGCTCGTTTTTGCCCCTCCACCGGGGGCTTCTCTGGTGCATCTATTTTCTTCCAGGTTCTGGTGTATCATGCAGCGCCATGATATCGATGATCACGAGCCGTCCGTTTTTTTGCAGATACTTCACTGGTAGAATAGTTCACTTATTAAACTATTAAGTGGCAAAACTATTCCGGGATTTGAAACGATATGGCGGAAGATATCCGGGACCGGGCGGCGGATGCGCTGCTTGCCCTTATTCCCCTCTACTACAAGAACGTGATGCGACAGAGGCATACAATCACCGGGGTTCAAGTGGCACAGCTCCATACGCTCGGGGTGCTCATGAAATGCAAATCAATGCCAATGTCGGAGATCGGAAGCCACCTCTATATCTCCCGGCCGTACATGACCCGGCTAGCCGACCTGATGATCGCTGACGGTTTGGTAGAGCGCCGGCCCGATCCAACCGATCGCCGGGTGATCAATCTCGCAATAACAGAGAAGGGTAAAAAATATCTCAAAGAATTGATTTCATGGTCCAAAAAGGATCTCAAAGAAAGCTTAGCCAATCTCGATGACCACGAGATCGGGAAACTATGTACGGCACTTGAAGATGCGTACCAGATCCTTACAAAACTCCAGCAGGGGTGACGAAGTGCATCTGTTCGGTCACGAAAAAGATCCTGTTCCCGATGGAAAAAATCACAACGGGACTCTGAACAGACCGGAGGGTGTTCTATACAGCACACCGGTAGAATCAGAGGGAGGTGAGCAGGCTGACGGTACAGCTATCATCCGGATCGATCACCTCTCCAAGGTCTTTACCGGCAAGACAAAAAACGTGATTGCTGTAAACGACGTTTCCTTTGAGGTCATGAGGGGAGAGATTTTCGGGCTTCTTGGGGCAAATGGCGCAGGAAAGAGTACGCTTATCCGGATCCTCACGACCCTCCTCTCCCCGACGTCGGGGCAGGCATTCGTGGACAACTACGATATCCTCAAAGATCCCGAGAAGATCCGGGAAATCATCGGCGTCTGCGCGCAGAACTACACCAGCGACTCCGAACTGACCGCGTACGACAATCTCGAGTTCTACGGAAAACTCGAAAATGTCCCGGACAGCATCCTCCCGGACCGGATCTGGGAACTCTTAAAAATGGCCGGTCTTGCCGATCGGGCATATATGCCGGTTGGCACGTTCTCGGGGGGTATGAAGCGCAAGCTCGAGATTGTCCGGGCATTCATCCACCGCCCGCTCATCCTTTTCCTGGACGAACCGACCATCGGTCTCGATCCCGAGGCCCGCAGGGAGGTGTGGCAGCAGATCATGCTGCTCAACAAAGAGCATACGACAATCATTCTCACCACCCACTATATGGACGAGGCGGAAAAACTCTGCGGCCGGATCGCCTTTATCGAACGCGGCAGTCTCATCGCTCTTGACACCATGGAAAACCTCAGGAATCTGATCCCGGCCGGCGACCTCATTGAGATCAGTGTAGATCACATGGACCCGCTGGCAGAAGAAGCGATCCGGAAAATCAACCTCGTCAATGCGGTATCGGTCGTCGAGCACAATGTGAAGATCTCGGCGACCAACGGCAGCCGGGTGATCCCCGCCATACTTGCCGCATTCGAGCAGTACGCCATCCCCATTATCTCGATCTCGATCCACTCTCCCTCGCTTGAGGATATCTTCATCTATCTGACAGGTAAGGGCCTTGACAGCGGCAACGGCGATGGAAACGAGACGCCGGGTACTGGCAGGAGGCGATCACCGTGATGCCCATGATGCTACGAAGCGCTTTTGCGATCTTCAAACGGGACTTCAAGAAGTTCCTGAGCAACCCGTTCATCATCATGATGACGCTCCTTATGCCCATCATGTACCTGGTCATCTTCGGGAATGCGATGGGCGGCACCATCACCCACATCCCGGTCGGGGTGGTACAGGAAGTCCCACCCTACAACGACACGCCGCTCTTTACGAGCGCCGCATACCAGCTCAACCATATCGACCAGACAGATGCCGAGAAAATGCTGGATGTCACCGTTTATGCAGACGAGGCCGCGGCCAAACAGGATCTGGATAACGGGAAACTATCGGCAGTGATCGTCTTTCCCTCATCGGTTTCAAACGACAATGCTGTACGAGTCTACCTCGATAGTTCCGACTCCATAACACCCGCGCTTGTTGAAGCGGCGGTAAACCAGGTTATGCTGGGTCTTGGGGCTCATAACCCTGTCCTTGTTGACAAGATCTACGGGGATATCAAGTATATCCAGTTCTTTAGCGTGGGTGTGATCATGATGGCAATTTTTAGCGCGACCATGTTCGGCGGCGGGATCGCGCTCATCAAGGACCGGGAGAACGGCATCCACGAAGGTTACCTGGTCACTCCGATCAAACGCTCCAGTATCATCATGGGGATCATTTTAAGCGGCACCGTCCGGGCCTTCATCGCGGGGTGTACCATCTTCTGGATCGATCTGCTGATCACCGGCATCATCCTCCAGAGTTTTCAGGACTTTCTGCTGGTCCTGCTGGTGATTTTGATAGCCTGTATTGGGGTGACGAGCCTTGTTGTTTCCTTTGCATCCCGGTTCGCAACCCAACAGGAGTACGCATCGGTCATCGCATTCCTCAACATGGTCCTGTTCATGACCTCGGGTGCTTTTTACCCGGTGATCGGGATGCCGGGCTGGTTAAGTTGGATTACGATCATCAACCCCGAATACTACGGCATCCATGCCCTGAGAAGCATCATTCTCAGGAACCAGGGATTCAACGTGATCGGGAACGATCTCATTGCCCTTTTGATCTTTTCAACGGCAATGATCATATTAGGAATCGTCACTTTCAGACGCACTCTCGAATAAATTGGAGGAAGCACAGGAAAAGACACTCTACAGGGATACCAAGGATCGTATACCGGATTTTCCTAACGGATGCGATACCCAAAAAATAGCTAAAGGAAGACAAATTTATGGTATAAACTGCGTGCCAGGAGAAATCTCTGATGATAAATGTATAGGTTAGGATCGGGATATATATGGTAAGAATTTCAAACTGCACTAAGATTTGTATAACCTCTTCGAGGATCGGCATGAGTGAAATAAACGGATACATATCTCCCGGTAACAGGGATGTTGCAAGAACTGGAAGTCGTTCTTCGGGGGGCCGCATCAGCGCCCTGTGGTTTCTGTGCCTCGTATCGATCGTTCTTGCAGTGCTAGCGGTCACCCCGGCCCTTGCCGGGACAAAATACATGGCCGGCAGCCCTGAGCTGAACGCGCATATCTCCGGGACCAACGAGTTTTCCCCGGGCGACGATATCAACCTGCAGGTCGTCATCGAGAACACGGGGCTCAACCAGTTCAAGATCGTCCAGTCCGGGATTGTCGACCCCAACGACCTCTCCAACACGGCAAAACAGCTGACGGTGACCCTGGGTGCGGCCGATGCACCCCTCGTTGTCAAGGCTGACCCGCAGGTCGTCGGGGATCTTCCGGCAAGCACCAGCGCCACCGCGACGTTCCATATCAAGGTCAACCAGGATGCCCCTGCAGGAACCTACCAGATCCCGGTCGTTCTGAATTACACCTACCTGTACCAGGCAGAACAGGAAGGCACCGACCTGCTCACCTATCAGTACAAGAATATTAACGAGAGTGTCAGCATCCCGATCAAAATAAAAGCCGAAGTCCAGATTGCGGTTCCTGATGTTGAAACCGAGAACCTGAACGCGGGGAACGAGGGGTACATCAATTTAACGGTAAAGAATGTCGGGTATGAAGATGGCCAGAACGCGGTAGTCCGGATCCAGGAAAACGGCCAGAGCCCGGTTACGCCAACGGAGGGGAGCGTCTATATCGGGGATTTCCCCATTGGCGCTGTTACCGACTGCCGGTTCCGGGTCATGGTATCAAGCGATGCCCAGCAGAAGACGTACCCGCTCGATGTGCTGGTAAACTACAAGAATTCTGAAGGAGACTACGTGGATTCCGCGATCGAGACCGTCGGGGTTCCGGTCGGTGAAAAAGTGGACTTCAGCGTTACCCCAATAATGACCACCATCTCTCCGGGGGATAAATCCGTGCTCACGGTCCAGTACCAGAACACCGGCGGGGCGATTGCCTATAACGCGCAGGCCCGGATCAGCGCTGTCGACCCGTTCACGAGCAATGACGATACCGCCTTTTTAGGGACGATGGCTCCTGGCGACATCCGCGAAGCGGCGTTTGATGTCTCGGTCGATGCAGGTGCAACGGCAAAAGAGTACGGGCTGGATTCCGAGGTTATCTACCGCGATTCGCTTAATAACCAGTTTACTTCCGACCCTATGAAAGTCAACGTTCATGTCGTCCCGGCAAAAAGTGTTACTGACCTGTTCAGCCTGCCGGTTATTATCGCGATCATCCTGGTTGTGCTTGCCGCTGCTGGTTACCTGATCTACACAAAGCGGTTCAAACCCCAGTAACACCTTTTCTACACTGGCTCCACCGGGGAAAAATTGGTACAGGTATATTCCCATGATACCACGGGAGAAGATAACGAGTTCCGGAAGACCGGTAACCCCCCATAAAACAGGACTACCATGATCGATCAGATCTTTGATAAAATTGCGCGAACGGTCAACCACCGGCCCAGACTGGTGGTCGGTATCATCGGTGTGGTTTTCATCATTGCCCTTGTTGGCATGACCATGATCACCATGGCGACCGGCAACGATACCTACCTGGACAAGAATTCACCGGAAGGCATCGCGAACACCCAGTACACCAATACGTTTGCAGCAGATTCCCTTATCCTGATCGTCGAGACCAGCGATCCCCTGAATCCTGACGTGCTCAACTACATGAACCGGCTGGAAGGAGATATCCGGCAGCAGCAAAACATTGCCAGCGCATCCAGCGTCGTGGATATCCTTAAAAGTGAGAATAACGGCGTGCTTCCCCAGTCGAAAGGGGAGATCGATGCACTCGTCCGGCAGATGCCCGAAGCGACCCGGGAGGTTGCCGTTCCCTCAAACGTCCTGACACTCGTGCAGATCCCAATGAGTGAGGGCCTCTCGGATGATACCAAAACTGCCACCCTCAACAATATCCAGTCCCTTGTCGATAACTCCCAGCCACCGGCTGGCGTGAAAGTATCAGTCTCGGGGAGTCCTGCATTCACCGCCCAGATGAAAGCGGCGATGGGATCCCAGATGGGGGTCCTGATCGGTGCCGCCATGATTCTGATGGTCATCGTCATGGGCCTGCTCTTCTCCTACGTCAGCTACCGGTTCCTGCCGGTCGTTTTTGTGGGCCTGGGTCTCAGCACAGCCCTTGGCCTGATGGGCCTGGCTGGCATCCAGCTCAACATGGCGGTGATGGGGGCGTTCCCGGTCATGATCGGACTCGGGATTGATTACGCGATCCAGTTCCACGCCCGGCTGGACGAGGAGTCCCGGAAAGGTTCGCTGGATGATGCGGTCTATATGACCATCACCCGCACCGGGCCGGCCGTGATGTACGCCATGCTGGCCACGTCGCTCGGATTTACGGCAATGTTCATCTCCACCGTTCCCATGGTGCAGTCGTTCGGGCTGGTGGCCATGATCGGGATCATGAGTTGTTACTGCATCTCGCTCGTGGGCATACCGGCCGTCGCCCAGGTTATCCACTACAAGCCAAAGCAGCAGGCTCCACAGGTCTGCTATGCAGTCGGCGAGGAGGCCTGCGATACGCTCCCGGCCCCGAAGAAGAAATCCTGGTCATATGGCCAGTTCCTCACCAGCACCTCCGTCAAGATCGCAAAAAACCCGGTCCCGATTCTCCTTATTGCAGCGCTCATCGCAGCAATCGGGTTCCAGCTCGACCCGCTCATCGCCATTGAGGCTAACCAGAACAATTTCGTCCCCAGCGACATGCCGGCAAAGATCCAGATGGACAAAGTCACACGTGTCCTCGGTGCAATGAGTACCGCCGATTTCTACGTCCAGGGTGGCAGGGTCACGGACCTCGATACGATACAATGGATGAAATCGTTCCAGGATTATGAACTTTCCAGACACGCGGAACTGACCTCATCGACCAGTATCGTCACGTACATCCTCGCTTACAATGGCGGGGAGATGCCCCAGACCCAGAGCCAGCTGGATGCCGCGCTTGATAAAATACCTTCCAGTGTGAAAGACCAATACCTCAGTGGTTCGATGAGGGGCGTCATCCAGTTTGGAATGATCAATCTCCAGATTCCCCAGGAGGAGAACCTCAAGAAAGTGATGGTGAATGATATCTCGTTCCTCCAACCGCTCCCGGGCATCACTGTCCAGCCGGTGGGGAGCTTTGATCTCTTTACCACTCTGATTGGGGGTCTTTCATCCTCCAAGGATGAGATGACCTATCTCGGCTTTGGGTTGATCTTTGTTTTCCTTGCCCTCGTGTACCGGCATATCCACGCAATCTCGCCGCTCATTCCGATCGTTCTGGTCGTTGGCTGGAACTCGGTGGCGATGTATATTCTGGGTATCTCGTATTCTCCGCTGACTGCAACTCTCGGCTCCATGACCATCGGAGTGGCTGCTGAGTATACCATTCTCGTGATGGAACGGTACAGCGAGGAGGAGGAGCGGCTCCACGACCATGTTGCCGCAATCCAGGAAAGTGTAAACAGAATCGGAACCGCGATTACGGTCTCGGGCCTCGCTACTTTCTTCGGGTTCTCGGCACTCTGCCTCGCCAGTTTCCCCATCACAAGTAACTTTGGGGTCTCAACCCTGATCGCGGTCGGGTTCTCCCTCATCGGCGCGATCTTCATCATGCCGGCTGTGCTCTCCCTCATGGGCCAGTTCACCGAGTGGCTCGAGAAGAGGAAGTCAACCTCGCAGAAGACGGATAATGGCGATACCATATAACCTTAACTGATGCCCTGCCGTCACGAGAGGAAGCCCGCGAAATGGTCATCTTTGGATAGCATGATATTTATGGAGCAATAACCCTCTAGAGCAAGAGCATACGCGCATGGATCACACCACTCTTACGGTCGCGCTCATCCAGATGGAGATCAGGCCGGACATGAATGAGAACCTTAAAACGGCGCTTGCACGTGTGGAGACTGCTGCACAGAACGGGGCACAGATCATCTGCCTGCCCGAACTGTTCCGTACCAGGTACTTCCCGCAGCAGGTAGGGATACCTGCGGATCAGTTTGCCGAGAGCGTTCCCGGTGAATCGACAGAGGCATTTGCCCGGCTCGCCCGGCGATATGCAGCAGTCATCATCGTCCCGGTTTTCGAGAGAACCCCATCCGGACGGTTCTACAATACAGCGGTTGTGATCGATGCCGACGGAAGCCTTCATGCACCCTACCACAAGGTCCATATCCCGCAGGATCCGGGATTCTTTGAAAAATGCTACTTCTATCCGGGAGATTACTATGCAGTGCATGCCACCCGGTACGGGCGCATCGCTGTCCTCATCTGCTATGACCAATGGTTCCCGGAGGCGGCCCGGTGCGTGGCCCTTGACGGGGCGGATATGATATTCTACCCCACAGCGATCGGAAACCTCTGTACGGAACCACCGGGAGAAGGAGACTGGCAGGAGGCATGGGAACTGATCCAGCGCAGCCATGCAATCGCAAACAGCGTGCATGTAGCTGCGGTCAACCGGGTGGGACAGGAAGGAGATATCCGGTTCTTCGGGGGATCGTTTGTCTGCGATGCGTTTGGAAAACTGCTTGCCCATGCCGGAGATACGGAAGAGACTGTTGTCGCCCATATCGATGTGGGGATGAACACCGCAATCAGGGACTCGTGGGGGTTTTTCAGGAACCGCCGTCCCGATACTTACGGCACCGTCTGCTCACGGGTGCCGGAACACGATGCGACGGCACCCATTCCCCGCAAAGGAGATACCCCCAGAAAACTGGGCTTTTTCATGCCTGCGGAGTGGGAGCCGCACGATGCCGTATGGCTATCATGGCCACATAACAAAAACACATTCCCTCACCTTAAGGAGGTGGAGGATGGGTATATCAGATTTATTGCTGCAGTCACGCCATCCGAACGTGTCGAGCTCTTTGTCCCCAACCCCATGATAAACAGGATGGTAAAGGCACGGTTAAGAAGCACAGGTATCGACCTGTCCCGGGTCACAATTCGGACAATCACCTATTCCGATGTATGGATCCGTGATTACGGCCCGACATTCGTGGTGAACCCGGCCTTGAAAAAAACTGCGATGGTCCGCTGGGAGTTTAACGCGTGGGGCGGGAAATACGAAGAGCAGATCGCCGATGGAAATGTCCCAAAGGATATGAACCGGTGGCTTGACCTGCCCGTTTTCCGGCCGGGAATTATTCTCGAAGGCGGTTCAATTGATACCAACGGCAGGGGTACGGTACTGACCACCCGCGCCTGCCTCCTCAACCCGAACCGGAACCCGAAACTCACACAGGAAGATCTCGAAGACTATCTCAAAGAATATCTCGGAGCGGTAAAGATCGTCTGGCTGAACCTCGGTGTGACCGGCGATGATACGGATGGCCATATCGATGATATCGCACGGTTTGTTTCACCATCAACCATTGTCTGTGCGTACGAAGAAAATCCTGCAGATGAGAATTACGCGGCCCTCAAAGAGAACTACGAGATCCTGACCCGGGCGACCGATCAGGAGAACAAACCCTTCACTATTATAAAACTCCCGATGCCTGCCCCGATTATCAGTGACGATGAACGGTACCCGGCAAGTTACACGAACTTCTATATCGGGAACACCGTGGTGATAGTGCCGGTCTTTGACGACTCCCATGACGAGGAGGCACTCCGTATCATCCAGGAAATCTTCCCGGACCGGACTGTAACCGGTGTAAATGCCCGTGCGATGGTCGAGGGATTCGGGACATTCCACTGCGCCACCCAGCAGCAGCCCCGGCCGTGAGCATTTCTTTTTTATTTCCTGTTATATCAGTAAAATAACACAGGCGCTTCTTTGGATTATGAGCCGCAAGAGACACCCTTATGATGACGGTGCACCCAACCACTCACGGTAGCAATGAATCTGCGTGATACCGCGGTGGCACGTGCCTTTGTCCCTGAACGAAGGATGATGTATTACCTTTTCCTGCTGGGCTTTTTTTCTATATTCTCGACGACCATCTCGAAAAACCCGGTGCTGCCTCTTTTCTCGCAGGCAATCGGGGCCGACAGTACTATCATCGGCCTTATCGCGGCATTCTCCCCGCTCGCCGGCATCCTCTTCTCGTTTCCTGTAGGTGTGATCTCCGATCATATCGGAAGAAAGCGGCTGCTTGTCGCATCAGGCGCGGTATTTCTTATCGCTCCGGTGCTGTATCTGTTTATTACAGCGCCGCTCTGGCTCATCCCGGTCAGGTTTTTCCACGGGACGGCAACAGCGATCCTCGGGCCGGTCATCTCCGCAGTTATTGCCGAGCGGTTCCCGGTGACCAAGGGAGAGATGCTCGGACAGTACTCTTCCGCAACGCTCGTCGGCCGGGCGCTTGCACCGCTTGCAGGAGGCGCCATCATCTCGTACTTCGCCATGTACCCCGGACTGCTGCCGTACCGGGTTGTGTATATCGCCGCAGCGCTTGCCGCGGTGCCGGTCTTTATCATGACGCTGCTCTATACGGAAAAACAGTCGCTCCCGCTCGATACCCTCCCGTTCTGTGTTTTCCGCGAGAGTTTTGTCACGTTCTTTTCCAACCGCCGGCTCCGGGGCACGGCTTGTGTTGACATGGCGACCTATTTCGCGTTCGGGGCTGTCGAAACCTTCCTCCCGCTCTATCTTTTCAGTCTGGGAATCGGTGCGTACCAGACGGGTATCATCTTTGCTGCACAGGTAGTCTTCATTGCCGGGACAAAGCCGTTCTTTGGCAGGATCGCGGACCGGGTGGACAAACGTATCCAGATCGTTGCAGGGCTCGCCATTACCGGTGGTGCTGTCGCAGGAATCCCCCTTGCTGTATCGTTTGCCCAGTTCTTCCTTGTCAGCGCTGTCTTTGGTATTGGCATGTCGCTTTCCACGGTCGCAACGAGCGCATATGTCGCGGATGTTGCAGAGAAAGAACAGATCGGGGCGTCCATGGGTGCTCTCTCATCGATCATGGATATCGGCCAGTCCGGTGGACCGCTCTTAACCGGGATTATTGTCACTATGGTCGGATATATCGCGGGATTTTTTGCAAGTTGTATACTCGCACTCATAGTCTGTGCTATATTTATCCTGTCGGTCCGCGAACCGGCGGGTACAGATCCAAAAAATGAAGGTCAGGCACCGTAGATTGTTATCGTTTAAAGGTCGTAACTACATGACTTTCCCCGAGCATGTGACCACTAAGTGCCCAGTCGATGGAAGAGCGGTCAGCGTTCGGCTGGGAGATGATCATGTCAACCGCGTACAGCCGGAAAATATACCGGTGGGTTTTCCCGGGCGGGGGACAGGGCGGGTAATACCCGCGTGAATCTGCGCTGTTGACACCGTTCTGGGCCCCGTCGGACAGCACTTTCCCGTCAGGTTGACCCGGATCGATACTCATGGCATCCGGGGGGATGTTGTAAACGAGCCAGTGGGTAAACGTCCCAGACGGTGCATCCGGATCGTCAAGGATCAGGACAAAACTCTTGGTACCTGCCGGGGCATTTTCCCAGGAGACGCCGGGCGTCCGGGACGACCCGGTGCAGGTAAATTCCTGAGGGAGCGTGGCACCGGGTGCGACCGAGTCCACGGTGAGGGTAAAATGTTCAGCTGCCGCAGGTACCAGTGTCGAAATGGACGTGGTTGCCGGAGAAGTGGGAGAATCTGGAGGAGAAGCAACAGGAGCCATGCAGCCGCAGATCAGAACAAGCAAAACCATCAGGCAGGAACACATAATCCGGATGATTTTCATGGACGGAATGTCACCTGCTGAACGGATATACCTAGTGACACCCCTGTGGGATAGTCCACCATAAAGAGGATGCAATTCCTGCGACAAGTACAGGTACACCGGGGATGCGGCCTGACAATCACGCCGTTCTCGACTGCTGTAAGAACCCAATGATTTTTTTGATATCGGGGACGCTGTGAACAGGGTAGATCTTCACAAAGACAACCTTCTGGTTCCCATCGATGACGATATTTGCCCGTTCGGAGAAACCGTTTGCCTCCCTGAAGATCCCGTACGTCCTGGCAGCATTGCCATGTGGCCAGAAATCGCACAGAAGAGGAGTATGGGTGATCCCAAGACTTTCTGCCCAGGCTTTCTTGCACGGGAGAGAATCGACACTGATCCCGACCGCGATGGTATCCAGCGATGCGAGAAGTGCCCGGTTCTCCTCGAGCGACTGCATCTGGGCGGCACAATAGGGCGTCCATGCGAGCGGGTGAAACGAGACAAGAACCCTCTTTCCCGACTGCTCATACAGATCAAAGGTCCTGTCGTTCTGATCCTTAAGCGAGAAATTCCGTGCCGGCCCACCGGGCCGGATCATGGGCTGCTGCTCCATCATGCCACCTGTACCACCCGTAGTGCAGGCATCGGATATGAGTGTTCGCATTGCGACGGCGGGGCCTGCTCGGACGTCTCGTAGGTCTCCGGCTACGTTTATACACTCCCACTCGCAATAACAGCTATCGCAGGAATGACCGGTGAACCGGTCATATTCAAAGGATGTGCCACCACGAAGATGCAGAGCACCCCCCAGTCCCCGCAAGATCCCCAGAAAGCATCGTCCCCGCAGGCTGCAGGTCCGATTCCGCTCAACTTTTGCATTATTTTGTCCAAAGATGGCAGGATCGACCGGCTCATCGACTGCCCGCTGGAGGAATACCTTGCGGCAATTCCTAGTGCAAGTATCGCATGGATCGATTACAGCACGAAGGATGATGCACTGAATATCGAGCAGATCGCCCAGCTTGCCGGGTTCACGAAACTCCCGATCCCCAAGCTCTCCACGGGTTTCTACTCAGCATACGAGGACTATGATACCGAACTTGGCATCATGCTCCCGTCAGTGACCATGAAGAGCGACAATATGACGGTCCACCCGCTCTTTGTCCTGATCCGCGAAAATTTTATCCTGACAGTCCATTCCGAGGATATTAATCGCCTGCTCCGGTTCTCCCGGTATGCCCAGCCGTTTTTTAAGCGCATCAGTTCCGAGTGCACATGCGACAAGATCACCCTAATGCTTGAGCGGATCATCGACGAGAATAACGACCGTAACTTCGAGTACCTCAGAGAGATCGAAATGCACGGCGATGCGATCAGCAAGTCCCTTATCGAGGAGAACATCGCAAAAAGGCAGCTCGCCCACAGTATCTACCGTATGAAACACGTGCTGATCGATTACCTCAACGTGCTCTGGGCGACAAAAGACGTGATAAACTCGCTCCAGTACGGGGACGCTGACCTGATCACAAACGATGAGAAACTGCTGGGCCGGATCGGGATCCTCTCGGACAACATCGAACGCCATATCGAGCTCTCCGAGCAGATGTCAAACGTGCTCGCCTCGGGTCTTGAGGTGATGCAGAGCATCTACAACAACCAGCTCCAGAGCCTCAACAACCGTTTTGCCCTTGTTACCGCTTACCTGACCGTGCTCGGCACCGCCTTTCTGGTCCCCAACACCATCGCAACCATCGCCGGGAGCGGGATCATGGCCGGGCAGATGGCAGCACAGTGGTGGTACGTACCGCTCCTCATCGGGTCGACGATCGTAGCGACTGCCGGGTCATTCATCTGGGTCGTGCACGTCTGGAAGTCGAGGAAAGAGGAGGTTTAATCTTCTTTTTTGGGAGTTCTTCCCTTTTTATCCGCGCAAGTTCGGGTTCAAACCATGTCCCGATGCATTGCCTGACCACCCCCAGGCCGGCATCGCTGTCCAGGTAGATCGCGCCGATAATGGCTTCCATGGTGTCGGCAAGGATTGTATCTTCCCCGGATTGCCAAAGGTCCTTTTCCCCGCGCCCGAGCCGGATGAACCTTTTGATCTTCATGCGCCGGCCGATTTTGGCAAGGCTCCGGTTATCCTCAAGCTGTTCCTTTGCCTGCGTAATAGTGCCCTTGTCCTGAAGGCCTTTCTCCATTAAAAACAGGATGAGGCTGGTCTTGAGCACCGCGTCGCCGAGCGTACTGTAGGCATCCTGAGTGAGGCAGATCCGGTTTTTCTGGATCAGTTCGTTTGCATAGGCCGGGTGGGTCAGGGCCCGGATCAGATGCTGCCGCTCAAAAAAATGGTACCCGATGATCGTCTCGATCCCGCTCAGATCGTCCTTTTTTTCCATAATTTCCACTCATCCGTTAGCGGATAACCACATAAAGACCACGGACGGATGCCGCCCAGGCATGCAGCAACCGCGTCAGACGGGGAAAATTTCTGATAAGATCTGAGCACCGATCATAATAAGGATCACACCACCGGCGATTTCTGTCTTGTTCCCGAGAATTTTTTCGAGCCGCATACCACACATCACTCCGGTACAAGAAAACGCGAAGCAGACCAGGCCTATCACAATCGCTGGTACCAACACCGAATATCCCAATACTCCAAACGAGACACCAGCGGCAAGAGCGTCAATGCTGGTCGCAACCGACAACAGAAGTACCGGAATCACATGGAGACCTGTAAAGTGTGTCCCGGTTTCCTCCTTCATCCCGTCGTGGATCATCTTTATCCCGATACCGGCGAGAAGCAGGAATGCTATCCAGTGATCGTACGCAGATATTACAGTGTAGAGGGATGTGCCGGCAATCCAGCCGACAATGGTCATTCCTGCCTGGAAAAAACCAAAACTGGCTGCAATGACGAGTGCGGTTTTCCGGAGTTGTGATCGTGTTGTCGTGCCGATCGCAAGCGACACCGCAAAACAATCCATCGATAGTCCAATTCCGATAAGGAGGCTGGTGAAAAGATCCATGAATTACTTTTAATCTGGGGCGGGCATTCCCAAAAAACCACGGGATTCCAGGCCAAAATACATAGCCTGATGATTACGTACTTCAGAAAAACAAAGACCGTGAGATCCAGATTGACTTTTTTTTAGGGTAAAGCAGATCCAGGTCAGCCCGCCGGGTCCGTCGCCAGGGGCGTTTGCCGGAGTACAAGAGCTGCCGAGTTCATGCAATAGCGTCTGCCTGTGGGCGGGGGACCGTCATCGAATACATGCCCGAGATGTGCTCCGCACCGGGCACAGAGGACTTCAGTACGCTCCATGCCATTTGATCTGTCTATACTCATGCGGATATTGAGTGAAGAGACCGGTGCAGAAAAACTTGGCCAGCCGGTACCGGAATCGAACTTGGTCTCAGATAAGAAGAGCGCCGTACCGCAACAGGCACACTGGTAGATGCCATGTGCCTTGCAGTCATGATACTTGCCGGTGAATGCTACTCCGTATCCCGCTTTCGCGCAATCGCAAACTGCAAAGGCGTCAGCTGTTCCTGCCACCCGGCGTCGGTCTTTACAATCGGAACTACATCTTCCACACGGCCGGTTTTCGGGTTGAAGATGGTGATGGTACCGGCCTCACCGGAGGCATGTGACGTTCCATACTTCATTTTGGAGTCTTCTCCCCTCATTGATTGATGGGGGCAGCGGATGATAGACTTTCTGATGCTGATATAGACAACGGGATGTCACATCCCAAAGAAACCGAGGATACGACGTTTCGGATCCTTATAGAAGATCCTCGCCCCATCCTTGATATTCCTGACATCTTCGATGGTATAGAGAAGATCCGGGTATTCCCGGGAGATGATCGAGAGGAGCCGGGAGAGTTCTTTTCTGGGAACGATCATGAAGATGATACTGACCGAACCGGAGAAACTGCCGGTGCCTTCTATCCGGGTCATGCCATAGCCCAGCATGGAGAGACGGGACATGATGGTCTGCGGATCAGCGGGAGTGATAAGCCTGACGATCACGTAGCCTATCGAGATGATGTTCTCGATCGCCATGCCGAGCACTGTCCCGATACCGTAGCCTGCGAGGTATGCGAAGAGGTTCCAGTACTGCGTGAGGCTGGTGAGTACAAGTCCGGTAGAGATCAACCAGATACCGGTCTTGACGATCCCGACGTATGCTGCGAGGTTCGAATGCCCCTTGCTGATGTAGATCGTCCTGACCGATTCAAGGCTTGCTTCAGCGATCCGGGCGATGAGGATCAGGAGGGGTATCGCCGCTGCTGACCAAAAGGTACCTATATCCATGCGTCGTGACGCTCCTAACCATAATAGTCGAACCGGATCGGTTGTATAACTTGCGGAAATGATCCGCAGTTTGCACGAAACGAATGAGGACCTGGATATCAGAATGTGAAGTGTTGAATGAGCCAAAACCTGAGAATACTCCAACGATAGAATGGCCACAAGATACTTTCACCATGCACGGCCGGTGCTTATCACCGTACAACGATCACACCATACCTGAATGAGGAAAGGTGTGCATCTCGTAATAGGGATACTGGCATTTTTTGGTTACGCGTACCTACTCGGCCTCATACGTGAGACCACCACTGAAACGTTCGTCCTCGGATTTTTCACAGTGGCCACCGGTTCAATAATGCCGGATATCCTTGAAGCGCCGACCAGCTGGAAACACCGGGGAATATTCCACAGCAAACGAGCGCTGAAATGCATGGTAGGAATTTTTGGTATAACTGCGGCAATTAGTCTCCTGCCATCGCCGCTTATTCCCCATGCATCCATTGTCTATGGACTTTCCTGCTTTGCCCTTGGATATCTCTTCCATCTTCTGGCTGATTCCACAACAAAGACAGGACTGCCGGAATAACCCGGATCGATACCGATCCTCCCGGATAATCGCAATGCATGCGACGGGGTCAGGACAATGCCTGTAACAATCCCTGTTGAAACCGTTCAATGCAATAAGGCGTGAAAAAAACCATGCCGGACCCACACAGTACAACCGGTTTTCATAAAAAGAGGGTCTGAGTCATTCCGGTTCCCCGAGAACCCGAAGAACCGCATTACCGAATTCCCGGGTCCCGGCCGATCCGCCAATGTCCCGGGTCCGGATACCGGAAGCAAGCACCTGTCTGATTGCAGATTCCACCCGCACGGCCCCATTCGCGTCGCCAAGATGCTCAAGGAGCATCGCAGCGCTCCGGAGGGTGGCGATTGGATTTGCACTGTTTTTGCCGGCTATATCAGGAGCACTGCCGTGCACCGGCTCAAAGAGGGCGTACCGGTCGCCGATGTTTGCACTTGGCACGAGACCCAGTCCCCCGACAAGATATGAGGCAACATCGGAGAGGATATCGCCAAAGATGTTTGTCGTCACGATCACGTCGTATGCCTGCGGGTGCTGGAGGACGTCAAGACCGAGGGCATCGATGAACTTTTCATTATATGACACTCCGGCCTTTTTTGCCTCCGCTATGCAGATATCGCGGAAGAGGACATCGGACTTGAGCACGTTTGCCTTGTGGCCGATGGTGAGTTTTCCCTTCCGCTGCCGGGCAAGCCGGATCGCCGCTCTCACGATCCGTTCGGTTCCCGCACGGGTCACCACCCGGAGTGTCGTCGCACGGTCCGGACCGATCTCTTCAATCCCCGAGTACATCCCCTCGGTGTTCTCACGCACGATCATGATATCAAAACCATCGCTTTTGACCGGGCGCAGGTTTGCGTACAGATCGAGTGCCTTCCTGATCCGCAGGACAACGCTCTGGTAATCTTTCATCGGCGGGGTCGTGACCGCCCCGAACAGGACGGCATCGGCAGTTTTGAGCATCGCGATATCGCGGTCTGCACAGGGACAGCCGGTCTGCTCCCAGCGATGGTACCCCAATTCGACCGGGAAGTACTCGTACTCGGGGTGGAGCACGGCAAGAACTTTTTGTGCGGCCGGGATCACCTCATGACCGATCCCGTCGCCTTTAACGATCGCGATCCGCGTCATCTCGTCCTCCACTGACTTACCAGTTCCTGTACCGAACGGGCAATTTTTGCGGGACTGGCACCCCAGTGGACGATCGCCCCGAACTTCCCGTTCCAGGTTCCGACCCCTTCACGCTCGGCCCGGCAACACCGGGCAATAAACGGCTCTTCTTTAATCTGTTCCAACGGACAGATGTTCTCAAGAGTGAAATTCGTCCCGTAGCACTCCGTGCAGAACTGCGTTGCCGTAAGACACCCGGCCACCCGTTCGCCACCCTGCATCGGGTCGGCATCCAGTGTCCGCGTATACCCGGCAGCCCGGCAGGGATAGATATCGGCATGCACCGTGGTGATGTCCCGGATATGGTGATCGAAGAGCACCGAGAGTTCCCCAAAGAGCCCAATCACCTCCATTTCCTTTAAGGCTGCCGAGAGAGTCGGCCGGGGAGGAATGACATCGTAGACATGCACGGTAAGAAATCCCGAAATGTCAGGATCGAGAACAAACGTCATGTTCTCTTCAAGCCCGGTAAAGACCGTGCACCGGTACCCGCTTTCAAGAGCAAGCCTTACGAGCCGGGTCCTGTCGTTGAGCTGCACTTTTTCAGGGTAATGGCAGACCTCATCAGGTATCGCAAGGACACAGGACGAGACGATATCCCGCATGACGGTTTTTTTCGCGGGGTCAAGGGCGATCTCAAGAAGTTCATATCCCCTTTCAGTCTCCCGCAGGAGATATCGGCTCAGGGCATAGACCTTGTCGCCACAGGGCCTTGTCGAGGCAAGCCCGACAACTTTACAGTGCTCCGGGAAGATCACCGGTGAGCCCTCCAGTATTCGACAAGGCCGCCGGCCGTGAGGATCTCACTCATGCGGGGAGACAACGGGCGGATCGTGTGCCGTTTTCCTTCAGTTTCGACCCAGCCCTGTGAAAGGTCGAACACGACCGTGCTTCCTTCTTTGCAGGTCAGATCCGATTCGATAAGCGGAAGGCCGATGTTGATCGCGTTCCGGAAGAAGATCCGTGCAAACGATGGTGCGATTATGGCGACGACCCCGGCCTCCCGGATCGCAATCGCTGCCTGCTCCCGTGATGATCCGCACCCGAAATTTTTTCCGGCAACAATAACCGATCCCTTCAGCCGGGCCGCAAGGGAAGGGTCGAGATCCTCAAAGACGTGGGTGGCCCAGATACTCCGGTCCTTTGTCCGCAGGTACCGGCCGGCGATGACAACATCGGTGTCAATGTCGGCCGGCAGGCAGACCGCTGTACCTTTGCCCTGCATTAGGCCGCCTCCGGGGATGTGATCTCGCCTTTTAAAGCGCTTGCTGCGGCAGTAGCAACAGAGCCAAGGTAGATCTCCCCACCGACACCCATGCGGTTTTTGAAGTTCCGGTTGGCGGTCGAGAGACAGACCTCGCCTTCGCCGAGCACCCCCATATGATAACCAAGACAGGGGCCGCAGCCGGGCGTCCCGAGGGTGCAGCCCGCCTCGGCGATGTCGGCAAGTACCCCGGTCCGGATTGCCTTTTCAAGGATCGCTGCAGAGGCAGGGATCACAATGGTCCGCACGGCCACTTTCCTACCTTTGACCAGCCGGGCAAACCGGGCGAGATCGGAATACCGCCCGTTTGTACAGGTACCGACAAATACCTGATCGAGAGGGAGACCCGCCAATGCCTCCACGGGCTTAACCGTGTCAACCCGGTGGGGCATGGCTACAAGCGGCACGACATCGGCAAGATCGATATCGAGTTCCTGCCGGTATGTGCAGGACTCGGGCACCTGTGGAGCGACATCATGGCCCCGCTCTTTTAAGTAGCGGACAGTTACGTCATCCGCATAGAAGAGACCGGCCTTTGCCCCGGCTTCTACGGACAGGTTTGAGAGGACGAGACGCTCATCGATAGAGAGATTACGTGCACTTTCGCCCACAAACTCGAGCGCCCGGTAGGTCGCGCCATCCATGCCGAGTTTTTCCACGTAAGTAAGCGCGAGATCCTTTGCCTCGGCCGCACCGGTGAACCTCCCGGTGAGGTTAACACCCACCGATTCGGGGACCCGGAACCACGTCTCTCCTGTCAGCCAGATTGCCGCCATATCGGTCGCACCGACGCCCGTCGCAAATGCCCCGAATGCCCCGGGCGTGACACTGTGTGAGTCGGCACCGACCACGATCTCCCCGGGCAGGACAATCCCCTCGCTCATCAGCTGGTGGCAGATCCCGCAGCCGATATCCGAGAAGTGCATGAACGAACGTTTCGCAAACTCCCGCAGCTCGTGCTGGAGGGTCGCCGTTGTGCTGTTGTTGGCCGGGGCGATGTGGTCGAACTGGATATAGTAATCAGAGTCTTTCCCCAGCCGGTCGCCCCCCATGGCATTCCAGGCTTCAAGTGCGAGAACACCCGTCCCGTCATGGGCATATGCCCTGTCGACCTTCCGGTCGACATACTCCCCTGCGGCAGCACCGAGAATCCGCTCCGAGAGCGTACTCATACGGTTGTCTCCTGCTGTACCCGTCCGATCAGTTTTTGTAAAACCTCGGGCGTAATACTGCACTTCTGTTCGGAATGTTCCTTGACAAGGTCAAGCAACCGGCAGATCTGCGCTTCAGAAAGGTCGCAGCCAAGCGTGGCCACAACATGTTCAAGCGCCTTTCTCCCGGTATGTTTACCGAGGAGGAAGTGCCGCTCGCCGCCCACCAGTGCCGGGGAAAAATACTCGTACGTGGCGGGATCCTGAAGAATGGCAGCGATGTGGATACCGCTCTCGTGCGAGAACGCAAGCTCCCCGGTGACCGGCTTGTTTTTCGGGAGTGCAATACCGGAGTATTTCTCAACCTTGTGGGAGAGAGCAGTGAGGCATGAAAGATCGTACCGGTCGATACCACCCTTCTGCCGTAAGATGACGAGCACCTCCTCAAGAGAGGCATTGCCCGACCGCTCACCGATACCATTCACGGTGGTATGGAGCTGGAACGCCCCGGCCTGCGCCGCGGTGATCGTGTTTGCAACCGCACAGCCCATATCGTTGTGACAGTGGGCGCAGAACGGCCGGTCGACCGATGAGACAAGGTCAGTCATGATCGTGCGCATCTCGTCTGGGATGAGACAGCCCACCGTGTCGGCAAAACTGAGCAGGACGGCACCGTGCTCAGCCGCCCTTCGGTATACCTCTTTTAAGAACACCGGATCGGTCCGTGAGGCATCCTCAGCAGCAAACCGTACTTTGACCCCGTGATCCCGGGCGAAATCAATTATGGAAAGGGCATCATCAAGCACCTGTTCGCGGGGTTTCTTGAACTTGAGCCGGATGTGAAGATCCGAAGTCGGGATAAAGATAGAAACCATATCGACACCGCAGTCAACGGCGTCCATAATATCCGGTTCCCGCGCCCGGGCAAATCCACAGATCCGTGCATCGAGCCCGAGATCTGCGATGGCCTTCACGCACCTTTTTTCGTTCCCGGAGACTGCCGGGAACCCGGCCTCGATCACTTCGATGCCGATGGCATCCAGTGTCCGGGCAATATCCACCTTCTCTTCGCAGGAGAACGACACCCCTGGTGTCTGCTCCCCGTCTCTCAACGTTACATCGCAGATCTCAACATTCCACGGTTTCATGGTGTGCCCCCTGCGGGCATTTCGCTTCCACAACCACGGTTACCGGTGCATCCGTGTGACAGATGACCTCGCGGAGGCGGCATTCATCTTCCGCACGGCAGATGACCGGGTCGGCCCAGGTAAGGTAGGGGACGGGATCGCTGGCAGGCTGCCCACCGGTCATCGCGGTGCAGTGATTTTTCATCACGATGCACAGGAGCGGAAGTCTCTTTTCATACACATCGATCAGGGCGTTTAACCCAGAATGGAGCAGCGCATAATCCCCGATGAGCGCCACGTGCGTGCTCCGTGCGGCAACCGCGATACTCGAACCCATGCCGTAACTGGCCACGCCCAGTTCATAGGGAGGATTCAGACAGAATACCGAGCACCCGGCATCGCAGATGACCGGCATGTCACGTTTTTTAAGGATGCCCAGTACCGGTTTGAAGGGACACGCTGCACAGAAAGTCTTGTAGAATCCCCGCACATTCCTCGATTCTGGCGGTTCCTGCAGGTCCGGGGGCAGAATACCCCGGTGATCCCGGACAAACGGCCGGCCGTGCTCGTGCACTTCATGAGCCTCCGCGGCACGGGAAGGCAGCGGGTGGACAGTTACGACCCCGCTTTCTCCCGGTGCCGGCCCGGCGCCGAGCGGTTCGCGTTTCCACCGGTTTAATGGGGATGCTGCCGACCAGGCAAACATCTTCCGGTACAGATTTTCAGCCGCCATTGCCCGGCCATGCATCGTCCATCCCCGTTCTGCAAGCCGGCCTTTCCTGTCGCTGCGGGAGACAACGCTTCCGGTCACGTCAGCATCCAGCAACTGCGGCGTGAGCCGGAGCATGGCGACCCGGGAAAACTCTTCCGATGCCTCAAGTGCTGCCTCAACACCGGTGTAGCATGAAGATTCGTCCGGTTCGACCACCGGAATCTCTGCCAGTTCCCCGTAATACCTCGAATCCTGGGCGGTCTGGGAACCCTTCGAACCGGGGTCATCTCCCACGACAAGGAGAATGCCCCCGACAAGACCCTGAACCGTTGCCCCGCAGAGAGGATCGGCGCAGGCATTGACGCCCACGTTCTTTACGATGACCGCTGCCCGTTTCCCGGACAGGGAGTCCCCAAGCGCATATTCAAGAGCAGTTTTCTCGTTTATGACCATCTCGGCCAGGGTGAGCGCACCAAGCTCCGTTACCGGGAAGCCCGGAACCGTGTACTGCCGGTCGGTACAGGCACAGATCGCTTCAGCAAGAGCCTCCACGCCCTTCATTCGTCCCTCCCGGGCACGAGATCGCACCCTGCGCAGTTCGTGCACATCGTAAGGGCACCGGATGGGTCAAGTCCTGCGGCAGCAATCGCCCGGGCGTGCATGGTATAGAGGGTTTTGAGCCGTTCCGCTGACGGGCGCGGTGTGCCGGTAAACCCGGCAACCGGGTTGAGCGGGCGCAGGACCGGGATCACACCATGGGACGTGAGCTTGTTGATACAGGTCTCCATTTCCGCATCGGTCTCCCCAAGTCCGATGATGACATTGGAAAAAACCCGGTTCTTTCCAAAGAGTTCAACGGACCGGTCGAGCACCCGCCAGAGCAGGTCATAATCAAGACCGGGGCATATCGCCGCAAACAGTTCCTGGGTCGCAGCTTCGATATTGAATTTCACCTCGGCTACTCCGAGAGCAAGAAGTTTGTCCGGGGTCTGGTCAGTCGGGTAGATGGAGACACCGATGGGCAGGTCAAAGAAAGAGAGGTGCCGGATCACTTCGCAGACATAGGCCTCTTCATCCTCAATACTCCCGGCAACGCCGCTCGTGAGTGAGATTGCGCTGACCCGGTGCCGGACCGATTCAACGAGATTCATGATCTCTTCAATAGTCTTGCGTTTCCCGGAGAGACTGGGAACCGAACAATAGCGGCAGGAGAATATGCAGCTTTCTGTTACCGTGATAAACGCCTGGTCCGGGCAGTGGAGCCCCGGCTGGATAAGCCGGCCTGGGATCTGCTGGTCTTCAAAATACAGGTCAGCAACACCGCTGCCACGGTGGGCAATCTCGACTGGAGATGACGGATTGATCGCAAGCTTGACCCTATGGCTGCCCATAGCAAAGAAAACCGAACCCTTCCCTCCGGCACCCGGGCCTGCGGTAGATTTTGCAATAAAATCGTCTGCAGGTTCGCCGCTGATCCGGGCAGAACCTGCTGACAGCAGGCGGGCCTTTAAGTCTTTCCACTGCATAGTTCCAGTGCCTCCTCGTATTGTGTATAGAAGGGCAGGGCCGCCACCGCCCCGGTAATCCCCCTCCCGGCCATAATCACACGGAGGCAGGGATCGTTAATGTTCCATACAAGATCCGGTCCCACTTCCCCCCGTTTCACGTTCCTCCCGTACTCAAGAAGTGCCTCAGAGGGGGTAAAACCGGTATATACTGCCATCCCGGTCTTCTGTGAAAGGGTGTATTTTTCAAGCAGTTCGTGGAACCGCTCCGTCAGGCGGCCCGGTTCTGTCGTGGCAAATTCCACGACAAGGCTCACACAGTTTTTCGTCCGGTATGCGACAGGAAAGAGCTGGACGATCGTGTGAGAGAGGTAGACCGAATGTTCATCCTCAACGGCTTTTGCGATGTTGTGGACAAGCGTCCACGTCGCTCCTTCCTCACAGGTATCGGTGTCGTCTACTCCGATCAGCACCCGCTGGCGCCGGGGAAGCCAGATCGTGGCACCGGCAATTTTTCCCCCGCCGGCAGGATCGCAGCGTTCCCGCAGTACTCCTTTTGCTGCAGCACGGCAGGAGGTCGCACCTACGCCGCCGCCTCCCATGCCGATATAGGTCACCGCGATTTCATGCTCCGTTACTGATACACCCGAGATCCCGGCAGGGAAGCGTGATCCCTCAAGCGCCAGATCCACGGCACCGGGGCGGAGCAGGAAACGGGTCGTCGATCCCACACCACGGACACTCTCGACAATCGGACTCTGCGCGTAATGATGCTGCGTCCACATCGCTCCCCCGACGCAGTCGAAGAATTCAATCAGCTCAACCTTGCTTCCGCTCTCGTCCGCAACCGCAACGATCTGCGGGTACCTGATGACATACGGATCAGAGATGCTCACCATACAGACCTGCTGCCTCGATTCCCCGGTTGCCCCAGAGCACCGCCCCGAGCGCACCGATTCTGCCCTTCCGCCCGGTGTGGTCAAGGTACTCGATACCAAGCCGCCGGGCCTCGCGTTCCGCTTCCTCAAGGGTCACGATCTCGGTCTTGACTGCTTTCGCCACCGGGGAATCCTGCACCGTCCCAATGCCCTGACAGAATGCGATACCGGTATCCTTTGAGAACGTATGCTCCTCGACAAACGTGCAGACAAACTCCCGAAGCGCTCCGATGCTGCCAGGACGGGCGGCAAAGTTGAGAGCGGAACCTACACAGTTTGTCGTCTTGTTCGGGACCGCCGGGTTGAGCTGGACAAGGCGCATGTTCAGGAATTCCACACCCTCAATATGGCAGGCCTCTGCGCACTTAAGCGCCATGACCCAGGTAGCGCCTTCCTGCTTTGTGTCCGTATCGTCAATGCCGAAACAGACCTTCTCGTACCGGGGCGAAACGATCCGGACATGATTGGTCAGGGCGCCGCCTATCCTGAGGTCGTCCTCGGTGGGATATTCTGCACGGATGACACCCGGTGCCTGCGGGAGGCATGCCGCTACACCGACACCGGCACCTGCGATGCCGGCCCATGTCGTGATCACCTCGTTGCCACTTACTTCCACCGCTTCCAGCGCCTGCCCGCCAATCGTATCGGCCGCAGCCCCGAAATTGGCCGGGTGGGTGCCAAGATGTGCCCGGATTGTCATCGTGCTTCCCTCGACTGCACATGTGGCCACGACACCACCGGCGCGACGCCGGTTCATCGCGTCCCACTCGATAGTTCCACGGGCATGACACTGCTCAAGGATCTCTGCGAGTCCTGCTGTTTCGTCAACCATCACCAGAAATTTCTTTGAGAAGAGCGGGCCGAACCGCTTCTTCACGTCATCGGGTGTAAGCGTGATCATGTTATCGCCGAAAATTTCGTTAACAAACTATTCGGCAATAAATGTATTTATAGGATTCCATGACTGCAGAAATTACTGAATAAAAAAAGTTTTAAAGAACCTTCTCAAGTTCAAGCTTGAAGGGTCCGAGACTGCCGCCAAAGTTACCGGCCGAGATAAACTTCACGCCCGGCACCTGGACTGCGGCCTTGATGCCGGCTCCCATTGCAGCGGCAACACTCTTCTCGTCCACCCCGTCAATGACAATCTCGTAGACTGCCTTGATGCCGGCCGGGACCTTACTGTCTGCCACTTTCTCGCGGAGCGTCGGGCAATACTTCTCGTTTGTCGATGCAACCATAAACTTGTACTTCAGGCTGCCGACCTTGGAACCGCTTGCCACGATACCGCCCGGGAAACTCGTGATAACGCCCTTTACTCCCGCAATCGCATCCGACGCGGCCTGGGCGCCCATAAGGGCTGCCATCTGGTTCTCGCCCATGACAAAGAAGTTGCCGCCGGCAACACCCTTGACGATCCCGAATTCCTCTTCGCCGATGTACTCGCCGTTCATGATCGGGATCGCCCAGCACTTCCTGCCGCCTACTTCCTTCTGGTACTCATACCCATCCCCGAAGAAGTGAAGTTTTACCGGGATCTTCTCTTCTGCACTGGTAATGCCGTTGAAGACTGCCGTTGTCGGCGCAGTCAGGACGCACTCGGCAAGCCTTTCAACGACCTGCTCTTTAAGTTTCTTCTTGCTTGCGCAGATCAGGATGGCAACACCCGGCCTTCCATCAGGAGTCTCGCTGCCGGAAAGGACGCTCTCGATACCTGCTTCGCACGGGCATCCAATTGCAGATGTCGCAAATCCGGTTGCCTCGGTCGCTGCCTTGAGTGCCCAGTCTTTTGTCACTGCCGTAATAATCACCCGGCAGACCCATGTCGGGAATGCTTCTGCGTAGGTGTTGTCGATTTTAACGCCGTTGATTTCCATTATAACATAACCTCCGGTATAACAACAGTACCTTAATTATTACTGAATAAATTTTCCCATTCAATTCTGTAGATATCAGAGCGCACAGGAACATGACCGAAAAGTATACTATATATATTTAACACAGCCAGGGAGCATATGAACAAACCTTGAAAAAAAAGAATAAAATAGCCGGTTCCCCGCGATAAATTTCAGAACATTTATCTAGATTCTTCCACCACTCTTTTGATAATCGATTTTGGAATCGATCATAGCTGGTGCATGAACTCATGGCATTTGCAGTGCATATTAACAGAGAACATTGTACCGGCTGTAACAATTGTGTTGTTGCATGTCCTGTGGACGCATTGGAACTTCACACGGTAGATCCGGTGTCAACTGAAAAGATCTACAAGGTCCGGGATGGTAAATCGATCATCCTTGACTCAAAGGGTGAACTCTGCGCCGGTTGCGGTGTATGTGTTCAGGTGTGTCCGCATGATGTTATCAGGCTGACAGGGCCCTGGGAAACCAGAGCAGAGGCAAAGGTGCAATAGAAGAACAGCGTGAGGGTTAATTTCATGGCATTGTTTCCAAAGTTTTCCAAAAAGAGGGATGGTGTCAACGTTGTGATGGAGCAGCGCCTCCTTCAGAGCGTGAACAACCTGATTCTTAATTCAGAGACCTGCACGGGATGCGGCATCTGTGTCGATTCGTGTCCGGAGGAGGCTATCGTTCTCGGACTGGTCGGCGCATCCCGGCGTGGCGCCATCAATTATGCGACACCCATCGATGTAGACGAGACCAAGTGCTCGTACTGCGGTGTCTGCGTCATTATGTGCCCGTTCAATGCATTGACTCTGAAGGTTGACAATCAGGAGCGGCTTCCCATCATTGAAAAAGAGGGTTTCCCGCAGTATGACATGAAGGCAGAGATTGACGATGAAAAGTGTGTCCGGTGCACGATCTGCGAGGAGGTCTGCCCGCGTGACGCCATTGATCGCAACGTCCCTGCCTACGAAGGAACCTACAAGGGCCCGGTTGCCGGCGCAAAAGAACGCCAGACCGCGATCAAGACCAAGACGACATTCACCGTAGACAAGGAGAAATGTTCGCTCTGCGGTCTGTGCGGTGCACTCTGCCCGGCACTCACGGTGAGACACAAGGAGTTCACTGCTGAAGTCGGTAAGATCGAAGGCGAGGTTGTCTGGGACGAGGCAAAATGTAATGCCTGCAAGATATGCGTTGAGGCTTGTCCGGAGGAGTGCATCACTGTAGAACGCGAGGTTATCTCCGACAAGGTTGACGGCAAGGTCACGATTGAAAAGGACAACTGCTGCACCTGTACCTGGTGCTCGCGCAACTGCCCACCCGAGGCAATTACCGTCGAGAAGATCTTCGAAGGCGACATCGAATTCCACGCCGAGAAGTGCCCCGGTGGCTGTTCGACCTGCGCCGAGATCTGCCCGGCAAATGCGATTTATCTCCCCAGTGAGAAGCCCGCAGCCGAGATGGGACACAATATTGAAGCCACCATTGCGGTCAACAAGGACTACTGTATTCTCTGCGGCGCCTGCGTGAATGCCTGCCCCGGTGAGGATATTATCGTCCTCCAGCGGACCGGCATCCGGATGAAAGGCACGGAGACGGACCTCTTCAAGAAGATCAAGGAGAAACTCTTCGCGAAGAGAACCTCGAAGGTAAAGGAAAGTATTGCCGGACAGGTCGGACTGAAAATGATGGAGAAGGCGTGAGGGAGGAGGAGCATGGCAAGAACAAAAGGTTATCCGGAAGCGCTGGAGAAGAAACTCCACGATCAGCGATATTACCGTGAGGACTCGTCACCTGACTTTACAAAGAGGGTTGAGGGCATTTCACGTACCATTGCCCACATGTGCTTCCAGTGCGGCACCTGCACCGGCTCGTGCCCGTCAGCACCCAGAAGCACCTACCGTATCCGCAAGTTCATGCGGAGGGCAGTGCTCGGGCTCGAGAATGAGGCACTGACCGATCCCGATCTCTGGCTCTGCACAACCTGTTACAGCTGCACCGACCGGTGCCCGCGTGATATTGCACCCACTGACGTTATCATGGCCATGAGGAACATGGCATTCACCCACGATATCGTGCCGGTGAACTTCCTCAAGACCGTGACAGCGATCTACAGCTCAGGCCACGGTGTGCCAAACAACGATGTCAACCGTGCAGCCCGTGAGAGACTCGGGCTCACCCGAGACCCGCCGACCACCCACATGTATCCTGAATATATGCCCGGCATCAGGAAGATCCTTGACCACTACCACCTCAAGGCAAATGCAGACCGGATCATCAAGGAACGGGAGGGGTAAGAGAGCATGTCAGAATCTACAGCAAACCACACGTTCGCATTTTATCTCGGCTGTATTGCGCCAAACCGGTACCCCGGCTGTGAATCTGCATCCATCAAGGGATTAAAGAAACTCGGTATCGATCTTGTTCCCCTCAAGGGAGCCAGCTGCTGCCCGGCACCCGGGGCATTCGGCTCGATCGATCTGAACGTTTTCTATGCAATGGCAGCACGCAACCTCGTGCTTGCCGAACAGATGAAGATGGACATTGCCCTTCTCTGTAACGGCTGCTACAAGTCGATCTGGGAAGTCAACCACAAACTCAAGCACAACCAGGATCTCCGCGATGGCGTGAACGAGGTGCTCAAGGAGATCGATATGGAGTACAAGGGCACCATCAATGTCTACCATATCGCTGAGCTCCTCTATAACGACAAGTTTGTCGGGGTAAGCAAGGTCAAGGACAGCGTGGTAAGCCCCCTGACCGGCGCACGCATTGCCGTCCACTACGGTTGCCACCTTACCAAGCCCCACAAGGACCGGGAATTTGAAAAAGAGATCATGTTAAACACCGAGCACCCAACCTGGATGGAAGAACTGGTCGCCGCACTCGGCGCAACGCCGGTTGAATACCGCAACAAGATGCAGTGCTGCGGTGCCGGCGGCGGTGTCCGCGGATACGATATCGTCCACTCGCTGGATATCACAAACGAGAAGCTGATCAACCTCAAAGAGGCAAAAGTGGACGCACTTACCGATATCTGCCCATTCTGCCAGCTTCAGTTTGACCGTGGCCAGATCGAGATCAAGGAGAAGTTCGGTGTCAGCTACGATTTACCGGTACTGCACTTTGCCGAGCTGCTCGGACTTGCACAGGGAATGAGCCCGCAGGACCTCGGGCTGGACCTCCATGCGATCAGCTGTGAACCGTTCCTGCAGAAGGTGCTGTGAGGTGGGAAACATGGTTGAAAAGAAGAAAGCAACTACCAAAAAGACCGAGACCAAGAAGCAGGACACCAAAAAAGAGGCTCCCGTGAAACAGGAAGTTAAGAAGCAGGCTCCCGCACCGGCAGCAAAATCTGTCGCAGCACCCGGTGTTACTACCAAACCAGAGGATGCCCGTATCGGTGTCTTCATCTGCCACTGCGGTACCAACATTGCCGGATCGATGGATATCCCGGCCGTGCAGGAATATGCAAAAACCCTCCCGCACGTCGCCTATGTTGACAACTACAAGTATATGTGCTCGATGCCCGGGCAGACTGTGATTAACAAGGCAATCAAGGACAACAAGCTGACCGGTGTCGTCGTTGCCGCGTGTTCCCCGCGCCTCCACGAGCCGACATTCAGGACCGCCACCAAAGAGGGTGGCCTCAACCCGTTCCGGTTCGAGATGGCAAACATCCGTGAACAGAATTCATGGGTGCACATGCACGACCGCGAGGGTTCAACCGACAAAGCAAAAGATGCAATCAGGATTGCCGTGGCCAAGGCCGCTCTCCTGCAGGACCTGTTCCCGAAGACCGTGCCGGTCGAGAAGGCCGCGATGGTTGTAGGTGCAGGAGTCGCCGGTATGCAGGCAGCGCTCGATCTTGCAGCAGCAGGAATCAAGACCTATCTCATCGAATCAACGCCAAGTATCGGCGGCAGGATGTCCCAGCTCGACAAGACCTTCCCGACACTTGACTGTTCGCAGTGTATCCTCACACCAAAGATGGTGGATGTAGGCAGGAGCAAAGAAATCGAGCTCATGACCTATTCCGAAGTTGATAATGTGGAAGGCTACATCGGGAACTTCGATGTAACCATCCGTAAGAAGGCACGCGGTGTACTGACCCCTGCGGAGGCAGAGGCACGCGGAATTGTCGGTGGCGGCTGTAACGGCTGCGGCGACTGTGAGGCAGTCTGCCCGGTCATCAAGCCGAACGTCTTTGAAATCGGGATGAAGCCCCGGAAGGCCATTTATATCAACCACCCACAGGTTGTCCCCCTGATCTACACGATTGACTTTGATTCCTGTGTCAAGTGCGGACTGTGCGTGACTGCCTGTGGTCCTGAAAAGAAGGCAATCGACCTCGAATCAAAGGACGAATTTATCAAGGTCAAGGTAGGGACGGCAATCCTTGCCACCGGCTTCGATATCTTCCCCATCGAGAAGAAAGAAGAATGGGGGTACAAGCGGTTCGAGAACGTTATCACCAGTCTCGAATTCGAGCGGCTCATCTGCGCATCAGGCCCGACCGGCGGTTACCCTATCCGCCCGAGTGATGGAGAGAAACCGAAAAAAGTTGCATTCGTGCTCTGTGCCGGCTCTCGTGACAACACCGGCGTCGGCAAACCCTACTGTTCGCGGTTCTGCTGCATGTATTCACTGAAACATGCCCACCAGCTAGTTGAAAAGATGCCCGGCTGCATTCCCTATATCTTCTACATGGATATCCGGTCATTCGGCAAGGCGTACGAGGAGTTCTACTACCGCATCCAGGATGAAGGAGCAAAGTTCATCCGCGGGCGCGTGGCAAACATCCTCGAAGACCCCAAGACCAAGAACCTCCACGTTTACGCCGATGATACCCTGCTTGACCGCCCGGTCGACATGGAAGTCGATATGGTCGTACTTGCAGCAGCGATCCAGCCAGCGGCAGACACAGAAAGGACTAGAAGACTCTTCGGTGTTTCCTGTACTGGCGACGGCTGGCTCCAGGAAGCCCACCCGAAGCTCAACCCGTGCGGTACCACCACTGCCGGTGTCTTCCTTGCCGGTGTCTGTCAGGGTCCGAAGGATATCCCGGACACGGTTGCATCTGCCGAAGGCGCAGCATCCGCGGCCAGCATCCCGATCCACAAGGGGGAGGTCGAACTCGAACCGTACTTCGCCACGTGTATCGAAGAGAGGTGTGCCGGGTGCGGCATGTGCGTGAACCTCTGCCCCTACACTGCTCTTTCTCTCGTAGAGAAGGATGGACGGACAGTCATGCAGGTCACCGAGGCCAAGTGCAAGGGCTGCGGTACCTGCGGCGGCTTCTGCCCCGGTGGTGCCATCTGGATGAACCACTTCGCGACACCCCAGATTGTTGCACAGATCGATGCGTTCCTGCTCGGGGGTGAGCAGTAAATGGCTGACGAGTGGAAACCCAAAATCCTCGGTATGGTCTGCAACTGGTGTTCCTACGCAGGAGCCGACCTCGCCGGCGGGGGCCGTATCCAGTACCCCCCGGACATCAGGATTGTCCGTGTAATGTGCACCGGCCGTCTCGACTCCCTCTTCGTCCTCAAGGCGTTTGCCGACGGGGCGGATGGCGTCCTCATCTCCGGGTGTCACTTCGGAGACTGCCACTACCTTGAAGGCAACTACAANNATGAAGAGCATCGGCCTTGACGACCGCCGGTTCCGGATGACGTTTGTCTCTGCATCGGAAGGTGCAAAATGGGCAAAAGTCGTAACAGACGTCGTTGACACCGTGAAAGAACTCGGGCCAAGCCCGCTCAAGGAAAACAAGTAAACTCCTGCCAGGGGATCCCTCACAAAACCCTGTCACAACCCAATATTTTTATAAAAGAGCGCACAGGAAAGTAAGCGATTTTTAAAAATAGTGCGCGATACTGTAGTACTTTTTTAAAAATTTGTCACACTGCGTAAAACAATAAATGGGCAGATATATGTAATATTTGAAC